>CAZDYQ010000105.1:0-8875 GCA_964509685.1 uncultured Burkholderiaceae bacterium
TGCCGGCGGCGAGCCGCGGGGAAGGGACGGAGCGCAGCGTGTGGCTGTCGGCGCTCACCGGCGAAGGCATCGACGAGCTGCGGCACTGCCTGCTCGAGCTCGCGGGCTGGCAGGGCGCGGGCGAATCCCAGTTCATCGCCCGCGAGCGGCATCTCGATGCATTGCGCCGCGCCTCCGCGCATCTCGACGAGGCCGCCCGGCTCGGCTGGCGCGAGGGCCATGGCCTCGAGCTCTTCGCGGAGGAACTGCGCCTCGCGCAGGAGACGCTCGGGGAGATCACCGGCGAGTTCACCGCCGACGACCTGCTCGGGGTGATCTTCAGCCGGTTCTGTATCGGGAAGTGATGGAACCGCCTCGGGCTTCACGGGCGATGTCGCCGAGGCCCTGAAATCGGCCTCGACGGCAGCCAGCGCCGGACGCCGGCGTCCTCGCTTTGCCGGCGTCAGCGTCAGGTCGAATCGTCCGCTACAGGTCTGCGAGTTCCTCCCAGGTCATCTGTTCGCTGGACTCGAACACGGCATCACCGTTCGCATCGAGCTCGACCGTCACGGTCGTGTCCGAGTTCACGGTGAGGCGCGCTGCGGTGCCGTCGGCGGCCATCGCCGTCGAGACTCCCGTGCTCGGGAACGCACCGATTTCGCCTGCGAACGGCGTCGGTGTCGCCATCGTGATCGTGGGCATGCCCGTTCCGGAGACCGTACCGCCGACCGCGTAGGCGTACGTGTTGTGGGTGTAGTTGACGTTGACCGTTGCGTTGTACGACGCGAGGCCAGTCTGCAGGTCACCGCTGCTCATGCCGAGGCTCTTGCCATGGACGGTCATGTCGTAGGCGAGCTGTGGGGATTGGGTGACCGTCGCCTGGATCGACATGTCGCCGTGTGCCGTCACGGTTCCCTCGTCGACGATCATGGCCAGGTTGTTGAAGGCAAAGGTTGCCCCGACGGACTGCTGCGCAGCCGTTCCCGCGATGACGATGTTCGTGATGGCCATGGAACCATTGAGAAGCAGTCCCGGCTCCTCCTCGCAGTTGCTGAATGTGACGGAGCCGGAGTCACCCGTCGACAGCTCGCCGCTGTTGTCCGCGTCGTTCCATGTTTCGACGAAGCTGCCGCCGTAATGGCAGGGCTCGTCGAAGACGTGGACAGCCTTGGCGCTGAAACGGGATCCTCCTGCCGGCGCCGCTTCGAGAGCCAGCAGCCTGCGAAGCGCCAGCTCGGCCAGCGCCGGCCGTGCCTGAGCGGACCGCGCGTCGGGCGACTTCAGGTCGAGGATGCCGGCGGTGTTGCCCGCCGTGGCATACAGGAGATCCCCGATCCGGTATGTCGCGCTCGCGACCTGGGCCGCGTTCTCCGACGTAATGGCAGGTCCGTCACCGCCCCCGCCATTCCACAAGCCACCGTCGCTTCCACTCCCGCCGCCACATGCGGCCAGCACCAGCACCATCGCCGAACTCGCAGTGAGCTGGAGGGCCCCATGCACACGCCTAACTGGTTTCATCGTCACTCCATCCACAATTTGCAGGACGCCGATCGGCCGTTGTTGGTCGATGGATAGCCGCCGGCGGGCAGGACTGTACTGGCGTCGATGGACAGGACCGGCCGGCAGCCTGCGGACAAGCGGCGAATGGCGGTTCATGACGTATCGACGGCGAGGCGGCTCACCCGGAAGGGGGGCGATTGCTAAGATGAGGGCCTTCGATCGCCTCACGCACAGGCAGGGTCTTATGGCGGATACCCTCGACGACCTGGGCAAGCGCCTCGAGCGCTTCGCCAGCGAGCGCGAATGGCAGCGCTTCCACTCGCCGAAGAATCTCGCCTCCGCGCTCATCGTCGAGGCGGGCGAACTGCTGGAGCATTTCCAGTGGATGACCGAGGAGCAGAGCCGCGCGCTCGCTCCGGAAAGGCTCGAGGCCGTGCGCTCCGAGGTGGCCGACGTGCTGCTCTACCTCGTGCAGCTGTGCAACGTGCTGGGCATCGACCCGGTGAAGGCGGCGCAGGACAAGCTCGCGGCCAATGCCGCCCGATATCCGGTCGAGAAGGCGCGCGGCAACAGTCGCAAGCACGACGAGCTTTGACACCCTCTCGCATCGCGGCTTGTCCGCCAGGGAGACACGATCATGAAACACGTGCTGTTCGTCGGCCAGGAGCCGGACACCGTCGATTTCTCGGACCCTGCTCTGCCGCCGGGGCTGGATGCCGACAGGATCCGCCACGGCATCGCGATCGCCATGCAACAGATGGCCGATCGCCACTGGCAGGCCGATCTGTGCCTGGTGCGCCCGGACGATTCGGCGGGCCCCGCCCTCGAGCGCGCCCTGAACGCGGTGCCCTATGACTGCGTCGTGATCGGCGGCGGCGTCCGCATCCCGCCGAAGAGCCTGCTGCTCTTCGAAACGCTGGTCAATGTGGTCCATCGAGTCGCCCCCGGCGCGGCCATCGCGTTCAATACCCGTCCCGAGGACACCGCTGCCGCTGCGGCGCGGTGGATCGAGGCCACCTGAACGCAAGGCGGGGCGACTGCTCGCTCAGGGCGACGGCATCGCGCCGAGCCCGACCATCCGGCGTACCTCGCGCATCAGCGGGACGGCGACATCGCGCGCCTTCCTGGCGCCCTCCTGCAGGATCTCCTCGACCTCGCCCGGATTCGCCACGAGCTCGTCGTAGCGGGCACGCATGGGGCCGAGCTCGGCCTCGAGCAGCTCGAACAGCTCGTCCTTCGCCTTGCCCCAGGCGAGGCCTTCCTCGAGGGAGCGCCGGAATGCCGCGGCCTGCTCCGGCGTGGCGAACGCGCGATAGATGGCGTAGAGCTGGGAGTTCTCCGCATCCTTCGGCTCGCCGGGCAGGCGGGAGTCGGTGACGATCCGGCGGATCGACTTGCGCAGCCGGTCGGGGCCGCCCTCGAAGAGGGCGATCACGTTGTCGTAGCTCTTGGACATCTTGCGGCCGTCGAGGCCCGGCAGCGTGTCCGCGCCCTCGTCGGTCTGTCCCTGCGGCAACACGAACGGCCCGTCGCCGGTCCCGAAAACGCGATTGAAGCGTGCCGCGATGTCGCGCGCCATCTCCAGGTGCTGGAGCTGGTCGCGGCCCACGGGCACGACATGGGCATTGAACAGCAGGATGTCGGCGGTCATGAGCACCGGATAGCTGAACAGGCCCATGCTGATCCCGGCGTCGGGATCCTCGCCGGCGGCGACGTTCCGGTCCACCGCCGCCTTGTAGGCGTGCGCCCGGTTCATCAGCCCCTTCGCGGTGACGCAGCCGAGGATCCAGGCGAGCTCCGTCGTCTCGGGCACGTCCGACTGGCGGTAGAGCGTGACCGTTCTCGGGTCGAGCCCGGCCGCCAGCCAGCTTGCCGCGACCAGCAGGCGCGAACGCTGCACCCGTGCCGGCTCGTCGCACTTCACCAGCGCATGCAGGTCGGCGAGGAAATAGAACGATTCCACGTCGTCGCGCCGACTGGCGGCCACCGCGGGCCGGATCGCGCCGACATAATTGCCGAGGTGGGGGGTGCCGGTGGTGGTGATGCCGGTCAGGACGCGCTGCTTCATGGATCGGTCCGGAGGAGGGTCGGGGCGCCAATGCTATCCCAATCGGCGCCCCGCCCGTCCGGGCCGCCTACCGGCGCTTGGAGATCTCCTCCAGGGTTTCGCCGGTCTCGGCCTCGGTGCGCGTCCGGGTGGCGATGTCGCCGAGCGAGAGGATCCCCACCAGGTGCCGGTCGTGATCGACGACGGGCAGGCGCCGGATCTGGGAATCGCGCATCGTCTGCGAGACCTCCTCGAGCGTCTGGTCCTCGAAGCACCAGTGGGTGTCGCTCGTCATCACGTCCGCCAGCCTGGCCTGGTCCACGACGCATCCGTTGGCGACGCCGCGCAGCACGATGTCGCGGTCGGTCACCATGCCCACCAGCTTCTGGCCGTCGCACACCGGGATCACCCCGACGTCGAGTTCCTTCATCGCCTGGGCGGCCTTCATCACCGTTTCGCCGGGCGCCAGCGTGCGCACGCCGCGGGTCATGATCTCGGAAACCTGTGTCATCTCGGACTCCTTGGAATGGGGGTGTCGTTCGCCTTTCCTGCAATGACCGTTCCCCCGGTCGCCCGCAGCCCTTGCCGATGTCCGGAAACCGAACCAAAGTGAAGGACATCGCCCTGCCTGCATCCCCGACGACCATCCTGCGCCCATGAACCCGTTCCCGCTGCGGCTGTCGCCCGGCGACGACCTGCGCCGCTCCATCGAGGCATGCCTGGCCCGCGAGGGGGCGTCCGCCGCCTTCGTGGTCGCCGGTATCGGCAGCCTCGTCGAGGCGCGCATCCGCTACGCCGGCCGGGCGGAAGAGACCCGCCTCGCGGGGCCGCTGGAGATCGTGGCGCTCGCCGGCAGCGTGGCACCCGATGGCGCGCACCTGCACCTCGCGGTCTCCGACGAGGCGGGGCACGTCACGGGCGGCCATGCGGGCTACGGCAACGTCGTCAGGACGACCGCCGAGATCCTCCTGGCCCTGCTGCCCGGCTGGCAGTTTTCCCGCGAGCACGACCCGGCGACGGGCTATCGGGAACTGGTCGTTCGCCGGTCCACGGGGAAGGGCGGATGAACCGCCCGGCTTGCGTGCCTTTCGTCCCGTGCAGCGCTTCTCCCGAGGAGGCATTCCGCCATGCAGACTGACAGCTTCGTCGCGCTGGTCGGCTTCATCGCCTGGACCCTCGCCCTGCTGGTCCTGATGGAGGCCGAGCGTTCCCGCCTGGTGCTGAGCGGCCGGGTACCCGCCAACGGTTTCGTCCCGGACAACGCCAACCTGTCCGCCTTCATGCAGCGGCTTGCACGGGCGCATGCCAACTGCCTCGAGGGCCTGCCCGTCTTCGGCGGCCTCCTGCTCGCCGCCCTCGCGACCGGTGCGACCCCGGTCACCGATCCGCTCGCCCTCGTGCTCCTCGGGTCGCGGGTGTTCCAGTCGAGCGTGCATCTCGTGTCCACCAGCCCCGTCGCCGTCACGATCCGCTTCCTGGCCTTCGGTGTGCAAGTGGCGATCGCGGCCTGGTGGGCGTGGCGGATGCTGCTTGCCTAGTCGCCGGGCATCGCGGGGGTGCGCCCCGCGCGGGCGCACGGGGCTTTCCTTTGCACCGACCGCCCGGGTCAGGCGACCGCCAGTTCCCCGGGAAAGGCCCGGATGCGCCGGGCGAGGTACACGCCCGTCGCGAGCGCAATGCAGGTGAAGGCCAGGGCGGCCCGGAATCCGCCGGCCTCGATGAGCCAGCCCGCGATCGCGGGGCCGACGAACTGGCCGCCGGCAAAGAACAGGGTGGCGTAGCTGAAGGCGAGCGGGATGTAGCGCGGGCCGACCTGGTCGGTGCTGGCCGCCTGCACCATCGTGAACGAGCCGTTGATCGCCAGCCCGAACAGCAGGAAGTGCAGGAAGAACGCCGGCAGCGCCTGGGAGAGCATCGGCAGCGCCATCGAGACCGTGACGAGCGACATCGTCAGCATGAGTGTGTTGCCGCGCCCCCAGCGGTCCGACAGCGAGCCCCACATCGGGCCGCAGATCACCGACAGGAGACCCGACATCGACACCAGCGAACCGGCGGTGGTGCGCGCGATCCCGGAGGCCTCGGCGAAGCTCACCATGAAGATCGCCTGCGCGATGTAGCTCACGCCGATGATGCCGTAGACGAGGGCGATCGTGAGGACGCGGGGGTTGCGATAGACGCGCCACTTCTCCTCCCGCGACAGCGCCTGCCGGCCGGCATCGCCGGCGACCGGCGGGTCCTTCACCCCGAGGAGCACGAGCAGGATCGCGACGGCCGCCACCCCCGCGAAGACGGCCCAGCTCACTCGCCAGCCGAGCTCGTCGAAGAAGCGGAGCAGCGCGGGGACGACGAGGCCGACGAGGAAGAGGCCCGCGCCGATCCCGGCGGTCATGCAACCGATCATCAGGCCGCGTCGCTCGGGATACCAGGTGACGACGAGCGACAGCATGGGCGCGAAGCAGTACGCGGTGCCGATGCCGAGCGCGAACATCAGCAGCGCGATCGGGACGTAGGCATCGGCCACGGACAGGCCCAGGAAGCCGACCACGAGCAGCAGGAGCCCGCCCATGCACGTGTTGCGCGAACCCCATCGGGTGGCTGCCACGCCGCCGGGCAGGATGAAGAGGAAATAGCCGAGCGCGGTGATCGTGCCGAGGTTGCCCGCCGCGCGGTAGCTCATGCCCAGTTCGGCGCGCATCGACGGCAGGAGCAGCCCGTACGCGAGCCGTGCGAAGACGATCGCCACCATCGCGGTCAGCGATGCGGCGAGCAGCAGGACGACGGTGTTGGGTCGGACGGAATCGGCAGGGCTCGCGGGCATGCCCGATTCTCGCCCGAGATGGTCATGGGCGCTCGACGCCGGGCCCGCGTTACAGTGTGGGGACCATTCCGAAGCGTGGACGCGACATGAACGACGAGGCAAGACGCATCGACACCGGCACCGACGAGCTCCTCCTCGAGCTGCGCGAGCGGGTCGCGGTCATCACCCTCAATCGCCCGGAGGCGCGCAATGCGCTGTCCGATCGCCTGAGCCCGGCATTGCGGGCGGCGATCGCTCGTTGCGCCGACGACGAGTCGGTGGGCGCGGTGCTGCTCACCGGCGCCGGCAAGAGCTTCTGCGCGGGCGGCGACGTGAAGGGGATGGGGGAGCGCAGCGCCAAGCGCGCGATGACGCCGGCCGAGCGGATCGCCGACCTGCGCGAGCGCCAGCGACTGCTCACGGGCGCGCTCGTGTCGATGCGCAAGCCGACGATCGCGGCCCTGCCCGGCCCGGCAGTCGGGGCGGGCCTGTCGATCGCGCTCGCCTGCGACATCCGCCTGGCGGCGGCATCGGCCTTCCTCTCGACGGGCTACGTGCGGGTGGGGCTTTCGGGCGACTACGGCATCGCCTCGCTGCTGACGCGCCTGGTCGGCACCGGCAGGGCCCGCGAGCTCATGTTCACCGGCGATCGCGTGGACGCTCATCGCGCCGAAGCGATGGGGCTGGTGAACCGGGTCGTGCCCGACGACGAACTCCGGTCCGAGGCCTTCGCCCTGGCCCGGCGGCTCGCGAGCGGCCCGTCCCGGGCGCTGCGCCTGATGAAGGACAACCTGGACGATGCGCTGGTGGTCGATTTCGATGTCGCCCTGGAGCGCGAGGCCGAACGCCTGGTGGAAGCGGCGGGCACGGCCGACCACGCCGAGGCGGTGCGCGCCTTCGTCGAGAAGCGGCCGCCCCGGTTCAGCGGCCGCTGAGGGCGGTCGCGCGCCGGAAGCCCCGGATCGCCGATGACCGCCGCCGCGCTCCCGCCAGCCTCGCGCCTGACCGACATTCCCGCCCGGCTCGATGCCCTGGCGTGGAGCCCCTTCCATACCCGGGTCGTGCTGGCGCTCGGCATCACCTGGATTCTCGACGGGCTCGAGGTGACGCTCGCGGGCGCGGTGTCCGGCGCGCTGCAGGACAGCCCCGCGCTGCGGCTCAGCGAGGCCCAGGTCGGCATGGCAGCGAGCGCTTACCTCGCGGGCGCGGTGCTGGGGGCGGTCTTCTTCGGCTGGCTGACCGACCTGCTGGGGCGCAAGCGGCTGTTCTGGGTGACGCTCGGCGTATACCTGTCCGCGACCGGGGCCACCGCGCTCTCGACCGACCTCGGGTTCTTCCTGGCGTGCCGCTTCATCACCGGCGCCGGCATCGGCGGCGAGTACGCCGCGATCAACTCCGCGATCCAGGAGCTGGTGCCGGCGCGACACCGGGGCCAGACCGACCTCGTGGTGAACGGCAGCTTCTGGGTCGGGGCGGCCCTGGGCGCAATCGGCTCGGTGATCCTGCTCGAGCCGGGGCGGCTGCCCTTCGACATGGGCTGGCGGGCCGCCTTCGGCATCGGGGCGGCGCTGGGCATCGTGATCCTCTTCTTGCGCCGGCACATCCCGGAGAGTCCCCGCTGGCTCATGACGCATGGCCGGGTGGGGGAGGCCGAGGCGATCGTCGCCGCCATCGAGGCGCAGGCGCGCCGCGCGCCGGCCCATGCCGGGGAAGAACGGCCCGCCGCGCTGCGGCTGGTCGATCCGCGCCCGACCACGCTGGCGGACGTGGCCCGCGCCCTGCTGTCGCGCTATCGCCGGCGCACCCTGGTCGGCGTGGTGCTGATGGCGTCGCAGGCCTTCTTCTACAACGCGATCTTCTTCACCTACGCGCTGGTGCTGGGACGCTTCTTCGACGTGCCCACCCAGGACATCGGCCTGTACCTGCTGCCGTTTGCGGCCGGCAATTTCCTGGGGCCGCTCCTGCTGGGACGGCTGTTCGACACGATCGGGCGGCGCCGGATGATCGCGTTCACCTACGCCGCCTCCGGTGTCCTCCTGGCGCTCACCGCCGCCCTGTTCGCCGCCGGGCTCCTGGACGTGGTCGCGCAGACGATGGCCTGGTCGGTGGTGTTCTTCTTCGCGTCGGCGGCCGCGAGCTCGGCCTATCTCACGGTGGGCGAATCCTTCCCGCTCGAGATGCGGGCACTGTCCATCGCGCTCTTCTATGCCTTCGGCACCGCGGTCGGCGGCATCGCCGGGCCGTGGATCTTCGGCGAACTGATCGGCACCGGCGAGCGCTCCTCGATCGCCTGGGGCTATGTCTTCGGCTCGGTGCTGATGCTCGGCGCCGCCATGATCCAGTGGCGCTGGGGGCTCGACGCCGAGCGCAGGTCGCTCGAGGAGATCGCCGCGCCGCTATCGAGCCGCTGATCCCGGCCGGCGAACGACGCGCAGCTTCCCGCTGGGGCCGCCGCCGCAGAAGAAGCGCCCGTTGCCATCCGATTCAAGGCCCGACACCCCGATGCCCGCCGGCATGTCGAGGCGCTCGCGCACCTCGCCGGTCTCGGGATC
>CAZDYQ010000105.1:8975-10101 GCA_964509685.1 uncultured Burkholderiaceae bacterium
TCGGGATCCACCTGGTGGATCTTGCGCTCGCGATAGCCGCCCACCCAGAGGCTGCCCTCGGCCCAGGCAAGGCCCGAGCTGCCCGCGGTCGGTGCGGCGATGGTCGCGAGGACCTCGCCGGTTTCGGGATCGATCTTCCGGATCCGGTCGCCGGCGATCTGGAACAGGTGGCGCCCGTCGAAGGCGGTTCCGGCATCGGCCGTGGCCTCGATCGAACGCAGCAGCCTGCCGCTCTCCGGTTCGAGGACGGCCAGGCTGGGGCCGGTGGCGAACCAGACCCGCTGGCCGTCGTAGCTCACGCCGTGGATGACATCGATGCCCGGGAAGGGGCCGTATTCACGGACGATCTCCGCTGTGCTTCGGTTCATGCCGTTCTCCTTGTGTCGGAGCGCCCATGCTAGGTGTGCGCCAGCGGGAGCGGGAGTAACAAGCTTGTCGTGATTCCGGGCACCGGGGGCGCGGTCCAGCGGCGCGCGCGGCCCCGACCCACGGCCTGCGCCTTGCCCTCGGCGGCCAGCGTCTCGAGCGCCCGCTGCACGGTGCGCTGGCTGGTGCCGAGCGCGAGCGCCAGGGCCGAGCTCGACCACGACTCGCCGTCGGCGAGCAGGGCAAGCACGGCCGCATTCGCCTCCTCGACCGGTCGCGCGAGCACGAGGACTTCGCTCGCCGCGCGCGGCGCGAGCACGAAGCCGCGCCGGGTCGCGCGCACCTCGGCGATCGGCCCGAGGGCGCGGCGAAGCCGGCCGAGCTCGACGCGCAGGCGGGCGCGATGCGACTCGTCGGCCTGCCTCGCGCGGAACACCCGCGCCGCGAGCGCCTCGCGCGAGGCATCGTCCGGCCAGGCCTCGCCGAGGGCGCGAGCGAGCGAGAACAGCACCGGCCTGCGTGCCAGCGAGACCTCGATGCCGGCATGGCGGACGACATGCCTGCAGGCATCGACGAGCAGGGCGTTCGACGCCAGCAGGGCCTCGACTTCCTCGAGGCGGAGGGGCCACTCACGCTTCCCGGCGAGCAGGCGCGCCATGGGCGCCTCCAGCAGGGCCGACATGGCTTCCACCTCGGCCCGCAGGGCGGCGACGCCCGAGCGGCGCGCCTCGTGCGCCGCCCTGTCGAGCGCCGCGCGAGC
>CAZDYQ010000106.1:0-9998 GCA_964509685.1 uncultured Burkholderiaceae bacterium
GCAAGCCGAGGATGCCGATGAGCGATCAGGCGACCGAAATGTCACGACCCCTGGAATCCCCTGCCGTGGATTCCAGGCCGCCGGACTCGCGCCCCATGGAAACCGCCGACAGCGCCCCCGCCACGTCGCGGCCCGGCGTCATCCAGATTTCCATCAAGGAGAAGACCGCGCTCTACGCGGCCTACATGCCCTTCGTGGCCGGGGGCGGCCTGTTCGTTCCCACGACCCGCCCGGGCCGGCTCGGCGACGAGATCTACGTCATCCTCTCGCTCATGGACGACCCGGCCAAGATCCCGATCACCGGAAAGATCGTATGGATCACGCCGGCGGGCACGCCCGGCCGGCAGCAGGGCATCGGCATCCAGTTCAGCAACGACGACGCCGGCGCGCAGGCGCGCGCGAAGATCGAGAACCTGATCGGCGGCTCGCTCAAGTCGGTGCGCCAGACGCACACCATCTAGGTCCCCGCGGGCCGGCGGCACGGCGGCGCTACAATCGACGGATGCCATCGCCCGCCCGCGAGCCGCGGCGGGCGTGATCCCAGCGCCTGCCGATGTTCGTCGATTCCCACTGCCACCTCGACTTTCCCGAACTGTCCGCCGACATCGAGGGCATCCTCGAGCGGATGGCGAACGCCTCCGTCGACGAGGCCCTTTGCGTATCGGTCACGATGGCCGGCTTCCCGAACGTGCTGGCGCTCGCGGAACGCTACGACCGGCTCTGGGCGTCGGTGGGCGTGCATCCCGACAACCCGCCCGCAACGGATCCGGCCGACGAGCCCGATGCCGAGCGCCTCGTCGAGCTCGCGAACCATCCCAGGATCCTCGCCATCGGCGAGACAGGGCTGGACTACTACCGGCAGAAGGAGGACGCCCCCTGGCAGCGCGAGCGGTTCCGGCAGCACATTCGCGCCGCGCGGGCTAGCGGCAAGCCGCTGATCATCCATACGCGTGCCGCGGCGGCCGACACGCTCGCGATCATGCGAGAGGAGGGCGCCGACGACGCCGGGGGCGTGATGCACTGCTTCACCGAGACCTGGGAGACGGCCCGGGCCGCGATGGACCTCGGTTTCCACATCTCGTTCTCGGGCATCGTCACCTTCCGCAATGCCGCCGACCTGCGCGAGGTCGCGGCCCGGGTGCCGGACGACCTGCTGCTGATCGAGACCGATTCGCCGTACCTGGCGCCGGTGCCGCATCGGGGCAAGACCAACGAACCCTCGTACGTGTCGCATGTGGCCGCCTGCCTCGCTGAAGTGCGCGGCCAGCCGGTCGAGCGGATCGGCGAGGTGACGAGCGCCAATTTCCGGCGCCTTTTCCGCGGGCAATGAGCGCCGGCTTGCCCCCCGCCATGCCGGCTCCCGGGCGGCGCCGCGCGCTACGCGACCTCGGGCTCGTCGCGGTGGCGGCGCCGCTCGCCCTGGCTGTCATCGGTATCGGTCGCGCGCGGGCGGCGGATCCGCGCATCGAACTGCTCGAAGCGGTGCGGCTCGACGATGCGATCGCCGTCAGGCGCCTGCTCGCCGCGGCGGTCTCGCCGAACATCCGGGAGAAGACGCACGGGCCCGCGATCGTGATGGCCGCCAAGCTCGAGTCCTTCGATTCGCTCGCCGAACTCGCGCGCGCGCCGGGGGTCGACCTGGAGGCGAGCGATGCGAGCGGCCAGACCGCGCTGATGATGGCGGCGATCAAGGGTCATGCCCCCTCGGTCGGCCTGCTCCTGGAGCGCGGGGCGAAGGTGGACGGTCCGTCCGGCTGGACGGCGCTGCACTACGCCGCCTCGGGCGGCCACACCGATGTCGCGCGGATCCTGCTGCGGCACGGCGCGAAGCTCGATGCGCGCTCGGACAACGGCACCACGCCGGCGATGCTGGCCGCCCGCCAGAAGCACTTCAGCACGATGGAGCTGCTGGTCGACATGGGTGCCGACGTCGAAACGCGCAACGAACGGGGGATGAGCGTGATCGGGTATCTCCGGGCCCACGACGAGAACGAGCGGATCGCGGCGCTGCGCGAGCGCATCGCGCGGCGCCGGCGCTAGGCCGGGACCGGGCACGGCAGCGTCGAATCATCCCCCAGGAAGAAGAACAATCGATGAGCGCGAGTGCGCCGGACGGCGGGCGGGACAACGGACGAATCCTGCGGCTTGCGGTCCCGATCATCCTTTCGAACCTGTCGGTTCCCCTGGTCGGCCTGGTCGATACCGCCGTGATGGGTCGCATGCCCGGGCCGCAGGGCATCGGCGCGGTGGCACTCGGTGCGGTGGTCTTCAGCTTCGTGTACTGGGGCTTCGGCTTCCTGCGCATGGGCACCACGGGCCTCGTGGCGCGGGAGCAGGGCACGCGCGACCGGGACGCGATGGCGACCGCGATCGGGCGCAGCCTCGCGCTCGCGGTGGCGCTCGGGCTGGCCGTCGTCGTGCTGCAGTGGCCCGTGGCGAGGCTGGCCGAACTCCTGGCGCCTGCGTCCGCAGAGGTGGAGGCGGGCATGCTCCAGTACTTTGCCATCCGGGTGTGGAGCGCCCCGGCGGTGCTGGTGCAGTACGTGCTGCTCGGGGTCTTCATCGGGATGCAGCGTACGGGCTACGCCCTGCTCACGCAGGTCGTGCTCAACGTGGGCAACGCCGTGCTGTCCGTGTTGTTCGTCATCGGGTTCGGCTGGGGAATCGCCGGCGTGGCGGCGGCGAGCCTGCTCGCCGAGTATGGCGGCCTCGCGGTGGGGCTGGTGGTGCTCGCAAGGCTGCTGCGCGAGCGCGGCGTACGGCTGTCGCTCGCGCCGCTGCGGGACCTCGCCGCCTACCGCGCCCTCGTCGCCGTCAACGGCAACATCTTCATTCGCACGCTCTGCCTCATCGCCGCCTTCGCCTGGTTCCATGCGCAGGGCGCGCGGTTCGGCGACATGCCGCTCGCCGCGAACGCGATCCTGCTGCAGATGGTCAACCTGCTCGCCTACGGGCTCGACGGATTCGCCCACGCGGCCGAGGCGCTCGTCGGGGAGGCGCTGGGCGCGGGCGACCGCGACGGCTACCGCTGGGCGGTGCGTGCAACGAGTGGCTGGGCCGGCGCGACCGCGCTCGCGTACGCCCTCGCATACCATGCCTTCGGCCCCGTGTTCATCGCGCTCATGACCGACCAGCCGGCGCTGCGCGACGTGGCGGCCAACTACCTGCCCTGGGTCGTCGCGATGCCGCTGGTCGCGGTCTGGAGCTACCAGCTCGACGGCATCTTCATCGGATCCCTGCGCACCCGGGAGATGCGCGACGGCATGGTCATCGCGTTCGCCGCCTTCCTCGCCGCCGCCTTCGCGCTGCCGGCGGCCTGGGACAACCACGGCCTGTGGGCGGCGCTCGCGGTGTTCTTCGTCATGCGCGCGCTGACCCTCCTCGTGTACCTGAGTCGGCACCCCCCGCGCTTCGCCGGCTGATCAGGCGGCCGGCCCGCGTTCCAGGCGCCGGGCGATGCTCCAGCGATGCACTTCGGACGGGCCGTCGTAGATGCGGAACGCCCGCAGGTCGCGGAAGATGCGCTGGACCTCGGCGTCGTCCGTGACGCCAAGCCCGCCGAGCACCTGCATCGACCGATCGACGACGCGCCAGTAGGCCTCGGAGCAGTGCACCTTCACCATGCTGCTCTCGCGGCTCGCACGCTCGCCCTGGTCGAGCATCCAGGCGGTATGCCAGACGGCCAGCCGCGCAGTGTGGAGGTCGATCTCGTTGTCGGCGAGCATGAAGCCCACACCCTCGTGCCGCAGGAGCGGCTGGCCGAACGCCCGGCGCTCGCTCGCGTAGCCCGCGGCGATGTCGTGCGCCCGTCGCGCCGCGCCCAGCCAGCGCATGCAGTGCGTCAGCCTCGCGGGAACGAGGCGCACCTGGGCGTAGCGGAAGCCGGCGCCGACCTCGCCCAGGACCTGGTCGCGCGGAATGCGCAGGTTCTCGAGCACCACCTCGGCATGGCCACCGGTGAAGCTCGAGTCCATGCTGTCGAGCAGGCGTTCGATGCGGAAGCCCGGGGCCGGCAGGTCGGTGAGGAACATCGTGGCGCCGACATCCTCGCCGTCGACGAAGGTCCTCGCCATGATGATGGCGAAACCGGCGCCGTCGGCGCCCGTGATGAGCCACTTGCGGCCGTTGATGACGAACGCGTCGCCCTCCAGCGTCGCGGTCGTGGCGAGGGCCCCGGGATCGGAGCCGGCGCCCGGCGCGGGCTCGGTCATGCAGAAGCACGAGCGCGTCTGCGCAGTCGCGAGCGGCCGCAGCCATCGCTCCTGCTGCGCCGGCGTGGCGACCAGGGACAGCAGGTGCATGTTCCCCTCGTCCGGGGCCGCGCAATGCAGCGCGATCGGGCCGAGCATCGAGTAGCCGGCTTCCTCGAACACGATGGCACGGCCCACATGGCCGAGCCCCAGGCCCCCGAGCCGCCTCTCCACATGCGGGGCGAGCAGCCCCGCGGCGCGCGCCCGGGCGTTCAGCTCGCGGCGGAGCTCGTCGGTGGGCCCATGGGGGGTACGGCGCGGATCCCGTTCGAAGGGGATGACCTCTTCCAGGATGAACTGGCGGGTGCGATCCCGCAGGTCGGCGAGTTCGGGCGAAAGCGAGAAATCCATGCGAGCTCGATGAATGGCAGTGGACGGGAGGGCTATTGTCGCTTGTCCTGGGTCAAGGCCGGTCCGGCGCCGCGCGAGCAGAATGCCCGCATCGATGGGGAAGGGAGATGATGCAGGCTGATTCCCGATCGCCGGACGACGAGGTGCCCTACCGGGGCGACGAGGCGCTGCGCGCGCCGCTGGTCGCGGCGCTTCGCGAGGTCTACGATCCCGAGGTGGCAATGTCGATCGTCGATGTCGGCCTCGTGTACGGCGTGACCGCCGGCGAGGGAAGGGTGGACATCCGCATGACGATGACCTCGCCCGCATGCCCGGTGGCCGGCCAGATCGTGGACGACATCCAGTTCCAGCTCGGCCAGGTGGTGCCCGAGGACTGGCAGGTCGAGGTCGAACTCTGCTGGGACCCGCCCTGGACGCCCGATCGCATGACCGAGCGTGGCCGTCGGCTGATGGGCTGGTGAGCGCACCCGCCGGGCCGCGAACACCGGCCGCCACGCGACTCCTGATGCTGGCGGCCGCGGCGGCACTCGCGGCGGGGATCGCCGGCGGCCTGCTGCGGGCGGACGCGCTCCATCCCGGCCTGGCGGGCGTCGCGCCTTTCGGGGCCGCGGTGGTCTCGCATGCGGCCCTCATGGTCTGCGCCTTCTTCGGCACCGTGATCGGCATCGAGAGGGCGGTGGCGCTCGGGCGCGGCTGGGCGTTCCTCGCGCCCGCCCTGGCGGGCGCCGGCGGCATCGCGATCCTGCTGGGCGGGCACCGCACCGCGGCCGGGTCTTTCGTCGCCGCGGCGGCTGCCTTCGTGGCCGTGAACATCGCGGTGGTGGGCCGGCAGCGCGCCCCCCATACCGTGCTGCTGCTGGCGGCCGCGATCGCCTGGCTCGCCGGCGCCGTCCTCCATTTCTGGCGCCCGGGCGGCCCGGCGACGATCGAGTTCTGGTTCGCCTTCCTCGTGGCCACCATCGCCGCCGAGCGCCTCGAGCTCACCCGGTTGATGCCTCGGCGGCCGGGCTCCGGCGCGATCCTCCTCGCCGCCACGTCGGGGCTGGTCGCCGGCGCCGCCGTGTCGGCGTTCGCGCCGCGCTGGGGCGGCACGGTCCACGGCCTGTCCCTTGTCATCCTCGCCGGCTGGGGGCTCGCGTTCGACATCGCGAGGCGAACCATCGCGACGGAGGGTGCCAGTCGCTACATGGCCGCCTGCCTGCTCGCCGGCTATGGCTGGCTGGGAATCGGCGGCTTCGCGTGGGTCGCGGTCGCCTGGGGCGCCAGCGGTGCGCGCGACGCGGCGCTGCACGCCATCGGCCTCGGCTTCGTCTTCGACATGGTGATGGCGCACGCGCTGGTCGTCCTGCCGGCGGTGGCGCGGATCCGTGTCGCCTGGGGGCCCGTGTTCTACCTGGGCTTCGCGCTGATGCAGGCGTCGCTCGCACTGCGCCTGGCCGGGCCGCCGCTGGGCCTCGACCTGCGCGCCGCCGGCTCGCTCCTCAATGCGATCGCCATCCTCGTCTTCGTGCTGACGATCGCGGGCATGGCGCTGCGCGCGCGCCGAGCCCCGCCGGGGAGGCGTGGCTACTCGGCGTGACGCCGGTCGAAGTCCCAGACCCGCTCGAAGCCCATCAGCCGGGAGAAGGCGTCGAAGGGATAGAGCGCATCCTCGTGGCCGGCGGTCGAACCTTCTTCGAGGATCGTCCGATACACCGCCTGCATGGCCTTGCCGGCGGCGAGGAAGCCCGATGCCGGGAAGATCGCGATCCGGTAGCCGAGCGCCTCCAGTCGCGCACGCGGCAGGACGGGCGTGCGCCCGCCCTCGACCATGTTCGCGATCAGGGGCTTGTCGATGGCCCGGCAGATGCGCGCCATCTCCTCCTCCGACTCCGGTGACTCGACGAAGATAATGTCGGCGCCCGCGCGGGCATAGGCCTCGGCGCGGCGCAGCGCCTCGTCCAGGCCGAGGCTGGTGCGGGCATCCGTGCGCGCGATGACCAGGAAGTCGCTCGATTCGCGCGCCTCGGTCGCCACCCGGATCTTGCGGACCATGTCCTCGGCGGGAATCACCCGGCGCCCCGGGGTATGGCCGCACTTCTTCGGGAACTCCTGGTCCTCGAGCTGGATGGCGGCGGCACCCGCCTTCTCGTACCCGCGCACGGTATGGTCCACGTTGAGCAGGCCGCCGTAGCCGGTGTCGCCGTCGGCGATGATCGGCGTCCGGCAGATCTCCGCGAACCGCGCCACCCGCTCGACCATGTCGGAGTAGGTGGCAAGGCCCGCATCGGGCAGGCCGAGATGGGAGGCCACCGTGCCGTAGCCCGTCATGTAGAGGACGTCGAAGCCCATCGCGTCGGCGATGCGCGCGGAGATCCCGTCGAAGATGCCGGGGGCGCAGATGAGGCCGGGCTGGGCGAGGCGGGCCTTGAGCGTGTTCCGTGTCATGTCGAGCATTCCGGTAGCAGGGTGTCGGGGGATCAGGCGGCCCGCTGGTGCAGGCGCCTGTCGAGATGGAGCAGGGCGGCGCTCACCAGCACGGCCACTATGGCCAGCAGCAACACCACGGCCATCATGGTGGGGACATCGAGCGTGCCGATCGCGTTCATCACGAGGTAGCCGAGCCCGCGCTGGGAGGCGAACATCTCGCCGATCAGCACGCCGAGCAGGGTCAGCGCAAAGCCCACGCGAAGGCCCGATACCAGCTCCGGCACCGCGGCAGGCAGCACGATGCCCGTGACCAGCTGCCGCGTCGAAAGCCGCATGACGCGCGCCGTCCTGAAGTACACGGGCCTGATGGTGCGGACCGCGCCGAGGGTGAAGATCGCCACGGGGATGATGCCGTGGATGGCGCCGAAGGCCACCTTCGCCGACATGCCCAGCCCGAACACCAGCAGGATCAGCGGATAGAGCGTGATCTTCGGCAGCGAGTAGAGGGACACCAGGATCGGCTCGGCCACCTCGCCAGAGAGCCGGTGCAGCCCGAGCAGGAGGCCGATGGTCAAGCCGCCCAGCACCGCGATCAGGAGCGCATATCCGAGTGCGGCGAAGGTTTCGCGGAAGTGCGGCCAGAACTGGTCGCTCGCCAGCAGGGCGGCGGCGCGCCGGGCGGTGTCGAGTGGCGACGCGATCGCGATGTCGCCGGCGAACCAGTGCAGGCCCTGCCAGATCGCGAGGAGGACCAGGACGAAACCGAGGCTGTCGAGCGCCTGCCGCATCAGAGTCCCCGGCGCGCCATGATGCGTCGCTCCCACACATGGAAGAACGCGTTGACCACCGTCACCAGCACGATGATGAAGAGCATCAGCGCGTACATCGTGCGATTGTCGAAATTGTTGAAGGCATAGGCGATCGAATAGCCCAGGCCCGAAGTCGACATGATGAACTCGGCCGCGATGACCCCGATGAACGAGTACGCGATCGCGAGCTTGATGCCCGTGAAGAGCTGCGGGGCGGCGCTGGGCAGCTTCACCAGCAGCGCCGTGCGCAGGGGGCCCAGGCCGGCGATCCGCGCAGTCTTGACGAGCACGGGCGGAATGCGGTCCAGGCCGTTCAGGGTGTTGAGGATCATCGCCACGACGCCGAAGAGGAAGCCGATCAGGATGACCGGTGCCGCGTTGAGCCCGAAGATGACCACGAGCAGCGGATAGAACGCGAAGAAGGGGATCGCGTAGTAGGTCGCGAGAAAGGGATCGACCGCCCGGCGCGCGCGCGGCCAGGCGTGCAGGAGCGAGCCCAGCACGAAGCCGCCGACCACCGCGAGCACGAAGGCGGCAAGCACGTTGCGAAGCGTCTGGACGATGTCGCCGTTGTAGCGGCCCTCCTGCAGGAGCTTCCAGAGATGCTCCGCCATGGCGCTCGGCGGGATCATCGTCATGCGGCCGATCACGCCCCAGCGGCACAGCGCCTCGAGCAGCAGCACGAATCCCACGATCACCAGCGTCCGGATCCAGGTGGCGCGCTTCATCGGGCCGCTCCCGCCATGCCGGTCGCCTTGAGCGATTCCTCCCGGAGCAGGCCCCAGAGCCGGCTCGTGATCGCGCCGAAGGCTTCGTCGGCGGCGATGCGGGAGTCCCGCTCCCTCGGCCAGCCCGTGCGAATGTCGGCGATGAGCCTGCCCGGGCGGGCCGACATCACGCCGATGCGGTCGGACAGCATGGCCGCCTCGTCCAGCGCATGGGTGATCAGCATCACGGTGGCGCCGGTCTCGCGCCAGAGCCGGAGCAGTTCGTCGCCCATCAGGAGCCGCGTCTGCGCATCGAGCGCGCCGAATGGCTCGTCGAGCAGGATGAGGCGAGGCTGCGTCACCAGCGTGCGGGCGATGCACACCCGTTGCCGCATGCCGCCCGACAGCTGTGCGGGATAGGCCCTGCGGAAGTCCTCGAGGCCCATGAAGCCCACCGCCCAGGAGACGCGCCGATCGACCTCGGCGCCATCGACGCCCGCCCGTCGCAGGCCGAACGCGATGTTGTCCTCCACGGTCAGCCACGGAAAGGAGGCATCCTCCTGGAAGACGACGCCGATGCCGGGCGGTACCTTGCCCGCCACCGGCTGGCCCTCGAAGAAGACCTCGCCCTCGGTGGGCGCCGACAGCCCGGCGAGCACGTCGAGCAGTGTCGACTTGCCGCAGCCCGACGGCCCCACGATCGAATAGAACTCGCCGGGAACCAGGCGGAGGTCCACCGGGCCGAGCGCGTGGACCTTGCCGCCGTCGGCGGCCGGATAGACCCGGACGACTCCCTTCAGTTCGGCATGCGCGGCGTCACTCGAGGAACGATGCATCGACGAACTTGTCCCAGTCCACGTTGCCTTCCACCTCGCCGATGATCCGCAGGCCGCCGATCATGTTGTTCATCGCTTCGATGTCGAACTCCCCGGTGCCCCAATACTTGAGCGGGATCAGGTTCTCGATCGCGCGCAGGGCGAGGGCCGGGTCGATCTCGTAGTGCTTGGCCACGATGTCGGCGGCTTCCCTGGGGTTCGCGTAGATGAACTCGACGCCGCGCTTGCGTGCCTTGATCAGCGCCCGCAGCTTGTCGGCATTGGCGCTCGCGAACTCCGCGGTGGTCACGCCGACCGTCTGCGTCATCTGCGGCAGCTCGTCCTTCACCATGAAGACGGGACGGTAGCGATCCTGGAAGCGCGCCCATACCGGGTCCATGATCGGCGCGGCAACGACGCCGCCTTGCTGGAGCATGGTCAGGCCCGCGCCGATGCCGCCCGCCGCGACCGCGTCGACCTTCACGCCGTGCTTGTCGGTGACCATCGTCAGCAGCATGTCGGTCACCGATTTCGGGCTCGTGAAGGCGACCTTCTTGCCGGCCAGGTCGGCGACGGTCTTGATCGGCGAATCCGGCATGGTGACCCAGAGGATCTCGCCGACCGTCTGCACGCCGGTGTGCACGATCTTCAGGTCGA
>CAZDYQ010000107.1:0-9698 GCA_964509685.1 uncultured Burkholderiaceae bacterium
TCCAGTCGCCGGCTGCGTCCCGCACCAGTTCGGTCAGTACGACCTCGTTCTCGGTAATGCTCGTGATTCGACCATGGTTCTGACCGGCGTGGTTGCCGACCTTCGCCTGGTAGACCCGGTTCTCGACCTGCAGCAACGCCGCGTTGGTGCGCGCGTTGCGAATGTGGCCCACCATCTGGATCTGCTCGAGCGGAAAGCTCTCGAGGATCTCGCGCGGCCGCTTCATGTCGGGCGCGAGCCCGCTGCGCGGCGACTCCATCAGCCGCTCGAAGGCGGCGGCGAGCTTCTTGCGCGAGAACGGATCGATCTCGTTCTCCGCCGCGTAGTGGAAGGGCGGGAAGTGCTTCGGCTCGGGCACCGTCGTGCGGATCGGCTGCGTCGTGTTGCGCACCTCCTGCATCCACGCGATCAGCTCGCCATGGTCGTCGGCGCACCCCCCCAGCGCGCCGAGGGCGACGGCCATCGCCGCCAGCCGCATGATCGATTGCTTGCTCACTTGCGACCCCCCGCCTTCCCCTTCGCCTTGGCGGCCTCGGCGGCCTGGCGCCGCTGCTCGGCGATCTCTTCCTGGTCGAGGTACCGGTACGTCTTGGCGACGGCCTGCATCGCCAGCCGGCCGGTCTTCTCGTTCTCTTCGATCCGGATGTTCTCGAGCGTCACGATGCGCGCGAGGTTCGACAGGTCGCTCGTGAACGCGCCGAGGTCGTGATAGTTGCCGGCGAGCCGGATGTCGATCGGCAGCTCCGCGTAGTACTCCTTGACCAGCACCTGGCCCGGCTTGAACAGCTCGAACTGCAGTCCGCGGCCGACGCCCGCCTGGTTGATGTCCGAGAGCAGCGCGTCCATCTCGGCCTTGCTGGGCAGCTGGCGCTCGAGCTGGCTCACGTACTGGGCGACCTGCTCCTTCTGCTTGCGCAGCACCTCGAGGTTGACCGCCTGGCGCATCTTGTCGCGGTACTGCTCCTTGAGCTGGACCTCCCGCGCGCGACCGGCGTCGAGCTCCTCGACCAGGCCCTTCCAGTAGAAGAGCCAGGCGAAGACCACGATGAGGACGAAGATGCCGGAGAGCAGCAGCGACTTCGGCAGGATCGGCCAGAGGCCGGGATGCCGGTCGTTGAGCCCGATGAACTGCTCCCGGATCGCCTCGATGTCGATGTCGAGCTTCTTGAGCGCCATGTCAGTTCCTCGCCACCTGGGCCGCCGGCACCTGGCCGGCCACCTTGGCCGGCGCGTCCTTGTCGGCCTCGACGAGCGGGCGCACGAGCGCGTTGAGCGAGAACTCGTAGATCCGGCGCTCCTCGACGTCCTTGCCGCCGCCCGACTTCGGCTTCAGGTCCACCGCCTTGATCTCGGTGAGCTCGGGCTTCTCCATCCACCGGGTGCGCCCGGCGAGGTTGCGCAGGAACTCCGCCACATGCTCGTTCGTCTGGGCGTAGCCCACCACCGCGAGCCGTCGATCGTTCTGGCTGAGCGTCTTCAGGTAGATGCCCTCGGGCGTGTTGTGCACGAGTTCGTCGAGCAGGTGCACCGGGATGCGCCGATTGCTCTGCAGCGCCTCGACCGCTTCCTGGCGCGCCCGGAGCGCGTCTATCTCGGCGCGCAGCGTCGCGATCTCCTTGATCTGCTCGTCGAGCTTGGCGTTCTCGGCCTGGATGAACTGGTTGCGGCGGTTCTGTGCGTCGATCTTCGAGTTGATCCCGAAGCCGACCGCCATGGCGACCGCCGCCCCGGCCAGGGCGACCATGGCGGCGAGCGTGACGAACTCGCGCTTGCGCTGTTCGCGCCGCGCCTCGCGATGGGGCAGGAGGTTGATTCGGATCATGGGTCGAACCGCCGCATGGCAAGGCCGGTCGCGACGAGCAGGGCGGGCGCGTCGGTGCGCAGCTGCCGCTCGCGAAGGTTCCCGGCGATCTCCATGCCCTGGAACGGGCTGAAGAGTTCGGTCGGCACCTGGGTACGTTCGGCGACCGCCTCGACGAGGCCGGGCACCACGGAGGAACCGCCGGCGAGGTAGATCTGGTCGACGCGGGTGTAGGGCGTCGAGGTGAAGAAGAACTGCAGCGCCCGGCTGATGTCGGTGGCGCCCTGGCCCACGAAGGGCCGCAGCAGTTCCTCCTCGTAGCCGTCGGGAAGTTCCCCGGCGCGCTTCTTCGACTCGGCCTCCTCGGGACCGAGGCCGTAGAGGCGCATGATGTCCTGGGTGAGCTGGTTGCCGCCGAAGGACTGCTCGCGCTCGAAGATCGTCTGGCCGTTCAGGACGATCGTCAGGTAGGTGGAGCTCTGCCCCACCATCGCGACGGCGATGATCTGGCCTTGTCCGTTATTGGGCAGGAAGGACGTGACGTAGTCGACCGAGGCGCGGATCGCGTAGGGCTCGACATCGATGACGATCGGCTTGACGCCCGCCATCTGCGCCACGGCCACGCAGTCCTCGACCTTCTCCTTGCGGGAGGCGGCGAGCAGCACGTCCACCTCGTCCTCGGAGTTCGCCGACGGCCCGATGATCTGGAAGTCGATGTTGACCTCGTCGATCGGGAACGGGATGTACTGGCTCGCCTCGGACTCGACCTGGAACTCGTAGTCCTCTTCGCGCAGGCCGGCGGGCAGCATGATCTTCTTGGTGATCACCGCGGACGACGGCAGGGCCATCGCGACCTCGCGAGCCTTGGACTGCGCGCGGCGCAGCGCCTTCGACAGCGCGTCCGCGACCGCTTCGGGCTTCTCGATCGTGCCATCGACGATCGCCCCACGCTCGACAGGCTCGATCGCGTAGCGTTCGAGCTTCATGGCCGTCTTCGTGCCGGTGCCGAGCTCCACGACCTTCACGCTCGAGGCGCTCAGGTCGACCCCAACCAGTGGCGGGATCGAGCGCCGGAAGAAACTGGGTAGCATCAGTCCCATTCAGCCCCTGCTTCAGTGCGGGATCCGGGGTCGCCGGACGCGATTGACGAAGCAAAACCTGTTAAAATTTAGTGATTTACGGCAACTTTTTACAAAATACTTCAAATGCTAGCAATCGGAACCCTTGACACGCAAGCGCTTCGTGGTTCCAGAACCGGTTGCTGCCGATCACTTGTCGCGAGCCTACGACCAAGCCCGGGTGCCGACTCGCTCGGCCCGTATAATCGGCGGGATCCATCCGACAGACGTATCGAGCACTGTCGGCAATCCAAGGCGAAATGCTCCTGATGCGCCCTGCGCGCCCCACCGCGAAGTCCCAGCGCGGCTTCAGCGTCGCGCGATTCCTCGCCGTCCTGATCGCGATCCCGGTCACCGCCCTCGTCTGCGGCGGACTGCTCACCGTGCTCGCCGTGCTCCTCACGAACGACCGCCTGCCGCAGCTCGACGCCCTGCTCGACTACCGGCCGCAGATCCCGCTGCGGGTCTACTCGGCCGACGGCAAGCTGATCGGGGAGTTCGGCGAGGAGCGGCGCACGTTCGTGCGCATCGAGGACGTGCCGGACGTGATGAAGCACGCGATCCTGGCGGCGGAGGACGCCCGCTTCTACGAGCACGGCGGCGTCGATCCCGTCGGCGTCGCCCGCGCCTTCATCGCCAACCTGTCGGCCGGCACCATCACCCAGGGATCGAGCACGCTCACGATGCAGCTCGCCCGCGAGTTCTTCCTCTCGCCCGAGCGCACGTATGCGCGCAAGATCACCGAGGCGCTGCTCGCGCTGCGCATCGAGGACACGCTCACCAAGGACGAGATCCTCGAGCTCTACATCAACCAGATCTTCCTCGGGAAGCGGGCCTACGGATTCGCGGCCGCCGCCCGGACCTACTTCGACAAGCCGCTTTCGGAGATCAACGCGGCCGAGGCCGCCATGCTCGCCGGGCTGCCGAAGGCGCCCTCTCGCTTCAATCCCTTCGCCAATCGCGAACGGGCCACGGAGCGACAGCGCTACATCCTGCGGCGCATGCGCGAGAACAACTTCCTGACCGAGGAGCAGTACCGCACCGCCCTCGAGACGCCGCTGAAGTACGCCACCCCGCGCAACGGCTTCGACGACGAGAGCGAGATCGCCCCCTACGTGGCCGAGCTCGCCCGCCAGCTGACCCAGGCCATCTTCGAGGCGGACACCTACTCGGCCGGGCTCAGGGTCTACACCACGATCGACACGCGCCACCAGGAAGCCGCGCGCGATGCCCTGCGCAAGGGCGTCATCGACTACGACACCCGGTACGGCTACCGGGGGCCCGAGGCATACGTCCAGCTGCCGCAGGACCCGGAGGCCGCCAGGGCGGCGATCGAACAGGCGGTCGAGGAGGCCGGCGTCATCAACGAGTTCATCCCGGCGGTGGTCACCGCCGTGTCGAACGATTCGGTGACCGTAGACCGGGGCGACGGCTCGGAACCGATCACGATTACCGGCAAGTCGCTCGACTTCGTGAAGCGCGCGCTCGGCAGCCGGGCGCCCGCGGCGATCCGGCTGCAGCGCGGCGCGCTGGTCCGCATCATCCAGGAGAAGGCGAGCTGGCGGATCGCGCAGCTGCCGCAGGTGCAGTCGGCGCTCGTCGCCGTCGACACCAACGATGGCGCGGTCCGCGCCCTCGTCGGCGGCTACGACTTCGCGCGCAACAAGTTCAACCGCGTGACGCAGGCGTGGCGCCAGCCCGGCTCCTCGTTCAAGCCCTTCATCTACTCCGCCGCGCTCGAGAAGGGCTTCATGGTCAGCACGATCATCAACGACGCGCCCTTCTCGATCGATCCGGCGCTCACCGGCGGCGAGCTGTGGGAACCCAAGAACTACGACGGCAAGTTCGAGGGCCCGATGACCATGGCCGAGGCGCTCGCGCGATCCAAGAACATGGTTTCGATCCGTATCCTCCAGCAGATCGGGCCGGACTACGCCCAGGACTACATCGCCCGCTTCGGCTTCGATCCCCGACGCCATCCGGCCTACCTCACCATGGCGCTGGGCGCCGGGTCGGTGACGCCCTGGCAGATGGCCGGTGCCTATGCCACGTTCGCGAACGGCGGCTACCGCGTGGAGCCCTACGTGATCTCGAAGATCACGAACGCGGCCGGCGAGGTGCTCGCCGCCGCGAAGCCGCGACGCGCGGGCGACCCGGCCAACCTGGCGATCGATCCACGCAACGCGTTCATCATGGACACCATGCTGCGCGACGTCGTGCGCAACGGGACGGCGCGGCGCGCGCGCACGCTGCTCAAGCGCAACGACCTGGCGGGCAAGACCGGCACAACGAACGATTCGCACGACGCCTGGTTCGCGGGTTACCAGCGCGACATCGCCGCCGTGGCCTGGGTGGGCTTCGACCAGCCGCGCAAGCTGGGCAACCGCGAGACCGGCGGCGGCCTCGCCCTGCCGATCTGGGCCGACTACATGAAGGTCGCGCTCGACGGCAAGCCCGAGGTCACGCCCGAGCCACCTGCCGGCGTGGTGCAGATCGGCGCCGACTGGTACTACACGGAGACCCGCCCCGGCCAGGGCATCGCCACGGTCGGCCTGATGGAGGGCGGCGTCGCCTCGGGAGAGAACGCCGACCAGATCCGCGACCAGCTGTTCTGATGACGGCCGGGCGCGTCGCGGGATCGCCGCGAGGCGCGTGCTAGACTGCCCGCCAATGCTCCTGCGCGGTCATCGAACCCTGGTTGTCGCGGCCCTGGTGGTTGCCACCCTGGGCCTGGGCGCATGCGGCATGCGGGGCCCGCTCTACCTGCCGCCGCCGCCCGGCCCGGCCCCGGAGAAGGTGCCCGAGATGCCGATTCCCGACCAGGACCAGCCCCGCCGCTGAGTTCCCCGTCCCCGTTTCCGAGAGAGTCACACCGATGCCGTGGTATGCCCATCGCGATGGCGAGCTGTTCGCCGAGGACGTCCGGCTCGCCAACATCGCCGAGCGCCACGGCACCCCGACCTTCGTGTACTCGGCCGGCGCGATCCGCGAGGCCTACCGCGAGTTCGCCGACGCCTGCGCCGGCCGGCGGGTGACGATCTGCTATGCGCTCAAGGCGAACTCCAATCTCGCCGTCATCGACCTGCTCGCCCGTGAGGGCGCCGGCTTCGACATCGTGTCGCTCGGCGAGCTGCGCCGGGTGCAGGCCGTCGGCGGCGACCCGGCCCGCGTGGTGTTCTCGGGGGTCGGCAAGACCGCCCACGAGATGCAGGAGGCGCTGCGGGCGGGCGTGGGCTGCTTCAACGTCGAGTCGGAGCCCGAGCTCCGACGGCTTTCGGAGGTCGCGCAGGCCATGGGACGCCGCGCCCCGGTGTCCCTCCGGGTCAACCCGGACGTCGATCCGGGCACCCATCCCTACATCTCGACCGGACTGCGGCAGAACAAGTTCGGGATCGCGCACGAGCTCGCGCTGGAGACCTACCGCCTCGCCGCCCGCCTGCCCGGCATCGAAGTGGTCGGGATCGACTGCCACATCGGTTCCCAGATCACCTCGATCGCGCCCTTCCTGGCGGCGGCCGACCGGGTGGCGGACCTGGTCGACGAGCTTCGGGCCGCGGGCATCGAGCTGCGGCACATCGACCTCGGCGGCGGCCTCGGCATCCGCTACCGCGACGAGGAACCGCCCTCCCGGCAGGCACTGGTGCAGGCCGTGCTGGGGCGGCTCGATGAGCGCCTCGGCGCCGGGCGCTACGAGGTCCTGTTCGAGTTCGGGCGCTCGCTCGTCGGCAACGCTGGGCTGCTGCTCACGCGGGTGGAATACCTCAAGCAGGCGAGCGAACGACGCTTCGCGATCGTCGATGCCGCCATGAACGACCTGATCCGGCCGAGCCTCTACGACGCCTGGCACGGCGTCGTGCCCCTGCGGCCCCGCCAGGGCGACGCGCTCGCCTGGGACATCGTCGGCCCCGTCTGCGAGTCGGGCGACTGGCTCGCCCGCGACCGCGCGCTGTGCCTGGAGCCGGGCGACCTGCTCGCGATCGAATCGGCCGGCGCCTACGCGATGGCGATGAGCTCGAACTACAACTCGCGCGGCCGAGCGGCCGAGGTCATGGTCGATGGCGACCGTGCCCGGCTCGTGCGCGAGCGGGAGTCGCTGGAGTCGCTGTTCGCCCTGGAGCGGACGCTGGACGGCCGGCGGCCCTGAACCGTCAGGCCCGGCGAGCGGCAACGATCCGGCGGACGATTCGGACGGCCAGCAGGACCGCCACGATCGCGGCATAGACCGCGGGTTCGCCGATGTCGTTCTTGCCGGCCTTGTGCCACCAGAAGTGCAGCACCCCGAGCGGCACGAGCAGGTAGACCAGGCGATGCAGCCGCTGCCAGCGCGATCCCAGCCTGCGGATCGCGAACCGGTTCGAGGTGATCGCGAGCGGAACCATCAGCAACCAGGCCGCGAAGCCGGCGGTGATGAACGGTCGCTCGGCGATGTCGGCGGCAACGGCGCGCCAGTCGAACCACTGGTCCAGCCAGATGTACAGCAGGAAGTGCAGGCTGCCGTAGAAGAAGGCATAGAGCCCCAGCATGCGGCGCAGCCGCACGATCGCGGGGGGCGCGCCCAGCCACCTGGCGGGACTGACCGCGAGCGTGAGGCACAGGAACACGAGCGTCCAGGTCCCCAGCGAGCGGGTCACGAACTCGACGGGGTTGGCGCCCAGGCCGCCGGTCATGCCGAGCACCACCAGCCGGCACAGGGGAAGCAGCGAGGCGACGAAGACCGCGGCGCGCACCGGGCCGAGCCAGTCCTGCGACCGGCGGCGGGCCCCGTCGGCGCCGCCCGGCGCGGCGGGCTGTCCTGCGCGCGCCAGCCCGCGGGCGCGCATCAGTAGTACCGGCGCAGGTCCATCCCGGCGTAGAGCGAGGCGACCTGGTCGGCATAGCCGTTGAACATCAGGGTCTTGCGCTTGCGGGTGAAGAACCCGTCCTCGCCGATGCGCCGCTCGGTGGCCTGGGACCAGCGGGGATGGGCCACCTCGGGATTGACGTTCGAATAGAAGCCGTACTCGCGCGGGGCCGCCATGTGCCAGGAGGTCATCGGCTGCTTCTCGACGAAGCGGATCGCCACGATCGACTTGGCGCTCTTGAATCCGTACTTCCAGGGCACGACGATGCGCACCGGCGCGCCGTTCTGGTTGGGCAGCACCTCGCCGTAGAGCCCGAAGCAGAGCAGCGTCAGGGGATGCATCGCCTCGTCCATCCGCAGGCCCTCGACGTAGGGCCAGGCGAGGATGGGCGCGCGGATGCCGGGCATGCGCTCATCGTCGGCGAGCGTCTCGTATTCGATGTAGTGCGCGTTGCCGAGCGGCTCGACCCGGCGGATGAGCTCCGAGAGCGAATAGCCGACCCACGGAATCACCATGGACCAGCCCTCGACGCAGCGCATCCGGTAGACCCGCTCCTCGAGGGGGGCGAGCGCCAGCAGCTTCTCGATGTCGTAGACCCCGGGCTTCGCGACCGCGCCCTCGATCCGGACACTCCATGGCCGCGTCTGCAGGCGATGGGCATGGGCCGCCGGATCGCCCTTGCCCGTGCCGAACTCGTAGAAGTTGTTGTAGCCGGTGACGTCCTCGTAGGGCGTGCGCGGCTCGTCGATCGAGAGCGGGCTGGGGCGCGCATCGAGCGCGGGCCTCGCCGCCGGCCCGGCGCGGGCGGCCCGCGCCGGGCCGGCCACCGGCAGCAGCGCGGCCGCGGCCGCCGCCCGCACGATCTCGCGACGCCGCTCGAAGACCGCCCGCGGCGTGATCTCCGAGGGAAGGATGGGATGCTCGCCGGATTTCCTGATCAGCATCGTCGGCCTCCATGGGCTGCGCCCCCGGCGCCGGACAGGATCCGCGCCGGAAAAGACGAAGGGCGGTGATCGCTCACCGCCCCTACAGCTTACGCCGCTCGTGCCGGGATCAGCGCAATCCGGCGATGTAGTCGGATACCGCCCGGATCTCGGCGTCGGACAGCCGCGCCGCGATCTCGGTCATCTGGACATTGTTGTTGCGCTCGCCCTGGCGGAACTTGGTCAGCTCGGCCGCGGTGTACTCGGCATACTGGCCGTGCAGCCGCGGATACTGCACCGGGATCCCCGCGCCGGTCGGCCCATGGCACGCGGCGCAGGCCGGCACACCCTTGGAGGCGATGCCGCCACGGTAGATCTGCCGGCCGAGCTCGACGAGGTCTTTCTGGGTGGCCGAGGCCGGCTTGAGCTTCTGCGCGGCGAAGTAGGCCGACACGTTGACGATGTCCTGCTCCGACAGGCCGGCCGCGAAGCCGGTCATCAGGGCGCTCGGGCGCGCCGGCTCGGCGCCCTCGACGGGCTTGAAGTCGCGCAGCTGCTTGGCGAGGTACTCGGGATGCTGGCCGGCGAGGCTCGGGTTGGCGGACGTGGGGCTGTTGCCGTCCGGGCCGTGGCAGGCCGCGCAGACGGTGCTGACGATTTTCTCGCCGGCGGCGAGGTCCGGCCTGGCGTTGTCCTGCGCCATCCCCACGGCAGGCATCATCGAAGCGGCGACGCCCAGGGCCGCCGCGGCGAAGAACCGCGCGACGGGCGAAGTACTGGAAGACGCCTCGGTCTGCGTCGGAATGCTTTCTATGCTGTGGGACATCGCCAATCCGGTTTGTTCTGGGTTCCACCGACGAACGGGCCGGCAGGTCCGTGCCGTCGGCACCGGCCCCCGTGCGGCTGCATCGGTTCGAATTGCCTTGCGCATCGCCGGACACGCGATGCGAAAGCACGCAATTGTACAATATGGGGTTTGACGCATCCAAGCCGTCGGGCCAGCCCGAGGGCAGGC
>CAZDYQ010000108.1:0-9532 GCA_964509685.1 uncultured Burkholderiaceae bacterium
ACGCGCCGGCGCTCGCCCGCCTCGATCTGGGTCGCGCCCAGCATGAACACGCCGCCGCCGCGCGGCACGATGTAGAGCGGGTAGCGCGGATGCAGCAGCCGGACGGGCCGGGCGAGCGACAGCTCGGCGCTGCGCAGCACGACCATCTCGCCCTTGACGCCGCGCAGGTCCGGCAGGGCGTCGCGCGCCGCGAGGCCCCGGCAGTCGATGACGAGCCCGTCGCGCGGCGGCTCCTCGCCGGCGCGCTCGATGCGGATGCCGCGCCGCGCGAGCCCCTCGACCAGCGCGGCGAGCGCGGCGCGCGGATCGAGATGCGCCTCCTCCGGGAAGAAGAGCGCATCGGCGGCGCGCCCGGCCAAGTCGGGCTCCAGCACGGCGAGCGCCTCCGCATCGAGGCGACGATGGCCCGCGGTGCGGCGCGCGAAGCGCTCGAGCTCGCGGCGGTCGCGCGCGAGCGCGAGCACCAGCGTGCCCTGCGTACTCACGATGCCCGCGTGCCGCTGCCACCAGCCGGCCGCCTCCCGGCCGAGGCGCACGACCGGCTCCTCGGCCGATTCGCCTTCGCACATCGGCGCGAGCATCCCGCCGGCCCACCAGGAACAGGCGTGCGGACCGGGCCGCGACGCCTTGTCCACGATGCGCGGCGCGAACCCGCGCGCGGCGAGCTCGGTCGCGACGCACAGGCCGGCGACGCCCGCCCCGACGACGGTGATGTCAGCCATGCACCTTCCAGATGGCATGGAAATGATGGACGGGCCCGTTGCCCGAGCCGACGCGCAGGCGGTCGGCGGCCCGGATGGCCGCCTGCAGCCAGCCGTGCGCCCGCGCGACGGCCTGCGCCAGCGGCTGGCCGTGTGCGAGGCCCGCCGCGATCGCCGCCGAGAGCGTGCATCCCGTGCCGTGGGTGTTGCGGGTTGCGACCCGGGGGGCCTCCAGGCGCGTCACTGCGCCCCCGCGTTCCACCAGCAGGTCGATGCAGACCGGGCCGCGGCCGTGGCCGCCCTTCATGAGCACGGCGCGAGGACCCAGCTCGATAAGGGCGCGTGCCTGCTCGATCATCCCGCGCTCGTCCGTCGCCGGCTGCGTCTCGAGCAGGCGCGCCGCCTCCGGCAGGTTCGGCGTGAGCACCGTGCACGTCGGCACCAGGCGCTCGCGCAGGGCGGCGACGGCATCGTCGCGGAGCAGCGCGTCGCCCGTCTTGGCGATCATCACCGGGTCGAGCACGAGCGGGACCTCGCGGGACGACAGGCCGTCGGCCACCGCCTCGATGATGGGCACCGAGGCGAGCATGCCGATCTTGGCCGCCGCCACGGCGAGATCGGCGAAGACGGCATCGATCTGGGCGCGGACCATCGCCGGCGAGGCCTCCTCGACCATGGTCACCGCGCGGGTGTTCTGCGCGGTGAGCGCCGTGATCACGCTCGCCCCGTAGGCCCCGAGTGCCGAGAAGGTCTTGATGTCGGCCTGGATCCCGGCGCCGCCGCCGGAGTCCGAGCCGGCGATCGTGAGCGCGATGGGCGCGCAGGTCGTCCGGCTCAACATGCCTTCGCCCGACACGAGGAAGTGCCGGAACGAAAGCGCAACGAGAGTGTCTGCAGCATCCGTTCCCTCCGCCGGCATGACCCGGATCAGGTTCGATGGGTCGGCGCGATGCGCCTCTCAGCCCCCCTGCGGGGCACCCCAACGGGAAAGTTCAGGCTAACAAGAACGGGGGGAAGCGGCAAATCGCGGCGGGCGCGTCGTCCCGCCGCCTTACCTTCGCCCCCGGAACACTAGCGGCGGCTCTTCGGTCCGGAGACGATGCCGCGGTCGATCAGCGCATCCACCTGCTCGGCCGGCATGCCGAGCAGCTCCTGCAGGACCTCGGCGCTGTGCTCGCCGAGCGAAGGCGAAGGCGAGCGGATCGCGCCGGGCGTCTCGGACAGGCGGAACGGCACGCCGGTCATGGGCACCCGTCCGGCGCGCGGATGATCCTGCTCGACGATGGCGCCGCGCGCCTTCACCTGCGGATGCTCCACGACCTGGTCGATCTTGTTGACGGCGCCCACCGGCACGCCGGCATCCGTGAGGATCTTCTCCCACTCCTCGTAGCTGCGGGTGAGGAAAGTCTCCTGCAGGGTCGCGATCATCGCCGCCCGGTTCTTGTTGCGACCGTGGTTGGTCGCGTAGTCGGGATGGTTGGTGAGTTCGGGCCGGCCGATCGCCGGGCAGAAGATCTCCCACAGCTTCTGGCTGCCGACCGCGAGCGCGAGGTCGCGGGTGGCGGTTCGGAAGGTCTGGTAGGGCGCGAGGGCCTTGTAGGCGGTGCCGAGGGGCTCGGGCATCTCGCCGTCGGCGAGGTAGCCGGCGATCAGCACGTTGAGCAGCGAAAGCTGGCCCTCGAGCATGGAGATGTCGATGTGCTGGCCGATGCCCGTCTTCTCCTTGACCCGCAGCGCCATTACGATGCCGAGCGCGGCATACATGCCGGCCGTAAGGTCGGCGATCGACACACCGCAGCGCACTCCGCGGCCGCCCTCCTCGCCGGTGATGCTGATCATGCCGCTTTCGGCCTGCACGATCAGGTCCATCGCCGCCCGATGGGTATAGGGACCGTCCTGGCCGAAGCCGGAGATCGAGCAGTACACGATGCCCGGGTTGCGCTTGCGCACCTCCTCGTAGCCCAGGCCGAGCTTCTTTAGCGCGCCCACCCGGAAGTTCTCGAGGATCACGTCCACCTTGCCGGCGAGCTCGAAGAAGAGCGCCTTGCCCTCCTCGCTCTTGAGGTCGATCGACAGCCCGCGCTTGTTCCGGTGCAGCGACGTGAAATAGGAGCTCTCGTCCCCGGGCAGGGGCGCGCCCCATGCGCGCGCGATGTCGCCGAAGCCCGGCGTCTCGAGCTTGTAGACCTCGGCGCCGAAGTCGGCGAGCAGCGTGGAGCAGTGCGGACCGGCCAGCGCATGCGACAGGTCCAGGACCTTGATCCCTTCGAGCGGAGTTTTCATCGGGCGAATACCGGGTGAGTCAGTTGCGAAAGGATGGATTGTGACGCAAGCGGCGACCGCTTGCCGCGACCGTCCGGCAGCCCGTCGCGACAGGCCGTAAACTCGACGCTCCTGCGAGCAACGACAGAAGGTTCCGGATGTCCCTGCCCGAGCCCGCCCCGCGTCGCCACACGCATACCCGCCGGATCACCTGCGAAGGCTTCCTTCGCGAGGACGGCCTGTGGGACATCGAGGGGCGCATCATCGACACCAAGCCCTTCCAGTACACCGAGCCGTTTCGCGGCGTGCGCGAGCCCGGCTCGGAGGTCCATCACATGGCGGTCAGGCTGACGATCGACGACGACCTCGTCGTGCGCGCGATCGCCGTGGACATGCCGGCCACGCCTTATCCCACCTGCGTCGAGTCCCGGCCCAACTTCCAGGCCCTCGTCGGCGCCTGCATCGCGCGTGGCTGGCGCAAGGCGGTCAACGAGGCGGTCGGCGGCACCCGCGGCTGCACCCATGTCCGCGAGCTGCTTTTCCCGATGGCGACCGTCGCCTTCCAGACGGTCTTCAGCTGGCCCGAGGACGGTCCTGACGGCCCGGTCCGCTTCGGCCCCCAGCGCCCGGAGGGCGCCAAGCCCGGCTTCATCGACGGCTGCCACGCCTGGGCATCCGACGGCCTGGTGGTCGCCACGCTGCATCCGCAGTGGTCGACCCGCAAGGCGGAGCGGCCGGCGGACTAGGGGCTCCGACGCGGTGCGGCCCGACCCGCCGGCCGCAGGACAAGGCGGGGCGCCGAAGACAGTACGGGCTGTACGGCGAGGCGCTCCAACGCGGTCATGCGGCCGGCGACGCCCCGGCCAGGCGGAATTGGGCGACGGTGCGGGCCAGCATCCCCGCCTGCTCCCGCAGGCTCTCGGCCGCGGCGGCCGATTCCTCCACCAGCGCGGCGTTCTGCTGGGTCGCGGACTCGAGGTTCGCGACCGCGTCGTTGACCTGGGCAATGCCTTCGCTCTGCTCGCTCGTCGCGGCGGTGATCTCGCCCAGCATCGTGCGCACGCGCTTCACCCCGTCGAGGATCTCCGACATCGAGGCGCCGGCCTCGCCGACGGTCCGGGTGCCGCCCTCGATCCTTTCGCCCGAGCTGACGATCAGCTCCTTGATCTCGCGCGCGGCCTGTGCGCTGCGCTGGGCCAGGGTGCGCACCTCGCCGGCCACGACCGCGAAGCCGCGGCCCTGGTCGCCGGCGCGCGCCGCCTCGACCGCGGCATTGAGCGCCAGGATGTTGGTCTGGAACGCGATGCCGTCGATGACGCCGATGATCTCGTGGATCCGGGACGATGCGGCGCTGATCTCCGCCATGCGCGCGACGACGTCCTCGACCAGCCTGCCACCGCGTTCGGCCGCGGCGCTGGCTTCGCGCGCGAGCTCGTTCGCGTCGCGCGCCGCCGCGGCGCTCTGGCGCACGGCGGCCGTGAGCTGGCCCATCGTGTCGGCGGATCGCTGGAGGTTGCTCGCGGTGGCCTCCGTGCGCTCGCTCAGGTTCATGTTGCCCGTCGCGATCTCGTCGGAGGCCCCGCGGATCGAATCGGTCGCGACATGGATCGCCTCCACGATTTCGCGCAGGCGCACGACCATCTCGGCCATCGCGGCATTGAGCGAACTCGTGTCGCCGGGCGCGACCTCGATCTTTACGTCGAGCCGGCCGTCGGCCACGTCGCGGGCCAGGGCGCGCAGCGTGTCGGGCTCGCCGCCGAGCTCGCGCCAGACGGAGGAGGTCACCCGCCACGACACCACGCCGAGCGCGACCAGCGCGACGAGGCCCGTGATCACGCCCGCCCAGATGTTGCTGGCCACGCCCTGCGTCACGGCGCCGAAGGATTCGGCGAGCTTCGCGCGCTCCTCGGCATGGCGCTTCTCGATCGCGTTCTGCAGCGTTTCGAGCGCCTGCGGCGCCGCGAGGACCGCGTCCGGGTCCCCGCTGTTGCCGATCAGCACCTTGACCGCCTCGATCCGAAGCTTCTGGTAGTCCTCGAAGAGGCCGGCGAGCTCCCTGGCCGCCTCTTCCCGGCCCGGGAAGGTGCCGAGCTTCGCCGCGGCCTCGCGGGCCGCCTGGACGAAGGTGGCCGCCTCGGGAAGGTTCTCGATGTTGCGCTCGCCGACCACCGCCTGGGTGAGGAGCTGGAACTGGTCGAGGCTGCGGTCGATCGCCGACACCTGGTCGAGGGCCGGACTGTCGATGAAGGCGACCGTGCGGATGTGCCCGGCCGTCCGCGTGCCGATGAAGACGCTCGCCCCGATGCCGATCGCGAAGATCAGCCCAGCGGCGATCGGCATCATCCAGATGCGGGTCCTGAATTTCATGCTTGCTGCTTCCCTGCGTTGACTGTCCGGCGCCCTGCCGGGATCGTTGCGGCGTCACCATCCCGTGGATCCCGAGGCCGGCGGCATGCTACGGGGTACGGACGGCGGCCGGTCGGCAGGTCAGGCGGGCGATCCCCCGCCTTTTCCCGCCATCGCCCCGATCGGGTGGCGCGGGCCCGGGCCTTGCTTCGACCGGTCCGCAGCCGGGCCGAGTCGTCGCCCCGGCGCCATGCAGGACCGCAATCGATGCTCGACCCGAACCCCGTCCGCGAACCGCCCGAATCCGGCCCGGTCGCCGCGGCGCCCCCGCCCCCGGGGCTGCGCCATGCCTGCGATGCCGAAGCCGGCATCGGACGGCGCCGGCGCGGCCGCGGCTTCTCGTACCACGACGCGAACGGCGCGCCGATCGGCGACCCCGCCGTGCTGGCCCGCATCCGGTCGCTCGCCATTCCGCCCGCATGGACGGATGTCTGGATCTGTCCCGACCCCCGTGGCCACATCCAGGCGACCGGGCGCGACGAGCGTGGCCGCAAGCAGTACCGCTACCACGACGGATGGCACGAGCATCGCGATGCGCTCAAGTTCGCGCGGCTCGCCGACTTCGCCGAGGCGCTGGCGATCCTGCGTCGCCGGATCGACGAGGACATGGCGCGCCGCGGCCTGCCGCGCGAGAAGGTGCTCGCGCTGCTCGCCTGGCTGCTCGACAACACGCTGATCCGCGTCGGGAATGCGAGCTACGCCCGCGAGAACGGGAGCTTCGGGCTCACGACCCTGCGCCGGCAGCATGTCGAGCCGGGCCCGACGCGTGTCCGCTTCGAGTTCGTCGGCAAGTCGGGCAAGCCGTGGCGGCTGTCGCTCACCGACCGGCGCATCGCGCGGATCGTGCGCAGCGTGCACGAGCTGCCCGGCCAGCACCTCTTCCAGTACATCGACGAGGACGGCACGCGCCGGCCGCTGTACTCGGAGGATGTCAACGACTACCTGCGCGCCGCGATCGGCGACGACTTCAGCTCGAAGGACTTCCGCACCTGGGGCGCGACCGCCCGGGCGACGATGCTGTTCGCCGCCACGCCGCTGCCCGAAACGAAGACGGCCGTCGCGCGCAAGGCCAACGAGCTGGTCGATGCGGTGAGCGCCTGCCTCGGCAACACCCGGGCGGTCTGCCGCAGCTCGTACATCCACCCCGACGTGGAATCGGAGTGGTGCGCCGGCCGTCTCTGCGAGGACATCGGCGCCATCGCCAGGCGGGTGCGCCGCGCACGCGCGGGCCTCGATCGCGACGAGGCGATCGTGCTCGCCTGGCTGCGCCGCGCAGGCTAGCGGATCCGATCGAGGGCGACGGGCGGATCAGCGCAGCGCATCCACCTCCGGCCCGGGCCGGTACGCGGCGACCATGGCATCGAGCAGCGCGCGCACCGCGACGGGCATGCCGCGCTGCGTCGGGTACACCACCTGCAGCGTGCCGGCCGGCATGTCCCAGTCGGGCAGCACGCGCACGAGCCGGCCGTCGGCCAGCGCGTCGGCCACATAGTCGTCGGGCAGCATCGTCACCCCGAGCCCCGCGATCGCCGCCCGCAGGCGCAGCGCGAAGTTGTCGCACGACAGGCGCGCGGGCGCGGCCACCTCGATGCTGCGACCGTCGCCGGACTCGAGGTGCCAGTGCACCCGACGGTCGGGATCCATCGAGCCGAGGGCGGGCACCTCGCGCAGGCTCTCGGGCGTGGTCAGCCCGCCACAGGTCGCGACCAGCGCGGGGCTGGCGACCAGGATGCCCCTCGCCCTCTGCAGCCGCCGGATAGCCCACTGCGGGTCCTCCTCGGCGCGGCTTCGCACCCGGATCGCGAGGTCGATGCCCTCGGCGACGGGATCGACCCGGCGCGGCGTCACGACGAGTTCCAGCGTCACGCGCGGGTTGTCCGCGAGGAATCTCGTGAAGACCTCGGCGATCTGGCCCGACTCGAAGAGCTGGGGCGGCAGGCTCACGCGCAGGTTGCCGGAGGGCTCGACACGCATCGCGGTCGCCACGCAATCGGCGGCCTCGGCCTCGCGGACGATCGCCCGCGCATGCTCGACCACCTGCCGGCCGGTGTCGGTCAGCGTGAGCCGCCGGGTACTGCGCTGGAGCAGCCGTACACCGAGCCGGCGCTCGAGCGCCGCCACCCGCCGGGAGAGCCGGGACTTCGGCACCCCGAGCACCCGCTCGGCGGCGGAGAACCCGCCCGCGTCCACGACGGCGGCGAAGTAGCGGTAGTCGTTGAGATCGACTGGCTCTATCGGCTCTATCGGCTCCATAGATTCGCGTCACCAGTGCAACGATGAATCGCATTTTCGCCGACTACCGCTCGATTGGCGACACTTCCATCATCGGGGCACACAAGGAACGGAGCCCCCCATGAATATCCTTCGAATCGATTCCAGCATCCTCGGCGAGGCATCGGCCTCGCGCGACATCACCGGCAAGGTCGTCCAGTCCCTCCTGCGCGCGAATCCGCAGGCCAGGGTCGTCCATCGGGACCTCGCCGCCAGCCCGCTCGGCCATTTCGACGCCGAGCTGCTCGAGGCCCGCTCGACGCCCGCCGAGCTGCGCAGCCCCCGTGCGCGGGCGCGCGTGGCCCAGGCCGACGAGGTGCTGGAAGAGTTCCTCGCGGCCGATGTCGTCGTGCTGGGCGCGCCGATGTACAACTTCGGCATCCCGAGCCAGCTGAAGGCATGGATCGACATGATCGCGGTGGCCGGCAAGACCTTCCGCTACACCGAGTCCGGGCCCGAGGGACTCGCCGGCGACAAGCGGGTGATCCTCGCCGCCACGGCGGGCGGACGGCACGCCGGCCAGGCGAGCGGCGTCGCCCACATCGACTACCTCGAGTTCCTGCTCGGCTTCCTCGGCATCACCCAGATCGAGCGGCTGGTCGCCGAGGGCCTCGCGCTGGGCCCGGGTGAGCGCGAAGCCGCGATGGCCGCGGCGCTGGGCGAGCTGGAAGCGATCGCGGCCTAGGAGCCGGCGTCCTGCCCGCCCGCGAGTGAGCGGCCGACCGCTTCGGCCGCGCTCTCGACATGGCGGGCGCACATCAGGCGCGCGCGCTCGGGATCGCGCGCCTCGATCGCCGAGACCACCTCCTCGAGCTCCGCGATCGTCCGTGGCAGGCGCCCCTCGGTGCCGAGCGAGACCCGGCGCAGCAGCGTGACCCGGTTGTTCAGCTGCGTGAGCATCTGCCCGACGATCCGGTTGCCGCAACCCTCGAGCAGGATCGCGTAGAACGCGTTCTTCGCGGCGAGCAGGCTCTCGGTGCTCGCCGACGCCTCCGGCTGGCGCAGGTACTCGAGCGCCTCGCGCAGCCGGGCGACCTGCTCGTCGGTCGCATTGCGGGCGAAGCCCTCGCCCGCGAGCGCCTCCAGCGCGCCGCGCACGACGTAGAGCTCGCGCACCTCGTCGGCCGACAGCGTGGCCACCACCGGTCCCCGGTGGGGAATGATGTCGATCAGGCCCTCGGCCTGCAGGTGCTGCAGCGCCTCGCGCACCACCGTGCGGCTGATCCCGAGCGACTGCCACAGGTCGCGCTCGACGATGCGCTGGCCGGGGGCGAAGCGCCCCGCGAGGATGGCGTCGCGCAGCTTGTCCGTGACGGTCTGGCGCAGCGACACCACGTCGCGCGAGACATCGAGGTCGAAACCCTCGGGCCTGTTGCCGATCGATCCCGCGGCGCCGGCCCTGCTGGCTGCACCGCGCATGGTCAGATCCCGAGGTAGGCGCTGCGCACTTCGTCGTCGTGCAGCAGCGCGTCCGACGCGCCCTCCTTGGCGATCTCGCCGCCCGACAGCACGTAGGCTCGCGTGGACACGCTGAGCGCGAGCTGCGCGTTCTGCTCGACGAGCAGGATCGCGACGCCCTCGCGGTTGATCGCCAGCAGCGCGGCGTGCAGTTCCTCGACCACCTTCGGCGCGAGCCCGTGGCTCGGCTCGTCGAGCAGCAGCAGGCGCGGGCGCAGCATGAGCGAGCGGCCGATCGCCACCATCTGCTGCTCGCCGCCCGACAGGGTGCCGGCGGCCTGCGCCATCCGTTCGCCCAGGCGCGGGAAGAGCTTCACCACCCGCTCGATGCTCTCCTCGATGCGCGCGGCATCGCCGCGCCGGTGCGTCCAGGCGCCCATGCGCAGGTTCTCGGCGACGGTGAGCCGCGGGAAGATGTGCCGGCCCTCGAGCAC
>CAZDYQ010000109.1:0-9527 GCA_964509685.1 uncultured Burkholderiaceae bacterium
TGGACCTCGCGCGCTACCAGCGGCTCGAGAAGGAGTTCGGCTGAAGCGGCGCGCCTGCCGCCGTCGGCCCGGCACGGGGAACCAACGGAAAGACACTGACTGGAGGGAGTCGATGAAGACCAGAGGCATGGCGGCCGCCGTCGCCGCGTTCACCACGCTCGCGCTCACGGCGGGCCTTGCGACCGCCGAGGCGCAGACGCCGACCCGGTGGCGGATGCACACCGCCTACAACAAGGCGCTGCCCGTGGCGGGCCAGACCGCGTTCCAGCTGGCCGAGTCGGTCAAGGAGATGTCCGACGGCAAGTTCGACATCCGGGTATTCGAGCCGGGCGCGATCGTCGCCGGCGCGCAGTACTACGACGCGGTGTCCAAGGGCGCGGTCAATGCCGCCTACGGCTCGCCCGGCTTCAATGCCGGCAAGAACTCCGCCTACGCCTTCTTCGCCGCGATCCCGTTCGGCCCCGGCGCCGGCGAGATGCTTGCCTGGATGTACAAGGGCGGCGGGCTCGACCTCGCGCGCGAGATCTACGCGAAGGACAACATCTACATGATGCCCTGCGGCATCCTGCCGCCCGAGAGCGCCGGCTGGTTCCGCAAGGAGATCACCTCGCTCGACGACCTCAAGGGCATCAAGATGCGCTTCCTCGGCCTTGGCGCCAAGGTGATGGAGCGCTTCGGCGTGTCCACCCAGCTGATGGCGCCGGGCGAAGTGTACCAGGCGCTGGAGCTCGGCACGCTGGACGCGGCCGAGCAGTCGGTACCTGCGATCGACCGCGGGCTCGGTTTCTACCGCGTCGCCAAGTACAACTACTTCCCGGGCTGGCACCAGCAGTCCACCATCCAGGAGCTGCTGGTCAACCTCGACAGCTGGAACAAGCTCTCGGCCGGCCAGCGCCGCATGGTCGAGGCGGCCTGCCACGAGGCCACCGTCATGCAGCTCGCCGACGGCGAGGCGGGCCAGGCCGCGATCATCAAGCAGAACGAGGCCGACGGCGTGAAGACGATGACCTGGCCGGACGATTTCCTCGCCGCCTTCCGCAAGGAGTGGGAGAACGTCATCGCCGAGGAGACCAGGGCCAATCCGGACTCGAAGCGGGTCTGGGACAGCCTCCAGGCCTTCCGCGCCGAGTACGCCATCTGGGGCGAGCGCGCCTACCTGAAGCCGGGCCAGTGAGACGGCCGGCCACGGCGCAGCGGGTCCCCGCGAGGCCCCGGCGGGACGGCGGCCAATGCGCGCGCTGCTGAGCCTGTCGGACCGCATCGCGGCGGCCTGCAGGGGGATCGGCCGGGTCGGGTCCTGGCTGATCCTCCTGCTGATCCTCGTCATCACGTTCGACGTGGTGACGCGCAAGCTCCCGTTCGTGCAGGAGCTGGTGCAGACCACCTGGCTCCATGGATGGCTGTCGCCGACCCGCCTGCAGGAGTTCGAGTGGCACCTGCATGCGGTGATCTTCCTGCTGGCGTACGGCCTTGCCTACCTCGACGGCACGCACGTGCGGATCGACGTCTGGCGCGACCGTAGCGCCCCGCGCACGCGCGGCTGGCTGGAGGTGGTCGGCATCCTCGCCTTCGCGCTGCCCTTCTGCACCGTGCTGCTCGTCGAGGGCTGGCAGTTCGTCCTGTCCTCATGGGAGCAGGGCGAGGGCTCGGCCTCGCTCACCGGCGTGCCGCATCGCTGGGCGGTGAAGTCCTTCGTGCTGGTCGGCGTCGCGCTGCTCGCGCTGTCGCTGGTCGCCACGCTCATGCGCATCGTCGTCTATCTCTTCGGCGACGAGGCGCTCGCCCGGCAGGCCGCCGTCCGCCTGCGCGTGGCCAAGGTGCTGCCCGACTGATGGCCGAGGCACTCTACGGGCACTTCTACGAGTACGCCGGCGCCTGGATGTTCCTGGTGCTGGCGGTGCTCCTGTTCTCGGGATTCCCCGTCGGGCTGGTGCTGGGCGGGGTGGCGCTGCTCTTCGCGCTGGCGGGCATCGGCATGGGCATCATGTCCCCGATCGAGCTGTACCTGTTCGTCGAGCGGCTCTGGCAGACCGCGGCGAGCAACCAGCTGCTGGTGGCCGTGCCCTGCTTCGTCTTCATGGGGCTGATGCTCGAGCGCAGCGAGGTAGCGGGCAACCTCCTGCGCATCCTGCAGATCCTGCTGCGGCGGGCCCCCGGCGGGCTCGCGCTGGCGGTGACGGCGCTCGGGACGATCATGGCGGCCACCACGGGCATCATCGGCGCCTCGGTGGTCATGCTCTCGCTGATGGCCCTGCCGACGATGGTCCGGCAGGGCTACGACAAGGGTCTCGCGAGCGGCACCGTCGCAGCGAGCGCCACCCTGGGCATCCTCATCCCGCCGTCGATCATGCTGGTGATGATGGGCGACCTCATGGGCCTGTCGGTGGGAGACCTCTTCCTCGCCGCCATTGTCCCGGGCCTGCTGCTCTCCGGCCTCTACGGCCTGTACATCATGGCGGTGGGCTTCGCCCGGCCGCGGATGGCGCCCGCGATCGAGCGGGGCGAGGACGAGCTGGGCCTGCGCAACGTCGCCGTGCTGCTGCTGAAGGGCCTGGTGCCGCCCACCCTGCTGATCGGCATGGTGCTCGGATCGATCTTCGCGGGATGGGCCACGCCCACCGAGGCCTCGGGCCTCGGGGCGCTCGGCGCGCTGGTGCTCGCCGCCGCCAACCGGCGGCTGACCCGCCGGATGCTCGACGAGGTCTGCGTGGCGACGGCGACCACCTGCGCGATGATCTTCCTGGTGTTCGCCGGCGCGACCGCCTTCTCCTACGTCTTCCGTGCGCTCTACGGCGAGGACCTGATCCTCGACTTCATCCGCTGGATGGGCCTGACCCACTGGGGCCTGCTCGCGCTGCTGATGGCGGTGATCTTCGTGCTGGGCTTCTTCTTCGACTGGCTCGAGATCACGCTGATCATCCTGCCGGTGTTCGCGCCGGTCATCGCGAGCTTCGCGGGCGACCTTGCGCCCTGGCTCGGCATCGAGGGCGTGCCGGTGGACACGCAGAAGACGCTGGTGCTGACCTGGTTCGCGGTGCTCGTGGCGGTGAACCTGCAGACGTCCTTCCTGACGCCGCCCTTCGGCTTCGCGCTTTTCTTCCTGAAGGGCTCCGCGCCGCCCTCGATCGGGATCGTGGACATCTACCGGGGGATCGTTCCCTTCGTGGCGCTGCAGCTCGTCGGAATGACGCTGGTGGCGACCTTCCCGGTGCTCGCGCTCTGGTACGCGCGCTAGCGGCGCAGCGCCGCCTCGAGCGCCTCGCGGTGCGCCGGATGCGCGATCGCCACCAGGCGTCGCGCGCGCTCGGCGGCGTCGCAGTCGCGCAGCTCCGCGGCGCCCCATTCGGTCACCACCCAGTCGGCGTCGCTCGCCGGCACCGTGACCCGGCCGCCCGCGAGCGCCGGCACGATGCGGCTGCGCTGGCCGTCGGGCGTGGTCGAGGGCAGCATCAGGATCGAGCGCCCGCCCGGCGACAGCCGGGCGCCGCGCACGAAATCCGCGAGTCCGCCGACGCCGCCGCGCCAACGCCCATCGTCGAATTCGGAGTTTGCCTGGCCGGCGAGGTCGACCTCGATCACGGAATTGATCGCATGCAGGCGCTCGAGCCGGGCATGCACCGCGATGCTGTGGGTGTACGCGGCCGGTCGCAGGCGGCAGGCGGGATTGCGGTGGAAGTGGCGATGCGTGAGCCGGCTCCCGCCGAGGATGTTGGTGACGCTGATGCCGACGTCGATTCCCTTGTGCTCGTTGGTCACGACGCCGGACTCGACGAGGGCGACCGCACCGTCGCCCAGCAGCCCCGAATGCAGGCCGAGACCGCGATGGCCCGAGAGCGCGGTGAGCACCGTGTCGGGCAGGCGCCCGATCCCGGTCTGTATCGTCGCCCGGTCCGGCACGATCGCGGCCACATGCGCGGCGATCCGCCGCTCGATGTCGGTCGGCGGCAGGATGGGTTGCTCGATCGGGCCGCTGCCGGCGGGCACCGCATGGTCGATGCGCATGCCTTGCGGCGGCCGCGCGCCGCAGGTCCAGGGCACCGCCTCGTTCACCTCGGCGATCACGACGCGCGCCCGCGTCGCCGCGTGCGCGACGTAGTCGTTCGCGAGCCCCAGGTTGTCGGCCGGCGCGCCGTCCTCGCCCGCCGGCACCTGCATCAGCACGACATCGGCATGCAGCCTGCCGCTCGCGAAGGCGGCCTCCAGTTCCCGATAGTGGATCGGCACGATCGACCCGCCGTCCGCATCGAACAGCGCGGCCGCGCGACCCATCGCGCCGTAGCCGGAGAAGCGCAGCGCGTCGGCATGGGCGGGTGCGAAGCTGCGCGAGAAGACGGCGCCGAGGAAGACCCGCGCGCCGGGAAACCGATGGCGCTGCTCGGCGAGCGCCCGGGTGAGTCCCAGCGGTTCCGCGGCGGCCTGACCGCAGACCACCGTGTCGCCGGGACGAATCCAGCGGGCGAGGTCCAGCGTCGATGACATCGGTTTCACTCCATGAATCCGCCCCTGGCCCCAGTCCCCGACGTGCGAGGGAAATCCGAGGGGCCCGGACGGTTTGACATTGCAACGACCGCAACTGTAGCCTTTCGCCGGTCCGCGATGGCGGCTTCGCCGGCGCCATCGCACCGGCACCGCACAGCGGTCGAACGGACCTCGACAAGGAGTGACGGCCGCGAAGCCGTCACGACGCCTTCGGAGACGCATTCTTGCTCGCAATGCCCCGTGTGTCGGCGGCGCTCGCCCGCCTCGAGCATGCGCTGATGCATGTGTCTGCCCTCGCCATGCTGGCGGTCATGCTGGTCGTGGTCGCCGACGTGGTGATGCGCTACTTCTTCGACAAGCCCCTGATCTTCGCCTACGACCTCATCGGCATGTACCTGGTCGTGGCGGTGTTCTTCTTCGCGCTGCCCGGCACGCTGCACGTGCACGGCCACATCGCGATCGACTTCTTCCAGCCGTTCCTGCCGCCGCGGGTGCGCTTCGCCGGCGAGGCGATCGGCTATGCCGCAGGCACCGTGGTGATGGCGCTCATCGCCTGGAAGCTCGGCGCGCGCGCCTGGACCGCGTACGTGAACGGGGACGTGACGGCCACCACCATCCCCTGGCCGATCTGGCTGTCCGAGGCACCCGCGGCGATCGGCAGCGCCCTCATCACCCTGCGCTGCGCCTATCGCTGCATCGGCCACGTGATCTCCACGATCGCCGGCGAGGCGAGGGTCGAGGTCCCGCCGCCGCACGACCAGTCGATGCCGGGCGAGGCGGGCGAATGACCATCGCGATCGTCCTCGGCGCCCTGTTCGCGATGCTCCTCGTGGGCACGCCGGTGGCGATCGCGCTCGCGGTCTCGGGCTCGGTCGGCCTGTACATGATCGGCGGCATGCCGATGCTGCTCGGCATCCTGGAGACCACGCCGCTCTCGACGGTGACCTCCTACGAGCTGATCACCATCCCGATGTTCATCCTGATGGCGGAGTTCGTGATCCTGTCGGGCATCGCGGACGACCTGTTCCGGGCGGCGGCGGCGTGGATCGGACGGGTGCGCGGCGGACTGGCGATGGCCACCGCGGTGGCCGGCGCCGGCTTCGGCGCGATCTCGGGCTCGAGCACGGCGGCCGCCGCGACGCTGTCCTCGACCACCATCCCGGCGATGATGCGCCAGGGCTACGAGCCGGGCCTCGCGGCCGGCGTCGTCGCGATCTCCGGCACGCTCGCCATGCTGATCCCGCCCTCGATCGCGCTCATCCTGTACGGGATCATCGCCGACGTGAGCATCGGCGCCCTGCTGATCGGCGGCGTCATCCCGGGGCTGCTCGTCACCCTGACCATCATCCTGACGGTCGCCTTCCTGGTCTGGCGCGATCCCGGCCGCGCACCGGTCGCCCGCAGCTACACCTGGGCCGAGAAGTTCAGCCGGCTCAGGGTCGTGGCGCCGTTGCTGTTCCTGTTCGGCCTGGTGACGGGCACCATCTACGTGGGCATCGCCACCCCGACCGAGGCCTCGGGGATCGGCGCCTTCGGCGCGATGCTCCTCGCCTGGAGGGCCGGCAAGCTCAAGTACAAGCCGACGCGCGACGCGGTCCTGCGCGCCTGCGAGGCGAGCTGCATGATCATCTTCATCGTGCTCGCCGCCCACATCTTCGGCTATTTCTTCACGCTCACCCGTATCACGAACGAGCTGGTCGACTACGTGGGCGCGCTGGAGACCTCGCGCTGGGTGATCCTCGCGCTGGTCGTCGTCGGCTACCTGATCCTCGGGTTCTTCATGGACCAGATCGCGATCCTGATCCTGACGGTGCCGGTGGTGCTGCCGGTTATCACGTCGCTCGGCTTCGATCCGGTCTGGTTCGGCGTGGTGGTGGTCGTGACCGCCGAGGTCGGCATGGTGACGCCGCCCCTGGGCCTCAATGCCTTCGTCGTCGCCCGCTACACCCGGCGGCCGATCGCGGAGGTCTTCCGCGGGATCTTCCCGCACTTCTGGGCCCACCTGATCGTCATCGCGATCCTGTGCGCCTTCCCCTGGCTCGTGCTCTGGCTGCCGTCCACCATGATGGTCCGCTAGGTCGCCATGCCCGCTCAGGTATCTTTCGGTCTGGCCCGCAGTGATCACACAGCAATGAGGAGACACCCATGAGAATGCACCTGGTCGGCGCCGCCCTGGCGGCAGCCATGTTGGCCGCGCCCGCATCCGCCCAGCAGACGTTCCGCGTCGGCGATTCTTTCCCGACCGGCCACTACATCGCCGAGAACACGATCAAGCCGTTCATGGCCGAGGTCGAGAAGCGCACCAATGGCCAGGTGAAGTTCGAGTACTACCCCGCGCAGCAGCTCGGCAAGGCCAAGGACCTGATGTCGCTCGCGCTCTCGGGCGTGGCCGACATCGCCTACGTGGCGCCGTCCTTCGTGACCGACAAGCTGCCGCTGTCGGTGGTGGCCGAGCTGCCGGAGGCCTTCGATGCCTCCTGCCACGGCACCCGCGCGTACTGGAAGCTGGTGAAGGAGGGCGGCCTGCTCGACGAGGTGGAGATCAAGCCGGCCGGCCTGAAGATCCTCTTCACCCTGGTGCTCGATCCGTACCAGATTTTCCTCACCAAGGCGCATGACACGATCTCCGGCGTGCCCTCGTTCGCCGGCAAGAAGATCCGCACGAGCGGCGGCGCCAAGGAGCTCGCCCTGCGCAAGGTCGGGGCGGTGCCCGTGCAGATCCCGACGCCGGACGTTCGCGAGGCGGCCTCGCGCGGCACGATCGACGGCTTCCTCTTCCCGGTCTCGTCGATCATGCCGTACGACCTGGCGCCGCACACCGGCTCGGCGACCTCGGGCGAGAACTTCGGCAGCTTCGTCGCATCGTTCGCGATGTCGCGCAAGAAGTGGGAGTCCCTGCCCGCGGACTTGCGCAAGGTCATGGACGAGGTCGGCGAGGAGATCATCGAGCGCGGCTGCAAGAACGCCGAGGAGACCACCCGGGTGGATCGCGCCAAGATCGAGGCCGCCGGCGTGAAGTTCGTGACCCTGCCCAAGGAAGATCACGACAGGATCGTCGCGACCATGAGCGAGGTCGGCAAGGAGTGGGCCGCCGAGCTCGACAAGCGCGGCAGGAAGGGCAGCGAGGTCCTGAAGGCATTCCAGGACGCGCTGGCGGCCAGCAAGTAGCCGCGCACCCGCAGGAGTGGAAGGCGTCATGGCGGGACCCCTGGCGGGCGTGCGCATCGTCGACATGACGAGCGTGCTGATGGGCCCGTACTGCACCCAGATCCTCGGCGACCTCGGGGCCGATGTCGTGAAGGTCGAGCCCCCGGGCGGGGATCTCGCCCGGGGCATCGGCCCGGAGCGGCATCGGGGCATGGGCGCGATCTTCCTGCACTCCAACCGCTCGAAGCGCAGCATCGTGGTGGATGCGAAGCGGCCCGCGGGCAGGGAGGTGATCGCCGCCCTGTGCCGCGATGCCGATGTCTTCGTCTGCTCGGTCCGGCCGCGCGCCATGGCGCGGCTCGGGCTCGATGCCGAGGCGCTGCGCGCGGTCAACCCGCGCCTCGTCTATGCCTCGCTGGTCGGTTATGGCCAGCACGGGCCCTATGCGGCGCGGCCCGCCTACGACGACCTGATCCAGGGTGCAGCGGGCTTCCCGGCGCTGCAGGCCCGCGCCACCGGCGGCGAGCCCCGGTACGTGCCGAGCGCGATCGTGGACCGGGCGGTGGGCCTGCGCGCCGGCATCGCGATCCTCGCGGCGGTGATCGAACAGCGCACCTCGGGGCAGGGGCAGGCGATCGAGGTGCCGATGTACGAGGCGATGACCGAATTCATCATGAGCGACCACATGCAGGGGCGCACCTTCGAGCCGCCGATCGGGCCCACGGGCTACCAGCGCCATCTCGACCCGGGTCGCCGGCCGTACCGCACCGCCGACGGCTATCTCTGCGTGCTGCTCTACAACGACCGCCACTGGGAAACGTTCATGCGCCGCGTCGGCGCGGGCGACCTCTGGGACGGCGACGAACGCTTCCGCAGCGTGGGCGCCCGGGCCGCGGCCATCGCCCACGTATACGACTTCGTCGCCCGCACGCTCGCGCAGCGCACCAACGCGGAATGGATCCGCCTGCTCGACGAGGCCGACATCCCCTGGTCGCCGGTCAACGACCCGGACACGATCTTCGACGACCCCCACCATGTCGCGACGGGCTTCTTCTCGGTGCGCGAGCACCCGAGCGAGGGCCCGATCCGCTCGATGGCGGTGCCCGACCGCTACTCGCGCACCCCGGCCGAGCCCGAGCGCCTCGCCCCCCGCCTCGGGGAGCATACCGTCGAGCTGCTGCGCGAATGCGGCTACGACGACGCGGGTATCGACCGGCTGCTCGGCGACGGCACCTGCATCGACGGCCGGCGCTGACGCGCCGGGCAGGATCTCTCCCCGCTTAGAACAGGGTCACGAAGGTCGTCCCACGTCGTGCAGCAACTGGGCTCCGTGCAAACCGGACAGCTCGGTCACGGACAGTTCCATGACCAACCGGCTCCGCTCGGGAGTGGCCCAGACGCTGAGGAACTGGATAGGAGTGCCGTCAGAGCGGTGCACGACCCGATCCACGCGGAGGACCGCCGAGTTCACTTCGACCTTCAGTGCCGAAGCGATGATTGGATCGGCGAGCGAAGCACTAACCTGCTGTGCTATCCGGCCGATGTTCTCCGTACTGCCGGCCACCAGCAGGTACAGCGGTGCACTGCGCAACGCATCCTTTGTAACTCGACCAGCACTGTGCAGCGGGATCCATGAATCCAGGTACATCAGCGGTACGCGCTTGCGCGAGCGGACCCGCAAGACGTGCAGCGCTTCTTCCGATTCACTGATACCGAGCGCGGCAGCGGCCGTCGCGGAGCAAGGGCGACGCATTACAGACAGGACTCTTACCTGCGTTTCCTCGAGGACCTGTTTGACCTCATCCTCGAAGCCGATCCTCGGGATGCGACGTGCCAACGCAGCCTTTTCGGTCACGAAGGCACCCAGGCCCTGTCGCTTGCGAATCAGTCCTTCTGCCATG
>CAZDYQ010000110.1:0-9508 GCA_964509685.1 uncultured Burkholderiaceae bacterium
CAACGCATCGACCATCCCAACTGGGAGTTCCTCAGTCCGCCCGGCGACCTGGTCGAGACGCTCACCGAGGCCTTCGGCTTCAGCTACGTTGCAACGCCGGCCGGCTTCGACCATGTGCTCGGCGTCACGGTGGTCGACGCCGACGGGCGCATCCACAGCCAGGTGTACGGCGAGCAGTTGCGTGCCGACCAGCTGGGCGTGCCCTTGCGCCGGATCCTGCTCGATGCGCCGATCCCGCCCACGACGTCGACGCTCGCCGGTCTCGTCGAAAGGGTGCGGATCCTCTGCACCGTCTACGACGAGCGAACGGGCCGGTATCGCTACGACTACAAGCTCGTGTTCGAGATCGTCGGAGGCGCCCTGTTCTTCCTGACGATGGCCATCTACCTGCTGCTGGAGTGGCGCGACCGACTTCGCGCCCGCCGGCGCGCGGCCCGGGCGGGCCTTGCGCCCGCGACCGGCCGGCATGCCCGCAATGCCTGAGGCCGGACCCGACCGCGCCCGCCGCGGGCCGCTCGCGTGGCTGGGGCAGCTGCTGCTCTACGGCGCATTCGCCGCCTTCATCGGGGTGTTCTCGAGCTGGCCGTCGTACCGCCATCTCGGCGACGACGAAGCGCTGGTGAAGATCAGCTTCATCCATGCGGGCAAGCCGGTGGCCGACTGCATTCGCCCCAGCGCCGAGGAGCTTGCGAAGCTCCCGCCGAACATGCGCGCGCCGATGCGGTGCCCACGAGAACGCTCGCCCATCGTGGTCGCCGTCGATATCGATGACCGCAACGTCCTGACCGCCGAGGCGCCGCCGTCCGGGATCTCGAAGGACGGCGCCTCGGCCATCTTCCGCCGCCTGGTCGTCCCGGCGGGCGAGCGGCGTGTCCGGGTCCGCATCAGCGACGACGTGCGCCGGCGCGACGAGCCCTACCAGCGCGAGGACACCCTGTCGCTCGCGCCGGGAGAGGTCCTGGTCGTCGGCTTCGATCCCGGAAAGGGAGGCATCGACCTGCAATGAGAAGCTTCGCACCGGAAGGATTCGCGCATCCGCGACCGACGCCGGCCCCGGCCGTCACGGCCTCGACGCCCGCCGACTACCGGCTGCCGATCGTCGACATCGGGCAGCGGCGGCTCGCCAGGGCCTGGCTCGGCCTCGGCATGCTCGCGCTGGTCGGCTCCGGGCTGTTCTCCATCCTGCTGGTGCTCGCACGCACGCCGGTCGTGGGCGCGCGGCTGCCCGCGGGCGACTTCTTCCGCGTGGCGCTGGTCGTGCACGTCGACCTGTCCTTCCTCGTCTGGTTCATCGCCATGGCGGGCCTCCTCTGGACCCTCGACCTTCAGGACGGACGCGGCGCCCGCCCCCTGGGGCAGGCGGCCCTCACCCTCTGCGCGGCCGGCGCCTTCGTCATGGCGCTCGCGGCCTTCGTCGAGCCGGGCACGCCCGTCATGTCGAACTACATCCCCGTGCTCGACAGCGCGACCTTCCTCGCCGCGCTCGCCGTGTTCGGGGCGGGCACGCTGCTCCTGGTCACGCGCGGATTCCTGCATGCGCGCCCCATCGGCATTGTGATCGATGGCCGCGGGGCGCTGCGCTTCGGGCTGCATGCGAGCCTGGTGGCCACTGCGGTGGCGCTCCTCGCCTTCGCGCTGTCGCTCGCGCTCACGCCACGGGAGCTGCCCGCCCAGGCGTACTACGAGATCCTCTGGTGGGGCGGCGGGCACGCGCTGCAGTTCACCTGGACGCTGCTGATGCTCGTGGGCTGGCTGGCCCTCGCGCGCGCGTGCGGGGGGCGGGTGTCCCTCAGTCCGCGGATCGTGCTGCTGATGTTCCTTCTGGCGCTGGCGAGCGTGTTCGTGACGCCGCTCGCCTATCTCGTCTACGAGATCGGCAGCGTCGAGCACCGGGAGATGCATACCTGGGGCATGCGGCTGGGCGGCGGGCTCGCGATCGCCCCGATCGCGCTCGCCGTCCTGTTCGCGATCGGCCCCCTGCGCCGCCTCGAGCCCGAACGGCGCCCGTTGCGCGCCGCGCTGCTGGCCTCGATGCTGCTGTTCGTATCCGGCGGGATCATCGGCCTGGCCATCGACGGCAACAACGTGAAGATCCCGGCGCACTACCACGGCTGCATCGTGGGCGTGACGCTCGCCCTGATGGGCCTCGTCTACCATCTCCTGCCCCGGCTCGGCTGGCGGGCTCCCCGGGGACGCGCCGCCGTGCTGCAGCCCTGGCTCTACGGCATCGGGCAACTGCTCCATATCGCCGGACTGGTCTGGTCGGGAGGCTACGGGGTCCAGCGCAAGGTGGCCGGCAGCGAGCAGGTGCTGCGCAGCGCCGGGGAGATCGCCGGCATGGGCGTGATGGGGGCAGGCGGATTGCTCGCGATCGTCGGGGGCCTTCTGTTCGTCGTCGTGGTCCTTCGCGCGACGAGATCCCCGGCGCCCGCGTCCTCGCGCGCAGGGTCACGATGATCGCGCTGCTGCAACGCGGCCTGCGCGCACTTTTCATGGGCGCCGAGGCGCTGTTCAACCGTGCGTTCGGCGATCGCCTCAATCCGCTCTACCATCTGGGCGCGATCACCTTCTTCCTGTTCTGGATCGTCGCCGTAACCGGCATCGCGCTCTACGTGTTCTTCGACACGAGCGTGCACGGCGCCTACGCCTCCGTGGAGCGCATCACCCACGGGTGGTGGGGCCTCGGCGGGATCCTGCGCGGCGCGCATCGTCACGCTTCCGACGCGATGATGCTCACGATGTGCCTGCACCTTGCGCGCCATTTCGCGTTCGACCGCCTGCGCGGGTTTCGCTGGTTCGCATGGGTGACGGGCGTCGTCCTGCTCTGGACCGCCTATCTCGCCGGCGCCAACGGCTACATGCTCCCCTGGGACCGGCTCGCCCAGTTCGTCACGCAGGCGAGCTTCGAGTGGCTCGACTGGCTGCCGGGCTTCGACGGCAGGCTCATCCGCAACTTCATCCTGCCGGAGAGCGTAAGCGACCGGCTCTTCTCGCTGCTGGTCTTCATCCACATCGGCGTGCCGCTGATCATGCTGCTGGTCATGTGGGTCCACGTGCAGCGCGTGCCCAAGGCGTCGACCCAGCCGCCCCGGCCCGTCGCGATCGCGCTGGTGATCACCATGCTGGCGCTGGCCGCGGCCGTGCCGGCGCTCAGCCAGGGCGGCCCGGCCGATCTCGCCACGGCGCCGGCGGTCCTGTCGATCGACTGGTTCCTGCTGGGCCTGTTCCCGCTCGTCTATGCGCTGTCGCCCGGCCCCCTGTGGGGCATCGTCGCGATCGTCACGGCGTTGCTGGTCGCCCTCCCCTGGCTGCCGCCGCGCCGTGGCGCGACCGGCGACCGACGCGTGACGTATCACCCCGGTCCGGCGCAGGCTCCGGCGCGAGCCGGGGAGACGCTGCTCGAGGCGGGATTGCGCGCCGGCCTGGCGCTGCCCTACGACTGCCGCTCCGGTGGCTGCGGCGTGTGCATGTGCACGGTGCTCGCGGGACGCGTCGATCCCGGACCCTACCAGCCGGCGGCGCTCACCGACGCGCACCGGGCCCGCGGCCAGGCCCTGATGTGCTGCGCGATCCCGCTCGAGGATGTCGAGATCGAGGTCGAGGGCGTCGAGAGCCTTGCGGCGGGGGACACCGCTGTCCCCCGCCGCCTGACGTGCCGGGTCGAGCGGATGGAGCCCCTGTGCGAGGACGTCATGCGGCTGATCCTCGCGCTGCCTCCGGGCGAGCGCCTGGACTTCCTCGCGGGCCAGTACGTCAATGTCGTGCTGGAGGATGGCGCCAGGCGCGCCTTCTCCTTCGCCAGCGCCCCGGACGACCGTGGCGGGCCCATCGAGCTCCATGTTCGCCTGGTGCCGGGCGGACGATTCACCACCCGGGTCTTCGAGACGATGAAGGTCGGCGACCTCCTGGAGATCGAGGGGCCCTTCGGCCGCTTCACGCTGCGCGACGGCGACCGCCCCATCCTGTTCGTCGCCGGGGCCACGGGCTTCGCCCCGATCAAGAGCATCCTCGAGGACGCGTTCCGTCGCGGCATGCGCCGACCGATGCGCCTCTACTGGGGAGTGCGCCGGCGCTCCGACCTGTACATGGCCGATCTCGCGGAAAGGTGGCAGCGCGAGCATCCGAACTTCAGCTTCGTGCCGGTGATCTCGGACGCGCCGGACGACGACAACTGGACTGGCCGGCGCGGCCTCGTCCACGAGGCGATCCTGGCCGACTTCCCCGACCTGTCGGGACGCGAGATCTACGCCTGCGGATCCGTCGCGATGGTGGAGACCGCGGTGCCGGCCTTCGTCGCCCAGGGCCTGTCGGAAGAGTTCTGCTTCTCGGACGCCTTCGTTCCCGCCGCGGCCCGTGCCGGCTCCTAGGCGCGGGCGACGGCGCCGCTCATGCGGCGACCGGCTGCTTGCGTGGCGCCCGGTCCATCCGGCGGCCCTGGAACCACCAGATCAGGCCCACCAGCAGGATGCCGAATGGGAGGACCCATTCGGGCCTCGGCCGGTCCGCGGGAACGATGACGCTCTCGATCTCCCATCCCTGTTCGAAGCCGGCCTTCTTCGCCGGCGAGCCGAAGCGCACGTTGGAAATCTGTAGCGTCTCGCCGAAGGGAAGGATCGTCAGGCCGGCGTCGGACAGGCGCTTGCGAGGCTCGTCCGAGGCGCCAAGGCGCAGGGCGAGCGTCTTGGACTTCTCCTCGCCCTCGATGGTGACGCCCGTGATGCGGACGTTGAATCGCCCGTCCTCCGGAATCTCGTTGACCACCCTTGTCCATTCCGTCGCGGGAAGTGCCTGGTAGGGGTCGTAGATCTGGTCCATGAAGAAGTTCGGGCGAAAGAGCGCGAACACCGCCAGCAGCAGCAGCAGGTTCTCCCACCAGCGCGACCGGGTACGGAACCAGCTCATGGTGACCGCCGCGAACGCCAGCATCGCGACGATCGAAGCGCCCACCACGACGAGCGCCACGACCCAGTTGTCGATCCCGATCAACAGGATCTGCGGATTGAAGATCCAGAGGAACGGCAGGACCACTGTGCGCAGCGCATAGGTCGCGCCCTGGACGCCGGTCCTGATCGGGTCCTCGCCCGATATGGCCGCCGCGGCGAATGTCGCAAGGCCCACGGGCGGCGTGATGTCGCCCATGATGCCGTAGTAGAAGACGAACATGTGGACGGCGATGAGCGGGATGATCACCCCGGCCTGCGCGCCAAGCTCGACCACCACCGGCGCCATCAGGCTCGCCACCAGGATGTAGTTGGCGGTGGTCGGCACCCCGAGGCCGAGGATGAGGCACACGAAGGCGGTGAACAGCAGCATGAGCAGGACGTTGCCGCCGCTGATGAGCTCGACCAGGTCGGTCATGCGGAAGCCGAGCCCGGTGAGCGTGATCGTGCCCACGATGATGCCGGCGGTCGCGGTGGCGACCGCGATGCCGATCATGTTGCGCGCGCCGTTCTCCAGCCCCTCGAGGGCGTCTCGCACGCCGAGCCCGAGGCTGGCGATCAATTCGCCCGGACGGCCGCGGAACAGGCACACCAGGGCATGCTGCGTCAGCATCAGCAGGAGCAGGGTGGCACAGCCCCAGTACGCCGCGAGGGATGGCGAAGTTTCGTCCACCATCAGCATCCAGATGAGGACGCCGATCGGCAGCAGGAAGTGCAGGCCCGCGCGCACCGTGGGCCAGGTCTCCGGCCTCACCGGGTTCCTGACGTCGATGTCGTGGGGCAGGTCCGGCGCGCGGGCAACCTGCCAGGTAGACACCACATACAGGGCGCCGAGGATGAGCGCCACCAGCCAGCCGGCATTCTCGCCGAGGAGAGCGCGTGCCCCGATGACGGCGTAGTAGACGAGGCAGATCACGACGATGCTGCCGAAAAGGCCCAGGCCGTAGCCCTTGAGCTTCTCGGCGACCGATCGCTTCTGCGCCGCGATCATCGGTTCGAGGCCGAGCTTGAGCGCCTCGAGATGGACGATGTAGAACAGCCCGATGTACGCGAGGGAGGCCGGCAGGATGGCATGCTTGACGACCTCCGAATACGGGATGCCCACGTACTCCGTCATCAGGAAGGCCGCCGCCCCCATCACCGGCGGCATGATCTGGCCGTTGACCGATGCCATCGTCTCGATCGCGCCAGCCTTCACCCCACCGTAGCCGGAGCGCTTCATCAGCGGGATCGTGAAGATGCCGCCCGAGACAACGTTGGCGACCGACGATCCCGACACCACGCCGTTGAGCGCCGAGGAGACGACCGCCACCTTCGCCGGCCCGCCGCGCATGTGCCCTAGCACCGCGAAGGAAACCTGCATCATGTAGTTGCCGCCGCCGGCACGATCCAGCAGGGATCCGAACAGGACGTAGACGAAAATCGTCGACACCGACACGCCGAGCGCCACGCCGAACACGCCTTCGGTGGTCAGCCACATCTGCGACATCGCGCGGGAGACCGAAGCGCCCTTGTGCACGAGCACGTCGGGCATGTAGGGACCGGCGAAGACGTAGACGAGGCAGAAGATGGCGAGGACCGCCATCGGCCAGCCCACCGAGCGGCGCGTCGCCTCCAGCAGCAGCGCCATGCCGATCACGGCCGTCCAGAGGTCCATGGCGTTGGGCTGGCCCGGCCGCAGGGCGAGCTCGCGGTAGAAGAGGATCAGGTAGGCGGCGCAGAAACTCGCGGCGATCGCAAGTATCCAGTCGGCGAGCGGGACCCGGTCCCGCGGGGACGACCTGAACCCCGGGAAAACGAGAAAGGCAAGGAAGATGCCGATCGCGAGATGCAGCGACCGGGCCTGGGTGTCGTTGATGATGCCCCACCCCAGAGTGAACGGGAGCGGGCTCGCGTAGAAGAGCTGCCAGAGGGACCAGGCAATGGCCAGGCAGGCAATGAGCGAGGCGACGAAACGGTTCCTCGGCTTGCGCCCGCCGGTATCGGCTTGCGCGACCATCTCCTGGAGCAGTTCCGTGTCGGGGGCGTCGTCCGTAGTTGTTCTCGTTGTGTCTGCCACGGTTCCCTCGTCCTTTCCGCAATCGGCCGCGGACGGCACCTGCCGCCCGCGGCCGCGATGACACCGCCCCCGCGGGGCGTTGCGTCGGTGGCTGCTACTTCACCCAGCCCTTCTCCTTGAAGTAGCGCTCGGCGCCTTCATGCAGCGGCGCCGAGAGTCCGTCCTTCACCATGCCCTCGGGAGTGAGGTTGGCGAGCGCCGGATGCAGGCGCTTGAACTCGTCGAAGTTCTCGAAGACCGACTTCACGATCTGGTAGATCGTGTCGGCGGGCACCTTCGTCGAAGCGACGAGGGTCGCGAGCACGCCATAGGTCTCGGTTGCCTGGGGATTGTTGGGATACAGGCCGCCGGGGATCGTCGCCTTGGCGTAGTACGGCTTCCCTTCCAGGAGCTTGTCGATCTCGGGTCCCTTGAGCGACACGAGCTGGGCGCCGCAGGTGGTCGTGGGGTCCTGGATGTTGGCGCTCGGATGGCCGACCGCGTAGAAGAAGCCGTCGATCTTGCCGTCGCACAGGGCCGGCCCGTGCTCGTCGGCCTTCAGCTCCGAGGCGAGGGAGAAGTCGGAGACCGTCCAGCCCAGCGCGCCGAGCAGCTCATCCATCGAGGCGCGCGTGCCCGATCCCGGGTTGCCCACGTTGAAGCGCTTGCCCTTGAAGTCGGTGAACTCCTTGACGTTGGCTTCCTTGCGCGCCACCACGGTGAACGGCTCCGGATGCACCGAGAACACCGCGCGCAGGTCCCCGTACGCCCCGGCGTCCTTGAACTGTCCCACGCCCTTCAGCGCGTTGAACTGCACGTCCGACTGGACGAAGCCGAGGTCGAGCTCGCCCGCCTTGATCGTGTTGACGTTGAACACCGAGCCGCCGGTGGATTCCACCGAGCAGCGGATGTTGTGCGAGGCCCGATCCTTGTTGACGAGCCGACATACCGCACCGCCGGCCGCGTAGTAGACACCGGTCACGCCGCCGGTGCCGATCGTGACGAACTTCTGCTGGGCCGCGGCGGGGCCGCTGCCGAGGGCGGCGAATGCCGCGAAGGTGACGGATGCGGCCAGCGCGACGGGCCGCAGGCGGGTCGTGAAGCGGGTCGATCGTTTCATGTTGCAACTTCCTTTGGTGGTGGAATCAATTGCGGGAACCGGCGTGCACCGACTCGAGGGTCCGGTGGATCGCGCGTTGCAGCCGGACGACGATCTCGTCGATCTCGTCCTCCGACACGATGAAGGGCGGCGCGAGCAGGACATGGTCGCCCCGGCGCCCGTCGATGGTGCCGCCCATGGGGTAGCACAGCAGGCCGTTCTCCATCGCGATGCGCTTGAGCACGGCATGAAGCTGGAGCGACGGATCGAAGGCTTCGCGCGTGTCGCGGTCGCGGACGAACTCCAGGCCGACGAAGAGGCCGCGGCCACGGATGTCCCCGACATGGGGATGATCGCCCAGCGCCTCGCGCAGTCGCGTCATGAGGCGCTCGCCCCGCTGCCGCACCCGCGCCAGCAGCCCGTCGCGTTCGATCACGCGCTGCACGGCGAGGGCGGCGGCGCATGCCATCGGGTGACCGAGATAGGTATGGCCGTGCTGGAAGAAGCCGCTGCCCTCGCGCATCGCGTCGACGATCCGGCCCTGCGCCAGCACCGCCCCGATCGGTTGGTAGCCGCCGCCCAGTCCCTTCGCGATGGTGACCAGGTCCGGCACGACGCCCTCGGCCTCGCAGGCATGCAGGGTGCCGCAGCGGCCCATGCCGCACATCACCTCGTCGAGGATGAGCAGGACGCCATGGCGGTCGCAGACCTCGCGAACTCGCCGGAAGTAGCCCGGCACGGGCATCAGCACGCCGGCGGTCGCGCCGCCCACCGTCTCCGCCACGAAGCCGATGACGCGCTCGGGCCCGAGGCGCCGGATGGTCTCGTCGAGCTCGAGCGCGAGCCGCTCGCCGTACTGCTCCGGCGTCTCGCGGGGCGCGCGGTCGCGGTACTCGTAGCAGGGAGAGACGTGCTCGACGTCCACGAGGAGCGGCCCGAACTGGGCGCGCCGCCACGCGTTCCCGCCCACCGCGAGGGCGCCCAGGGTGTTGCCGTGGTAGCTCTGGCGTCGCGCGATGAAATGCGCCCGCCCGGGCTGGCCGATCTCGACGAAGTACTGCCGGGCCATCTTGAGCGCGGCCTCGACGGCCTCGGAGCCGCCCGACACGAAGTACGCGTGCGTGATGCCCGCCGGGGCCCGCGCCACGAGGTCGGCCGCGAGTTCCTCCGCGACCTCGGTCGTGAAGAAGCTCGTGTGCGCATAGGCCAGGCGCCCGAGCTGCGCCCGCATGGCCTCGAGCACGTCGGGATGGCCATGGCCGAGACAGGAGACCGCGGCGCCGCCGGATGCGTCGATGTAGTCCCGGCCCTCGCTGTCGCGCAGGTGGATGCCCTGCCCCGAGACCGCCACGGGAAAGCTCCGCTTGAGGTGACGATGGAAGACGGCGGTCATTGGGCGCTCCGGAGGTACCGCCGCGTGGCGGTGGCGGG
>CAZDYQ010000111.1:0-9477 GCA_964509685.1 uncultured Burkholderiaceae bacterium
CGATCAACGACCTCGCCCTGCTCGAGCAGGTGAGCCGGCCGGTCGCCACCAATCCGGACGCAAGGCTCGCGGCCATCGCCCGCGAGCGCGGCTGGCCGATACGGCACCTGTTCGAATGATCCGCAAGCTGATCGGCCGCATCCTGCGCCGGCCGCCGCCACAGACGCCCCAGATGCGATCGCATGCGCGTCGCTATCGCGGCGCGGACCTCGGCCTGTCGCGCGCCGCCATGTCGAGCGCCGCCCAGCGCACCTGCGAGACCCTGCACAAGGCGGGCTTCAAGGCCTACATCGTCGGCGGCGGTGTTCGCGACTCGCTGCTCGGCCTGCGACCGAAGGATTTCGATGTCGCCACCAACGCGACGCCGCAGGAGATCAGCAAGCTCTTCCGGCGCTCGCGCCTGATCGGGCGCCGGTTCCAGATCGTCCACGTGCTCTACGGGCGCGAGATCATCGAGGTCTCGACCTTCCGCGCCGTGCAGACGGAGGCCGAGACGGACGACCATGGGCGCGTGCTGCGCGACAACGTCTGGGGCACGCTGGAGGAGGACGCGGCCCGCCGCGACTTTTCGATCAATGCCCTGTACTACGACCCGATCGCCGACCAGGTCCTCGACTTCCACGACGGCGTGCGCGACCTCCAGGCGCGGGTCATCCGCATGATCGGCGATCCCGCCACCCGCTTCCGCGAGGATCCGGTGCGGCTGCTGCGGGTGGCGCGCTTTGCCGCGAAGCTCGGCTTCACCATCGAGGAGCGCACCCGGGCCCCGATGCGCGAGCTCGCCGGGCTGCTCTCGAACGTGCCGAGCGCCCGGCTGTTCGACGAGATGCTGAAGCTCCTGCTCTCGGGCCATGCGCTGGCGAGCCTGCACCAGCTGCGCGCCGAGGGCCTGCAGCATGGGCTGCTGCCGTTGCTCGACGTGATCCTCGAGCAGCCGGACGGGGAACGCTTCATCGCGACCGCGCTGGCCAAGACCGACGCCCGCATCGCCGAGGGACGCACCGTGAGCCCGGGCTTCCTCTTCGCCACCCTGCTCTGGGAACGCGTCAACGTGCTCTGGGCACGGCATCGCGAGGAGGGCCTCAACCCCATCCCGGCGCTCAACCTCGCCATCGACGAAGTGCTGGAGGCCCAGGCGGGCAAGCTCGCGATCCACAAGCGCTTCGTCGCCGACATGCGCGAGATCTGGAGCCTGCAGCCGCGCTTCGAGCGGCGCAGCGGCCAGGCGCCGTATCGCCTCGCCGAGCACATGCGGCTGCGCGCGGGCTACGATTTCCTGATGCTGCGCGTCGAGACGGGCGAGGCCCCGGAAGAGCTGGGCCAGTGGTGGACGGACTTCCTCGCCGCCGATGCGGAAGGCCGCGCCGCCCTGGTGGCGGCGGCGCCGCGCTCCGGGCCGAGCCGCAAGCGCCGTCGCCGGCCGCGGCGCCGCGCGGAGCAGGCCGGACCCGCCCCGAGCGCCGACGGCGCCAGCGCCTAGCATGGCCATGAGCGCGCCCGCCGCGTCGGCCGGGACCGGCGGCGCCGGGCCCCGGCAGCCGGTGCGCGCCGCGATCGGCCTCGGCGCGAACCTGGGCGACGCCGCCGGCAGGCTGCGCGATGCCTTCGGGCGCATCGACGCGATCGAGCAGACCCGCGTCGTCGCGAGATCCGGCCTCTGGCGCAGCGCGCCCCTCGAGGCGAGCGGCCCCGACTTCCACAACGCGGTGGCGATCGTCGAGACCCGGCTGGATGCCTTCTCGCTGCTCGACGCCCTGCAACGCATCGAGGACGACGCGGGACGCGAACGTCCCTATCGCAATGCCCCGCGCACGCTCGATCTCGACCTGCTCCTGTACGGGGACGCGCGCATCGATGCGCCCCCGCGCCTGGTCGTCCCCCATCCCCGCATGGCCGGGCGCGCGTTCGTGCTGCGGCCGCTGCTCGAGGTCGCCCCCGATGCGACAATTCCCGGAATAGGCCCGGCGGCCGGCCAGGTGGAAGCCCTGGCCGGGCAACGAGCCGACCCGGTGTGAATCACGTACCGACGATGCCCGATCCCGCCACCCAACCGGCCTCGCCGCCACCGCCCTCGCCCTTCGAGCGGTTTCGCCACATCGTGGTCGAGGGCCCGATCGGCGCAGGCAAGACGTCGCTCGCGCGCCGGCTCGTCGATACCTACGGGGCGCGCGCGGTGCTCGAGGACGCCGCCGCCAACCCTTTCCTCGAGCGCTTCTACCGGGAGGGGCGGCGGCATGCCCTGCCCACGCAGCTCTTCTTCCTGTTCCAGCGCATCGAGCAGCTGCGCGAGCTCGCCCAGCGCGACCTCTTCAGCGAGGCCGTCGTCGGCGACTTCCTGCTCGAGAAGGATCCGCTCTTCGCCCGCCTGACGCTCGACGACGACGAGCTGCGGCTCTACCGCACCATCTACGAGAACCTCAGCCCGCAGGCGCCCCGGCCCGACCTGGTGATCTACCTGCAGGCGAGCCCGGACACGCTGGTCGCACGGGTACGCCGGCGCGGGCTGCCGATGGAATCGGGCATCACGGATGCCTACCTGCGCGAACTCGCCGACGCCTACAGCCGCTTCTTCCACAACTACGACGATGCGCCGCTCCTGATCGTGAACACCGAGCGGCTCAACCCGGCCGAGAGCGACGAGGATTTCGCGATGCTCGTGCACAGGCTGCTCGAGATGCGCGGACGGCGCAGCTTCTTCAACCTCGGACACTGAACGCCATGGAAGTCATCAATCGCATCGACGCGCTGCGCGAGCGCCTTCGCGGCTGCGCGGGCACCGTGCTGGTGCCGACGATGGGCAACCTGCACGAGGGGCACCTCTCGCTGGTGCGCCAGGCCACGGAGATCGGTCGGCCGGTGGTGGCGAGCGTGTTCGTCAACCGCCTGCAGTTCGCGCCCCACGAGGATTTCGACACCTATCCCCGGACCTTCGAGGAGGACTGCGAGAAGCTCGCCAGGGTGGGGTGCGACGTGGTCTTCGCGCCGCCGGACCACGAGATGTATCCCGAGCCGCAGGGCTTCCAGGTGCGCACGCCCGAGGGCCTCGGGGACATCCTCGAGGGCGAGTTCCGCCCCGGCTTCTTCGAGGGGGTCTGTACCGTGGTGCTGAAGCTGTTCAACTGCGTGGCGCCACGCACCGCGGTCTTCGGCAAGAAGGACTACCAGCAGCTGCTGGTCGTGCGGCGCATGGTGCGCCAGCTGAACCTGCCGATCCGCATCGAGGCGGGCGAGATCGTGCGCGAGCGCGACGGGCTCGCGATGAGTTCGCGCAATGCCTACCTGGGCCGTGAAGAGCGCGCCGAAGCCGTCCATCTCTACAAGGTGCTGGCGGCCGCGGCCGAGCGGGTCGAGGCCGGCGAGCGCGACTTCGCGTCGATCGAGGCCGCCTCCATGGCCGCGCTCGCCGAGCGCGGCTGGGAACCCGACTACATCGCGATCCGGCGCCGCGACGACCTCTCGGTGCCGAACCCGCCGCAGGCATCGGCCGAGGGGTCCATGGGCGCGAGCGCCGACGAGGCCGCCGCGGCCGACCTCGCCCCGCCGCTGGTCGTGCTGGGCGCCGCGCGGCTCGGCTCCACGCGGCTCATCGACAACATCGAGATCGGCCAGGTCGTCCGCACGGCGCCGGGTCAGTCGTCCGCGTAGCCCCGCGGATTCTTCTGCTGCCACCGCCAGGCGTCGGCGCACATGTCGTCTATGCCCAGGCGCGCCCGCCAGCCGAGCAGCTCGGCGGCATAGGACGGGTCGGCATAGCAGGCGGCGACGTCGCCGGGACGGCGATCGACGATGCGGTAGGGCACCGTGCGGCCGCTCGCGCGCTCGAAGGCGGCGACCACGTCGAGCACCGAGTAGCCGATGCCCGTGCCCAGGTTGACGGTGAAGGCCCCGTTGCGCTCGAGGGCGTGCTCGAGCGCCGCGAGATGCCCGCGGGCGAGGTCCACGACATGGATGTAGTCGCGCACGCCCGTGCCGTCGTGCGTGGGATAGTCGCCGCCGAAGACCGACAGCGCCTCGCGACGGCCGACGGCGACCTGCGATACGAAGGGCATCAGGTTGTTGGGAATGCCCCGCGGATCCTCGCCGATCAGCCCGCTCGGATGCGCCCCGGCGGGATTGAAGTAGCGCAGGATGCCGATCGACCAGCGCGGATCGGCGGCGGCCAGGTCGCGCAGGATGAACTCGATCATCCACTTGGTGCGCCCGTAGGGATTGGTCGGGCCGGTGGGCGCGTCCTCGCGGATCGGCACGGACTGCGGGTCGCCATAGACGGTCGCGGACGAGCTGAACACGAAGTTGCACACGCCCGCCTCGCGCAGGCATTCGAGCAGCGTCGTGGTGCCCGCGATGTTGCAGTCGTAGTATTCCAGGGGCCTGGCGACCGACTCGCCGACGGCCTTCAGGCCGGCGAAATGCAGGGTGGCGTCGAATCGTTCGCGCGCGAGCAGCTCGCGCAGGAGCCCGGCATCGCGGATGTCCCCCACCACCAGCGGGACGCGCACGCCCGTGATCTCCTCGACGCGCTCGAGCGAGCGACGCGATGCGTTCGACAGGTTGTCGAGCACCACGACCTCGTGGCCCGCGGCGACCAGCTCGACCACGGTATGCGAGCCGATGTAGCCCGCGCCCCCGGTGACCAGCACCTTGCAGGCAGAATGATTGCCGGTGGATTGTTCCCTGTCGACCAAGGCAGCTCCCGATGCGCAGACGCAGTGTCGATCGACCGACAGTTTCGCACGAGGCGGGGCCGGGCCGGCCGCGACCGGTCGGCGCCAGCGCCGCGCCGGTCGGCCGGCCACGCTTCTTCGTCGCCCTGCGACCCGACGAAGCCGCCGCCGAGGCGCTCGCCCGGCTCGCGCGTGACACCGCCGAGGCGGTCGGCGGAGAGCCGCTCGCGGCCGCCGACCTGCACCTGACGCTCGCCTTCATCGGCGCGCGCGAGGCCGCCTTCGCCGGGCGCCTCGAACGGGCCGTGGCGCCGCTGGCGAGGCCGGGGCGGTTCGGGCCGCTCGCGCTCGGCCGGCTGGGGCGGTTCGGGAACCGCACGCGCCCGGCGCTCCTCTGGGCCGGTCCCGACGCGACACCCGGCTGGCTCGACGCAATCGACGGGGAAGTGCGTCGTGCGCTGCGCGAGCTGTCGTGCGAGTTCGACGAGCGGCCCCTGGTACCGCACCTCACCCTGGTACGGGGCGCGCGCCGCGAGGCCGCGCCCTCGCCGGTCATCGCGCCGCCGATCCTCGTCGTCTCGTGGCGACTCGCCATCGGCCGCAACCGCCCCGCGGGCGGGCCGCTGCGCTATGACTGGAGCGATCCGGGCGCCGCGTCATGAAACCGTCAAGTCTTTGTCATAATCTGCAAGCCCGTACCGATACGAGGCCGTCGCCGTGTCCGCGAGGATACTGATCGTCGAGGACGAACCCGCCATCCGGGAACTGGTTGCCGTGAACTTCCGCCATGCTGGCTACGCCGTGCGCGAGGCGGGCGATGCCGACAGCGCATCGAGCCTCATCGATGCCGAGCGGCCCGACCTTGTCGTGCTCGACTGGATGCTGCCCGGCATATCCGGCGTCGATTTCATCCGGCGCCTGCGCGAGCGCGCGAGCACCCGCGATATCCCCGTGATCATGCTCACGGCGCGCGCCCAGGAAGGCGACAAGCTGCAGGGCTTCGAGTCCGGCGCCGACGACTACGTCACCAAGCCCTTTTCCCCGCGCGAGCTGCTCGCTCGCGTGCGCGCGCTCCTGCGCCGGGCGGCGCCCGACGCGACCGAAGACCCCGTCGAGGTCGGTGGCCTGCGGATCGAGCCGGACACGCACCGGGCATTCGCGGGAGAGGCCGAGCTCGCCTTGAGCCCGACGGAGTTCAGGCTGCTGCACTACTTCCTGCGCAATCCCGACCGCGTGCTGTCGCGCTCGCGCCTGCTCGACAAGGTCTGGGGCGACGGGGTCTACATCGAGGAACGCACCGTGGACGTCCACATCCGTCGGCTGCGGCTGGCGCTTCGCCCGACCGGCCACGACCGTCTCATCGAGACCGTGCGCGGCGGCGGCTACCGGCTCGCGGCCGCATGATCGGCCTCGTCAGCCTCGGGATCCCGCTGCTCGCGATCCTCGTGGGCGCCGCCCTGTTCCGCGCGGGCATGGCGCTCGCCGCAGCGATCTGGCTGGGCGGCTGGCTCGCCGTGCTGGCGCTCTACCACGCCTGGTTCCTCGGCCGGCTCAACCACTGGGCGGGCCTGCCGAAGATGCGCGACGTGCCCATCGGGTTCGGCGCCTGGCGCCGGCCGCTGGACCGGCTCGCCCGCTTCATGCGCACCGAGGCCGAGGAGCAGCGCGAACTGTCGGACGAGCTGGAGCAGCTGCGCGCCGCGGTCGACCGGCTGCCCGACGGCCTGATGCTGCTCGATCGCTTCAACCACGTCGAATGGGCCAACGTGACCGCCCGCGACCTGCACGGCGTCTTCGGGAACCGTCGCCCGGTGCACCACTTCCTCAACCAGCCGGAGTTCGTCGACTACCTCGACGCCGGGCATTTCTCCCGGCCGCTTCGGCTCGGCCTGCCCAACCGGCCCGGCCGTACCTTCGAGATCCGCGTGCACGCGAGCGACGACGCGAAGAAGCTCCTGATCGTGCGCGACATCACCGACCAGGCCCGCCTCGACGCGATGCGCAGCGACTTCGTCGCCAACGTCTCGCACGAGATCCGCACGCCGATCACCGTCATCGGCGGCTTCGCCGAGACCATGCTCGAGCTCGACCTCGGCCCGGACGAGCGGCGCCAGTACCTCGAATCGATCGCCAAGCACAGCCGGACCATGCAGCGCCTCGTCGAGGACCTGCTCACCCTCTCCTCGCTCGAGTCGGCCATCGACAAGCCGGCCGACGAGCCGATCGAGATCGACAAGCTCTGCGCGACCCTGCTCGACGAGGCGCGCGTCCTCTCCGGCGGCCGCCACACGATCGAGGCCGACATCCCGCCGGGCCTGCGCCTGCTCGGCGTCGCGGTCGAGATCGAGAGCGCGATCCGCAACCTGCTGAGCAACGCGGTGCGCTACACGCCGGATGGCGGGCGCGTGTCGCTCGAATGGCAGGACCAGAACGGCCGCGGCGCGCTCTCCGTGGTCGACACGGGCATCGGCATCCCCGCCGAGCACCTGCCGCGGCTCACCGAGCGCTTCTATCGCGTGGACCGGGCGCGCTCGCGCGTCACCGGCGGCACCGGCCTCGGGCTGGCGATCGTCAAGCACATCGCCAACCGGCATGGCGCCGAGCTCCTGATCGAGAGCAAGGCCGGCAAGGGCAGCCGCTTCACGCTGCGGTTCTCGCCGCCGCGGGTGATCCGGCCCGAGTTCGTGCCATCCCCCCCGTCGGCGCCCCAGGACGCGAGCTAGGCCCTCGTTCCCGGCTGGTGGCGCACGTCCGAGCCCTCGACGACGTGAACCACGTACTCGGCGATGTTCTTGGCGTGGTCGCCGGCGCGCTCGATCGACTGCACGACGAAGATCATCGCCAGCGCCTGCGACACGATGCCCGGGGTTCCGCTGATACGCTCCATCAGCTCGCCGATCAGCGCGTCGCGCAGGGCATCGACCTCGTCGTCGCGGGCCGCCACCGCCTTGGCGCCGTCGGTGTCGTGGCGGATGTACGCGTCGAGCGCCCCGCGCAGCATCTCGACCACGATGCCGGTCACCTCCTCGACCCGCTCCGCCGGTATGGGCAGCCCGCCGCTCGCCTCGAAGGCGCGCGACTTCAGCGCGATCTTCTTGGCCTCGTCGCCGATGCGCTCGAGGTCGTTGTTGATGTGCAGGACGGCGATGATCTCGCGCAGGTCCACCGCGATCGGCTGGCGCCGGGCGATGGTCTGGTTGCAGCGCAGGTCGGTCTCGAGATGCAGCTGGTTGACGACGCCTTCGTCCGTCAGCACCTGGGCGAGCAGCCGGAGGTCGAGGTTGCGCACGGCGTCCACCGCGCGGATCAGCTGGCGCTCGACCAGGCCACCCATCGTGGTGACGGCGCTGCGCAGGTTGTCGATGTCCGCATCGAAGGGACGGTAGGTATGTTCCATGGACTGCCTCCGGTCCGGTTCCAGGGGTGTCGCCGTCAGCCGAAACGGCCGGTGATGTAGTCCTCGGTCGCCTTCTTGCGGGGCTTGATGAAGATCTCGTCGGTTCGCCCGAACTCGATCAGCTCGCCGAGGTACATGTAGGTCGTGAAGTCCGAGATCCGCGCCGCCTGCTGCATGTTGTGGGTGACGATCGCGATCGTGTAGTCGTTCTTGAGCTCGTTCACGAGCTCCTCGATCTTCGCCGTGGAGATCGGGTCGAGCGCGCTGGTGGGCTCGTCGAGCAGCAGTACCTCCGGCCTGACCGCCACCATGCGGGCGATGCACAGCCGCTGCTGCTGGCCTCCCGACAGGCTGAGCCCGCTCTGGTGCAGCTTGTCCTTGACCTCTTCCCACAGCGCGGCCTTGCGCAGGGCCCATTCCACCCGCTCTTCCATGTCGCGGCCCTTCAGCGGCTCGTAGAGGCGCACGCCGAAGGCGACGTTCTCGAAGATCGTCATGGGAAACGGTGTCGGCTTCTGGAAGACCATGCCGACCTTCGCCCGCAGCAGGTTCACGTCCTGGCGCGGATCGAGGATGTTCTTGCCGTTGAACAGGATCTGGCCCTCGGCGCGCTGGCCGGGGTAGAGGTCGAACATGCGATTGAAGGTGCGCAGCAAGGTGGACTTGCCGCAGCCCGACGGCCCGATGAAGGCGGTGACCTTGTTGCGGGCGAGGTCCATCGTGACCTTCTTCAGGCCCTGGAACTTGCCGTAGTAGAAGTCGAGGTCGCGCACCTGCATGACCGCGTCGGTCACCAGCGGCGAGACGGTGTCGCGACCATCGAGCAAGACGGGTCTCATGTCGGGTCCTGTGGTCCGGTTCATCCGTTGCGGGGAGCGTCGCGGAACAGCGTGCGGGCGACGATGTTGATCGCCAGCACGATGAGCGCGATGAGCGCCGCGCCGCCCCAGGCGAGACGCTGCCAGTCTTCGTAGGGGCTGAGCGCGAAGTTGTAGATCACCACGGGCAGGCTAGCCATCGGCTTGCCCATGTCGGCATTGAAGAACTGGTTGGAGAGCGAAGTGAAGAGCAGCGGCGCCGTCTCGCCGAAGATCCGGGCGATCGCGAGCAGCACGCCGGTGATCACGCCGCCGCGCACGGCCCGCAGCGTCACCGCGAGGTTCACCTTCCAGCGTGGCGTGCCCAGGGCGAAGGCGGCCTCGCGCAGGCTTCCCGGCACCAGGCCCAGCATGTTCTCGGTGGTGCGCACCACCACGGGTATGGCGATCAGCGACAGCGCCATCGAGCCGGCCCAGCCCGAGAACTGGCGGGTGGGCGCGACCACGATCGCATACACGAACAGGCCGATGACGATCGACGGCGCCGACAGCATGATGTCGGTGACGAAGCGGGTCAGGCGGGCGAAGCGCGACTTCG
>CAZDYQ010000112.1:0-7372 GCA_964509685.1 uncultured Burkholderiaceae bacterium
ACCACGATTCGCCGCCGAACTCGTCGCGCCACGACCAGAGGCGGCGCGTCAGGTAATGGAGCGAATGCTCGCGGGTGAAGCCGATCGCCCCCAGCACCTGGTGCGCGATCTCCGCCCCCTGACCCGCGGCCTCGCCGGTACGCGCCTTCGCGATCGCGACATGCAGCGCGGAGGGGCCCGACGCGCTGGCCTCCACGGCCTGGTCCGCCGCCGCGCGGGCGCTGGCGACCTGGCCGGCCATCACGGCGAGCATGTGCTGGACGGCCTGGAACTTCGCGATCGGCCGCCCGAACTGGATCCGCTCGCCCGAGTAGCGCAGGGCGATGTCCATCGCCGCCTCCAGCGCGCCCGCCATCTGCACGCTGCGCGCGAGCGCGCCCTCGAGGAGGATGCGCTCGGCGGCGTCGGGCATGGGGGCGAGCGCGACGATGCGCGCGGCATCGAGCGCCACCGCACAGCGCGGCTCGCTCGCCAGGTTGGCGGACCTGCCCGGGATCGCATCCTCGTCGAGCGCCGCCAGCACCAGGAAGCTTTCGTCGCCGTCCACGGCCGCGAGCACCGCATGGGGGCAGTCCGCCGCCCAGGGCACCCTCGGCGCGATGCCCGAGAGGCGTCCGCCCCCGTCGTCGCGCCGAAGGCTCGCCGGCGGCTGGCCCGCCGTGGCGGCGGCGATCGTGACCGGACCGTCGGGCAGCGCGATGCCGGCTTCCGCCAGCAGGCGATTGGCCAGCATCGTCTCGGCGAGCGGCACCGGCAGGGCATGGTAGGCGCTGCGGCGCAGGGCCAGCATCGCGTCGGGCACGGACAGCCCCGCGCCTCCCGCGTACTCGTGCACGCAGGCGCGGGCGAGCCCCACGTCCTCGAGCGCCGCCCACAGGTCGGCCGGGAAGTCGCCGCGCTCGGCCGCCTCGCGCACGTCGCGCGTGGCGTGATCCGCCGCGATCCGGTCCACGGTGCGCAGCAGCGCATCGTTCATGTTCGCGTCTCCGGTCATCTCGTCGTCCCCGCCTTCTCAGCGCAGGCCCAGGCCGCGGGCGATCATGCCCCGGAGGATCTCCCGCGTGCCGCCCCGGATCGTGAAGGACGGCGAGCGCAGCATCGCGATCCCCAGCAGCTCGTCGAAGCCGGTACCCGGCCCGAGGGTAGGCTCCACCGGCAGGATCCTGCGCACCACCTCGGGTATCTCGCGCTCGAAGCTCGTGCCGACGTCCTTGACCAGCGCCGCCGCAATGGCGGGATCGTCGCCCCGGTCGATGCGCCCCGCGATGGAGCTCGACATCCGCCGCAGGGTCGCCAGGTGCGCCACCAGGCGACCGATCTCCTCGGCCTGGCGCTCGTCGGGTTCCTCGCCCACCTGGCGGATCGCCTCGCGCAGCAGCTGGTAGGTGGACATGAAGCGGTCGGGCCCGCTGCGCTCGAACGCGAGTTCGCCCGTGACCATCTTCCATCCGGCGCCCACCTCGCCGAGCACCATGTCGTCGGGCACGAAACAGCCGTCGAAGACCACCTCGTTGAAATCGTGCCCGCCGTAGAGGTTGTAGATCGGGCGGATGCTCACACCGGGCGCCTTCATGTCGCAGATGAACTGCGTCATGCCGGCATGCCGGTCGTCGGACTTCGGCGCGGTGCGCGCGAGCACGATCGCGTAGTGGGTCCGGTGCGCATTGCTGGTCCAGACCTTGGTGCCGGTGATCTTCCAGCCGCCATCGACCTTGTCGGCGCGCGTGCGCACGGCGGCCAGGTCCGATCCGGAGTCGGGCTCGCTCATGCCGATGCAGAAATAGCACTCGCCGCGCGCGATCCGGGGCAGGATCTCGCGTCGCGCCCGCTCGCTGCCATGGCGCAGGATCTGCGGGCCGCTCTGCCGGTCGGCGATCCAGTGGGCGCCTACCGGCGCCCCGCCCGCGAGAAGCTCCTCGATCACGACATAGCGCTCGAGCATCGACCGTTCCGAGCCGCCGTATTCCTTCGGCCAGCTCATGCCGATCCAGCCCCGCGCCCCGATCTTGCGGCTGAAATCCGGATCGAAGGTGTTCCATGAGTTGCGCGAGGGCGTGAAGGCGCCGGCGGCCACTTCCGCGGCAATGAGGTTACGGACCTCCTCGCGCAGGGCCGGGACCGAATCCGGCATCCGGACCGGTTCGAAGTCGAATACGCGCATCGGGGATGTCTCCAGGCAAGCGGTTCTGCCGCAAGCCTACGCTACCCGCGCCGATTCTTGTACCCGGATCGCGCGATCGGGCCGTGCTTCGCCCCTCGAGGCGGCACAATGCGCAATGCGACGATGGCGCCGCGGCCCTGCGGCGGCGTCGTTCGCCCAGTCCAGGCCCGCCGCCCGAGCGGCTGCGCCGTCCACCGACAACAGGAGTCAGTCCATGTCCGAACCCGTGATCTACGAGCAGGATGGCCGCGTCGTCACCCTCACCCTCAACGAGCCCGAAACCCGCAATGCGCTTTCCGACTCCATCGTCGAGGCCCTGGTGGCCGCGGTCGATCGCATCAACGCGGACCTGAGCGTCGGCTGCGTGATCATCACCGGTGCGGGCGAAGGTTTCTCCTCGGGGGGCAACGTCAAGAACATGCGCGACCGGACCGGCCTCTTCGGCGGCGGCCCGGCCGAGGCGCGGCGAGGCTACATCCACGGCATCCAGCGCATCCCCATGGCGATGTACGCGCTCGAGGCGCCGTCGATCGCCGCGGTCAACGGCGCCGCCGTGGGCGCTGGCTGCGACCTCGCCACGATGTGCGACATCCGCATCGCCGGGCGCAAGGCGCGATTCGCCGAGAGCTTCCTGCGCGTGGGGCTCGTCTCGGGCGATGGCGGGGCCTGGTTCCTGCCGCGCGCGGTCGGCATGTCGAAGGCCGCCGAGATGACCTTCACGGGCGACTTCGTCGATGCCGAGGAAGCGCTCGCCTGCGGCCTCGTCTCCCGTGTGGTGGACGACGACAAGCTCATGCCCGCCGCGCGCGAGCTGGCCGAGAAGATCGCGCGCCAGCCGGTGCACTCGCTGCGCCTGACCAAGCGGCTGCTGCGCGAGTCGCAGCAGGTGCCGTTGCACACCGCGCTCGAGATGGCCGCCGCGATGCAGGCGCTGGCCCAGAGCACCCACGACCAGCACGAGGCCGTGCTCGCCTTCCTGGGGAAGCGCGCGCCGAAGTTCGAGGACCGCTGACCCTTCCACGGCGCCCGGCCGCCGGGCCCGGGCGCCATGCGGGGCGGCGCGCCGCGTCCTAGCCTCCCGGCACCTGCAGGCTGACGCCCACGCGCGCCGCCGCATTGCGGATGTGCATGCGCATCGCCCGGCGCGCGGCCCTCGGCGAGCCGCTGGCGAGCGCCTCGACGATGGCCTCGTGCTCGAGGATCGGCTCGCGCACCCGCCCGGGCTCGGAGAGCGGCAGCCGCCGGCTGTGCTCGACCACTTCCGCGATGCTCTCCGACAGGTCGCGCAGCATGGGGCTTCCCGCGATGTCCACGACGATCGCGTGGAAGGCGTGGTCGGCCTCGGAGACCTGCAGCAGGTCGCCGGCGTCGGCGGCCGCCGCCATCCGCTCGATGGTGGCCCGCAGGCGGGCCAGTCCCCCGGGGGTGATCACGCTGGCGGCCATCGCCGCGGCGAGCTCCTCCAGCTCGTTGCGCACCAGGTAGATGTCCCGCAGCGCATAGCGCTGCTGGAACCGCCAGGGCCCGCGCGCACGCACCGCACCCGGCTCGTCGCCGGGGCTCGCGATGAACACGCCGCGCCCGGGCTCGCTGCGCAGCAGCCCCAGGCTCTCGAGCATCGCGATCGCCTCGCGCAGCGACGCGCGGCTCACCCCCATCTCGCTCGCGAGCTCGCGCTGGCCCGGCAGCCGGCCCGCGGCCCGCCACGACCTGCTGCGCATCCTGCGCTGCAGCTTGCGCGCGATCTCCTCGACGGTGCTCATCCGTGTCTCGTCCCCCGCCTCGCCTGGTCGCGTCCCCGCCGCCCGCCCACGATTGACAGCACGCGGTGCCGCCGGCACGATTGCGGCAACTGGTCTGACCGGTTGGACCACAAGCGGAAACGTCGGAACTATAGCCGGCGGGCGCGAACTGGGACAGCCACCGGCATCCACAGGGCCATCACGATCGAGGAGGAGAACCCATGAGACAGTTCCTGCGGTTCGCGTTCGCCGCTTCGGCGACCGCGCTGGCGGCGGCATCGTATGCGGCCGATCCCATCGTCATCGGCGTGAGCATCGCCCAGTCGCCCCCGGGTTCGGTGGTCCAGGGCACCCAGGTCAAGGACGGCATCGACATCGTCGTCAAGATGCTCAACGAGAAGGGCGGCGTGCTCGGCCGTCCCCTCAAGGTGGTCTACGAGGACAACCAGGGCATTCCCGAGAAGGGGCGTGCGGCCGTCGAGAAGCTCATCAACCGCGACAACGTCGTCGCCGTCACCGGGGGCCACCAGAGCTCCGTGTGCCTGGCCGAGATCGAGGTCGCGCATCGCACCAGGACGCCCTACATCAACACGAACTGCTGGTCGGACGACGTCCGGACGAAGGGCTACCCCGAGGTCTTCAACCCGGGCAACTACAACACGCGCGTGTCATCGGCCATGGCCGAGACCATCGCGGCGCTCAAGGTCAAGAGCGTGGTGGCCTTCGCCGAGAACACCGACTACGGCATCGGCCAGGCCAAGCTGCTCGGCGAGTTCCTGAAGAAGGAAGCGCCCGACACCAGCTACAAGTACGTCGCGCTCGACCGGGCCGGCAAGGACTTCACGCCGGCGGTGCTGCCGCTGCGCGGGAGCCCGCCCGAGCTGGTGGTCAACATCATGCTGCCGCCGGCCGCGTACATCCTGATGAACCAGCTCTACGAGCAGGGCGTCGCCCCGAGCGCGAAGACCGCCTTCTACGACGGCGCGGGGATCGCGGACTATCCGGACTTCTGGCAGAACGTGAAGGAGGCCGGCAAGTACATGCTGGCCTTCGGCCTGTACCATCCCGCGATGCCGATGCCGGACCTCGGCAAGCAGGTCGGCGAGACCTACCAGAAGAACACGGGCAACGAGCCGAACCGGCTGATCTTCCAGGCGGCCGACTCGGTGCTGCTGATCGCCCGTGCGATCGAGAAGGCGGGCTCGACCGACAGCGAGGCGATCCTCAAGGCGCTGCGCGAGGGCGAGTTCGAGGAGACCCGCGGCAAGTTCCGGTTCTCGCAGGAAAAGGGCTACACCTTCCAGCAGTGGGTCGAGATTCCCTACGTCACCTACCAGCTGACCGAGGTGAACCAGCCCATCAGCAAGACCACGCTGATCCAGGTTCCCGGCGAACCGCTGATGATCGACAAGGTGCTCAAGCCGGCCAACTGAGACGGCCGGGCCGGGCGCGCCGCGGCGCGCCCGGCGTCCCCTGATCACGCGACGACCGGGCCAGCGGTCGCCGCGAGGAGACCCGATTGCTCGCTCTCGACCTCTTCGTGAACGGCCTCATCATGGGCCTGTTCTACGCGCTCATGGCCGTCGGCCTGACCATGATCTTCGGCATCCTGAAGGTCGTGAACTTCGCCCACGGCGAGTTCTACATGATCGGCGCGTACACCTACACCCTGGTGTCGCTGGGCCTGGGCGTGTCGCCCTGGATCGCCCTGCCCGTCGCGGCCGCCGGCGGCGCCGCCCTGGGCTGGCTGACGGAGCGCTGGCTCATGCGCCCGCTCTACACCGGCTACGGGTCCTGGGCACTCATGAAGGACGAGTACGCGGTGGTCGTCACCTTCGGCCTCTCGCTGCTGCTCATCAACCTCGTCGACAAGGTGATCGGTCCCTACCCGATGCGCGGCCCCGCCCTGTCGGACGTGACCCGCATGGCGATCGGCCCGTTCATGGTGAGCGGCCACAGGCTGATCACCGCCGGCATCGCGATCCTGCTCCTGGTGGCGCTCGCGCTGTTCATCAAGCGCTCGCTCTGGGGCCGGCAGGTCCAGGCCGTCGCGCAGAACCGGCTGGGGGCCTCCATCGCCGGCATCGACACCGGCCGCGCGAGCAGCATCATCTTCATGGCCTCGGGCGTCCTCGCGGCGCTGGCCGGCGCGCTGCTCGCGCCGATCATCAATCCGTCGCCCGATGTCGGCATCTTCCCGGCGGTCAAGTCCTACGTCATCGTCGTGATCGGCGGCATGGGTTCGGTCCCGGGCAGCATCATCGCCGCGCTCGCGCTCGGCGTCCTCGAGAGCTTCGGCGCCGTGTACATCTCCTACGACTATCGCGACACCTTCGGCCTGGTGGTCCTCATCCTGGTGCTGCTGCTCCGCCCGCAGGGGCTGTTCGGCGAGCGGGCGCGGGAGGTCTAGGCCATGGCGATCCCGCAGCATCCCGCCTTCCTGCGCAGCAAGCTCTCCCAGGAGATGCGCCTGTCGCTCGTGGTGATCGTCCTGCTGGCGCTCGCGCCGGCCGTCGTCACCTCCCCCTACTGGCTGGGCGTGCTCATCGTGAGCATGTACTTCGCGATGCTCTCCACCGGCTGGAACCTGCTCGCGGGCTATACCGGGCAGTTCTCGCTCGCGCCCGCCGCCTTCGCCATGCTCGGCGGCTACACCACGGGCCTGCTCGCATGGCACTGGAACGTGCCGCTGGCGATCGGCGTGCCCCTGTCGTTCGTGATCCCCGGCATCATCGGCCTGGCGCTGGGCCGCATCGTGCTGCGGCTCTCGGGCCCCTACCTGGCGCTCACCACGCTCTCGTTCGCCGAGATCGTGCGGCTGCTCATCTACAACTCCATCGACTTCACCCGGGGCGACCAGGGCCTCAACGTGCCCGGCCTGGTCGAGAGCCGCATCGGCAACTACTACCTCTTCCTCGTGGTGCTCGCGGCCATCACGGTCGGCGTGTTCCTGCTGCTGCGCTCGCGGTACGGCCGCTTCTTCCAGGCGATCCGCGACGACGAGATCGGCGCGGCGAGCCGCGGCATCGACGTGGTGCGGGCCAAGACGATCGCGTTCCTGGTGAGCTGCGCCATCTGCGGGCTCGCGGGCGGCCTCTACGGCACCTTCGCCCGGCTCGTCAGCCCCGAGCTCGGCCTGATCGCGCAGACCGGCATGGTGATCGCGATGGTCGTGATCGGCGGCATGGGCACCCTCGTGGGCCCGCTCATCGGGGCGGTGCTCGTGTACGTCGCCTCGGAGCTGCTGCGCGACGTGGGCAACATCCAGATGATCGTCTTCGCGCTGCTGGTCATCATCTTCGCGCGCTTCTTCCGCGAAGGCCTCTGGGGCCTGGCGCGCGCCGCGTTCGTCCGGCGGCGCGAAGCGACGGCCGCGGCGAAGGGGGCGTGATGGCGCTGCTCGAGATTCGCGACATCCGCAAGCGCTTCGGCGGCCTCAAGGCGCTCGACGGCGTCGGCATGGACGTGT
>CAZDYQ010000112.1:7472-9400 GCA_964509685.1 uncultured Burkholderiaceae bacterium
ATCCGCAAGCGCTTCGGCGGCCTCAAGGCGCTCGACGGCGTCGGCATGGACGTGTCGGAAGGCGAGCTGGTCGGCCTGATCGGTCCGAACGGCTCCGGCAAGACCACGCTGCTCAATGTGCTGTCGGGCCACCTGCGCGCCGACGCCGGCGAGGTCCGGCTCGACGGCCGAAGCGTCCTGGGGCTCGATCCCACCCAGCTCACCCGCCTGGGCGTGCTGCGCATGTTCCAGATGACCCGGGTCTTCAACCGGGTAAGCGCCTTCGACAACCTGGTGGTCTGCGGCATGGCACTCGGCCTCGACGAGGACCGGGCCGGCGAGCGGGCCGTGGAGCTGCTGGAAGAACTCCAGCTCACCCACGTGATGCACCTCGACGGCGGGCAGCTCTCGGGCGGCCAGAAGAAACTCCTGGAGTTCGGCGCCTGCTTCATGGTGCCGCCGCGCATCGCGCTGCTCGACGAACCCTTTGCCGCGGTGCATCCCACGATGAAGGAGATCATGGCGACCTTCATTCGCCAGCGCAACGCGAACGGACAGACCTTCGTCCTCGTGAGCCACGACATGCCGGTGGTGGTGGAGCTGTGCAGGCGTTCGGTGTGCATGAACAACGGCAAGGTGCTCGCCGACGGCCCGACCCAGGAGGTGCTCAACGACCGCGCCGTGATCGAGGCCTATCTCGGCGCGGACGCCGAGGACGAGGAGCAGGAACATGACCAGGGACGCTGACATGTCCGGGCCGCTGCTCTCCATGGAAGGCGTCACGGCCGGGTACCTCGGCGACATCGACGTCCTGCGCGACGTGTCGCTCGAGGTCCACGCCGGCCGGATCAGCGGCCTGATCGGCCTGAACGGCGCCGGCAAGTCCACGCTCATGAAGGCGCTGTGCGGCTTCCTCACGCCCAAGAGCGGCCGCATCACCCTCGGCGGCCGCGAGATCACGGGCAAAGGGCCGCACACCATGATCGACGAGGGGCTCTGGTACATCCCGCAGGAGTCGAGCCTCTTCCCGTACATGACGGTCGCCGAGAACCTGCGGCTCGCCCTCGAGGGCCGACGCAAGCGCTACGGCGACGTGCTGGAGCAGCGATTCGAGGAGACGCTCGAGCGCTTCCCGGTGCTGAAGGAAAAGCTGTCGGCCCAGGCGGGCGACCTCTCCGGCGGCCAGCAGAAGTCGCTCGAGTTCGCCAAGGCCTACATGGTCCAGCCCAAGGTGTGCCTGATCGACGAGCCGAGCATCGGGCTCGCGCCGCGGGTGGCGGCCGAGGTCTTCCAGTGGATCGACGCCTTCGCCAGGGGCGGCATGGGCATCCTGCTGGTGGACCACAACGTGCGCCGCGTGGTCTCGATGGCGCACCACATCTACGTGCTGAGCCTGGGCGAGATCACCGCGCAGGGCAGTCCCGAGGACTTCGCCGGCGACCTGCACGAGCAGGTGCGCGAATGGCTCGGGATCAACTTCTGACCGGCTCCGGCTCCGGCGAGAGCGCCCGCACCTCGTCGCGCAGCCACCAGAGCAGCGCGATGCCGGGCAGCGCCGTCAGCACGGTGAACAGGTAGAAGCTCGGCCAGCCGACCGCGGCCACCAGCACGCCGGAGGCGGGCCCCACGTACACGCGCCCGACCGAGGCGAGCGCCGAGAGCAGCGCGTACTGGGCCGCCGAGAAGCGCCGGTCCGTGAGCGCCATCAGGAAGGCGACGAACGCGGCGGTGCCCATGCCACCGCAGAGGTTCTCGAGGCCCACCATGATCGCCATCAGGACCAGATCCTGCGGCAGCACCGACAACACCCAGTAGCCGAGGTTCGACACCGCCTGGGCGATCCCGAAGACCATCAGCGCGTTGTAGAGCGAGCGCTTCGCGAGCCAGGCGCCGCCCAGCAGGGCGCCGACGATGGTCGCCGACAGCCCCATCACCTTGTTGACCGAGCC
>CAZDYQ010000113.1:0-9227 GCA_964509685.1 uncultured Burkholderiaceae bacterium
GCAGGTCGGGATCGGGGAAGTAGCGGTAGTCGTGCGCGTCTTCCTTGGTGCGCATCGAGCGCGTCTCGTCGCGATCCGGATCGTAGAGCCGGGTTTCCTGCACCACCGTGCCGCCGTCCTCGATCAGCTCGATCTGGCGGCGCACCTCGAAGTCGATCGCCCGCTCGAGGAAGCGGAAGGAGTTGAGGTTCTTGATCTCGGTCCGGGTGCCGAGGGCCTCCTGCCCGAGCGGGCGTACCGAGACGTTGGCGTCGCAGCGAAACGAGCCCTCCTGGAGGTTGCCGTCGCAGATGCCGAGCCACACCACGAGGGCGTGGAGGGTCCGGGCATAGGCGGCCGCCTCCCTGGCCGAGCGCATGTCGGGCTCGGTGACGATCTCGAGCAGCGGCGTGCCGGCGCGGTTGAGGTCGATGCCGCTCATGCCGTCGAACGCGTCGTGCACCGACTTGCCGGCGTCCTCCTCGAGATGGGCGCGGGTCAGCCGGATGCGCTTGTCGTGCCGCTCGCGGCCGTCCTCCCAGGCGATGTCGAGATGGCCGCCCTGCACGACGGGGATCGCGTACTGGCTGATCTGGTAGCCCTTGGGCAGGTCCGGGTAGAAATAGTTCTTGCGGGCGAACACCGACACGGGCGCCACCGTGGCGTCCACCGCCAGGCCGAAGCGGATCGCGTGGGCGACGGCCTCGCGGTTGAGCACCGGCAGTACGCCCGGCAGCGCGAGGTCCACCGCGCTCGCCTGGGTGTTTGGCTCGGCCCCGAAGGCGGTCGAGGCGCCCGAGAAGATCTTGGAGCGCGTCGCCAGCTGCACATGGGTTTCCAGCCCGATGACGACTTCCCACTGCATGCGGATCCCCGTCCTCAGCCCAGCCTGGCGCAGCCGCCGGTGCGCGGGTCGAACATCACCGGCCAGGCCTTGTCGTAGATGGTGCGCGGGCTGCACCAGCGCTCGCAGCCGGCATGGCCGAGCGTGACGCGGCGCGGGTCCTGCCAGACCATCAGCTTGCAGCCCGAGCCGTCGCGCGCGACGAGCTCGATGTGCGGGCGCGACTTCACCTGGCGGAAGTCGTCGCCGTTGAAGGTGCAGGTCCCGCGCTTGCCGACCTTGATGGTCCAGCGCAGGGCGGTCACCTGGTTGTTCCGGACGTCGAGCACCGCGTTCTCGCCGAAGCCGTCCACGTCCACCTGGTTGCAGCGTCCGGCGAGCTCGATGCGCTGGTCGGCGATCGGCGTGCGCCCGGCGCCCGGGGCGGCGCCGCCCCCGATGCCGCAGCCGGCCAGCGCGGCGAGCGCGAGGCCGGCGGCCAGCGCCCGGACGGAGCGTGTCGCGCGCGATGCCGGCCGCCGGGCGACCGGCGCCGAGGCGTGGGGATGGAGTGACGGATTCATGCGCTCGCTCCGGGATGTCGCCGATGCCAGTCGGTGTCCTGCTGGAAGCGGCCCGCGATGCCGAGCAGCCGGGCCTCGTCGAACCAGCGGCCGATGAGCTGCAGGCCCACGGGACGGCCGCGTTCACCGAAGCCGGCGGGCATCGACAGCCCGGGCAGGCCGGCGAGCGAGGCCGGCAGGGTGAAGGCGTCGGCGAGGTAGTTGCGCACCGGGTCGTCCACCCGCTCGCCGAGGTCCCAGGCGACGGTGGGGCTCACCGGCGCGGCGATCACGTCCACCGACTCGAAGGCCGCGCGGAAGTCGTCCGCGATCAGCCGCCGCAGCTTCTGCGCCTGCAGGTAGTAGGCGTCGTAGTAGCCGTGCGACAGGACGTAGGTGCCCACCAGGATGCGCCGCTTGACCTCGGCGCCGAAGCCCTCGGCGCGACTGCGCTCGTAGAGGTCGAGGAGGTCCGCGGGATCGGCGGCGCGATGGCCGTAGCGCACCCCGTCGAAGCGCGACAGGTTGCTCGAGGCCTCGGCCGGCGCGATGACATAGTAGGCGGGGATCGCGAGCTCGGTGCGCGCCAGGGAGATGTCCACGGTGACGGCGCCGGCTGCGCGCAGCACCTCGATCGCCGACTCGATCGCCGCCCGCACGTCGGGCGCGAGGCCCTCGCCGAAGTATTCCCTGGGCAGGCCGATGCGCAGGCCCTCGATCGGCTGGCCGATGGCGCGGCCGAAGTCCTCGGCGGGGCGCTCGAGGCTGGTGGCGTCGCGGGGATCGAAGCCCGCCATGGCCGAGAGCAGCCGGGCGCAGTCGGCGGCATCGCGCCCCATCGCACCGGCCTGGTCGAGGCTGGAGGCATAGGCGATCATGCCGTAGCGCGATACCCGCCCGTAGGTGGGCTTGATGCCGGTGATGCCGCACATCGAGGCAGGCTGGCGCACCGAGCCGCCGGTGTCGGTCGCGGTGGCGACCGGCGCAAGGCCGGCGGCCACCGCGGCGGCCGCCCCGCCGGACGAGCCGCCGGCGATGGCGGTGGTATCCCAGGGATTGCGCACCGGCCCGAAGTGGCTGTTCTCGTTCGCCGAGCCCATCGCGAACTCGTCGCAGTTCGTCTTGCCGAGGCACACGGCCCCGGCCGCCGCCAGCCGCTCGACGACGGTGGCATCGAAGGGGCTGCGATAGTCGGCGAGCATGCGCGAGCCGGCGGTGCTGCGCCAGCCGCGCGTGACGAAGATGTCCTTGTGGGCGAGCGGCACGCCCAGCAAGGGGCCGCGTTCGCCGGCCGCGAGCCGTTCGTCGGCCGCCCGCGCCTGCTCGAGCGTGAGCTCGGGCTGCACGTCGATGAAGGCGTTGAGCTCGCTCGCCTCGATGCGGGCGAGGAAATGGCGGGCGAGCTCGACCGCCGAGAACTCGCCCTCGGCCAGGCCGGCGGCGAGCTCGGCCGCGGTGCGCCGCTCGATCGGTGCGCCGCGGCTCACTCGAGCACCCTGGGCACGAGGTAGAGGCCGTCGGCCACCGCGGGCGCCACCGCCTGGTACTCGTCGCGGCGATCGGGCTCGGTCACCTCGTCGTCGCGCAGGCGCAGCGCAATGTCCTCGGCATGGGTCATCGGCTCGACGCCGGTGGTGTCCACCGCCTGCATGCGCTCGATCAGGGCGAAGATCTCGTTCAGCCGGGCCAGGGTGTGTTCGGCTTCGGGGCCGTCGATCGCGATGCGCGCAAGGTGGGCGATGCGATGGACTTCGTCGAGCGTGAGCGCCATGGCGTGGTCGGCAGTGAAACGGGGATCCGATGCAGTGGGGATGCCGCGGGTACCGGGGGCGCATCGAGCCGGAACGACCGGCGCCGCAAATGCTTGCGCGATAGGCCGCGAACCCGCGAGAATGCGGCCCACAATGGCCCGGATGTCGGAGAATTATACGGTATCATCGGCCGTTGATTTTTCGAACCGAATCGATTCCCGTCGACCGCACAGCCTGCCGAACCGAGCTGGATAGTCCCGCGGCAGCGCAGCCCGCCCCACTACACACAGGACCGGCATGTTCGGGTTTTTGCGCAAGTACTTTTCGAACGACCTCGCCGTCGACCTCGGCACCGCGAACACGCTGATCTACGTCCGGGGCAAGGGCATCGTCCTCGACGAACCCTCCGTGGTCGCCATCCGCGAGGAAGGCGGCCCGAACGCCAAGAAGACCATCGCGGCCGTGGGCTCCCAGGCCAAGCAGATGCTCGGCAAGGTGCCCGGCAACATCCAGGCCATCCGCCCCATGAAGGACGGCGTCATCGCCGACTTCACCGTCACCGAGCAGATGCTCAAGCAGTTCATCCGGATGGTCCACGAGAACCGGCTGTTCTCCCCCAGCCCGCGGATCATCGTGTGCGTGCCCTGCGGATCCACGCAGGTCGAGCGCCGGGCCATCCGCGAATCGGCGCTGGGCGCCGGCGCCTCGCAGGTGTACCTGATCGAGGAGCCCATGGCGGCGGCCATCGGTGCCGGCCTGCCCGTGTCCGAGGCATCGGGCTCCATGGTGGTGGACATCGGCGGCGGCACCACCGAGGTGGGCGTCATCTCCCTGGGCGGCATGGTTTACAAGGGCTCGATCCGGGTGGGCGGCGACAAGTTCGACGAGGCGATCGTCAACTACATCCGCCGCAACTACGGCATGCTCATCGGCGAGCAGACCGCCGAGATGATCAAGAACACCATCGGCTCGGCCTTTCCCGGCTCCGAGGTCCGCGAGATGGAGGTCAAGGGGCGCAACCTGTCGGAAGGCATCCCGCGCAGCTTCACCGTCTCCTCCAACGAGATCCTCGAGGCCCTGACCGAACCGCTCAACCAGATCGTCTCCTCGGTCAAGATCGGCCTCGAGCAGACGCCTCCCGAGCTCGGCGCCGACATCACCGAGCGCGGCATCATGGTCACCGGCGGCGGAGCCCTGCTGCGGGACCTCGACCGCCTCCTGATGGAGGAAACCGGCCTGACCGTCCTGATCGCAGACGATCCCCTCACCTGCGTCGTGCGGGGTTGCGGCATGGCCCTGGAACGAATGGACAAGCTCGGCACGATCTTCACGCACGAGTGAATCCTCAACCGACGGGGCCGGACGCAGCGACGAACCCCCGACAGCCCCATAGATGGACCGCAGCCCGCCGCCGTTCTTCAAGCAAGGGCCCTCGGCCAACGCGCGACTCGCATTCTTCTCGATCCTCGCGATCGTCCTGATCGTCATCGATGCCCGGATGAACGTGCTGGCGCCGCTGCGCCAGGGCGTCGGCACCCTGCTCTACCCCGTGCAGCGCGTGCTGCTGTGGCCGCGCGACACGATCGCCACGATCCGCGACTACACGATCGACGTGGGCAGGATCCGCGCCGAGAACGCCGAGCTGCGCCGCCTCGAGGCGGTGAACGCCCGTGCGCTGCTGCAGGCCGAGCAGCTCGCCACCGAGAATGCCCAGCTGCGCCGGCTCGTGGACATGCGCGAGCGGCTGGCGATCCGCTCGGCCGTGGCCGAGGTGCTGTACGAGACCCGCGATCCCTTCATCCGCCACCTGGTGCTGGACAAGGGCCTGCAGCACGGCGTGCTGCCCGGCCAGCCGGTGATCGATCCCGGGGGCGTGGTCGGCCAGATCACGCGGGTGACCGAGTTCAGCTCCGAGGTCACCCTGCTCACCGACCGGCAGTCCACCATTCCCGTCTCGATACGGCGCACCGGCCAGCGGGCGGTGGCCTTCGGCGGGCCGGAGCCCGGCCGGCTGGAGCTGCGCTACCTGCCCGCCAACGCCGACCTGCGCGAGGGCGACCTGCTCGAGACCTCGGGGCTCGACGACCTCTTCCCCCCGGGCCTGCCGGTGGGCCGCGTGGTGGAGTTCGGCCCGGCCGCGCCGAACACCTTCTCGCGCGCGGTGATCGAGCCGACCGCCGCGATCGAGCGCAGCCGCCTCGTGCTGGTGCTCCTGCTCGACCGCTCGGCCCTGCCCGAAATCCCGGAGGAGCTGGTCACGCGACGGCCCGCCGGCCGCTCGAACAGGCGATGATGGACCGATGCTGACCCGCCCCGAATACCTGCTGCTGCCGGCCAACCGCGTCTTCATCACCGCGAGCATCGTCGGCGCACTGCTGCTGAACATGCTGCCCTGGGCGCAGATGCCGGCCATTCCCGACTTCCTCGCCCTGGTGCTGGTGTTCTGGAACATCCACCAGCCGCGGCTGGTGGGGATCGGCATCGCCTTCCTGTTCGGCCTGGTGCAGGACGTGCACGACGCCTCGTTCTTCGGCGAGCATGCGCTCGCCTACACATTGCTCTCCTACGGGGCCATCACGCTGCACCGGCGGGTCCTCTGGTTCAAGCCGACGGGACAGATGGTGTACGTGCTGCCGCTCTTCCTGCTGGCCCAGGTCGTGATCCTCCTGGTGCGCCTGGCGATGGGCGCGGGCTTCCCCGGGTGGACCTGGTTCCTGCAAAGTTTCAGCAGCACCTTGCTGTGGCCGCTCGCCGACTTCGTGCTGCTCGCGCCGCAACGCCGCGCGCACAACCGCGACGTGACAAGGCCGCTGTAGGAGCCCCTTCGGGAGAGAATGGTCGAAGTCCGCAACGTCGAGCTCGAGTACCGCCAGCTGCGCCTGCGCCTGGTGGTGGCGATGCTGTTCGTGCTCGCCTGCTTCGGCATCCTCGGCACCCGCTTCTGGTTCCTGCAGATCCACCGGCACGCCGACTTCCTCGCCCAGGCCGAGGACAACCGGATCTCGATCGTGCCCTCCCCGCCCTCGCGTGGCACGATCATGGACCGCAGGGGCATCGTGCTCGCCGAAAACGTCTCGGCCTACACGCTGGAGATCGCGCCCAACCACGTCGAGGACCTCGAGGCCACCATCGAGGCGCTCTCCCGCATCGTGGAGATCAGCCCCCGCGACAAGCGCCGGTTCCGCCGGCTGCGGGCCGACTGGAAGCACTTCGACACGATCCCGCTCAAGACGCGTCTCACCGAGGAGGAAGTGGCGAAGCTCGCGGCGCAGCGCTTCATGTTCCCCGGCGTGGAGATCAAGGCGCGCCAGTTCCGCACCTACCCGCTCGGGGCGACCGCCACCCACGTGCTCGGCTACATCGGGCGGATGTCGCCCGCCGACGTGCGCCGCATCGAGGAGCAGGGCCAGTCCAGCAACTACGCCGGCACGACCCACATCGGCAAGGTGGGCGTGGAGCTGTCGTACGAATCGGTCCTCCACGGCCAGGCCGGGGCGGACGAGGTCGAGGTCTCGGCGGGCGGGCGCATCGTGCGGCGCCTCTCGCGCCAGCCCCCGGTGCCCGGCAGCAACCTCGTGCTCTCGATCGATGTCACGCTGCAGCGCCTCATCGAGACCTGGTTCGGCGAGGAACGCGGGGCGCTCGTCGCGATCGAGCCCGAGACCGGCGAGGTTCTCGCCTTCGTCTCGATGCCGACCTACGACCCGAACCTGTTCGTGGACGGCATCGACGTGGCGAACTGGAAGGCGCTCAACGAGGATCCGGACGTCCCGCTCCTCAATCGCCCGCTGCGCGGCACCTATCCGCCCGGCTCGACCTACAAGCCGTTCATGGCGCTCGCCGTCCTCGCGAACAAGGTCCGCAGCCCCGGCGACATGATCTGGGATCCCGGCTACTTCAAGCTCGGCCGCCACCGCTTCCGCGACTCCCATCCCGGCGGCCGCGGCTGGGTGGACCTGCGCAAGGCCATCGTCCTGTCGTCGGATACCTACTTCTACAAGGCGGCCTACGAGATGGGCGTGGACGCGATCCACGACTACATGGTGCCCTGGGGCTTCGGCCAGCTCACCGGCATCGACCTTGCCAACGAGTCGCGCGGCATCCTGCCTTCGTCGGAATGGAAGTTGCGTCGCTACAAGCAGCGCTGGCTGCCGGGCGAGACGCCCTCGGTCGGCATCGGCCAGGGCTACAACTCGTTCACCATCCTGCAGCTCGCCCATGCCACCGCGACGCTCGCCAACGGCGGCCTGTCGATCGCGCCTCGCCTCGTGCGGGAGATCGAGGACCCCCGCAGCGGCGAGCGGCGCATGGTGGAACCGGTGGAGAAGCACCGCATCCCGATCGACCCGGCGCACCTCCGGCTCGTGCACGAGGCGATGGCCGAGGTCAACGTCAAGGGCACCGGCCGGCACGCCTTCAAGGGCGCCGAATATGTCGCCGCCGGCAAGACCGGCACCTCGCAGGTGATCGGCATCGCCCAGAACGAGAAGTACGACGAGGCCACGATCGCCAAGCGCCACAGGGACCATTCGCTGTACATGGTGTTCGCCCCCATGGACAAGCCGAAGATCGCGCTCGCGGTCATCATCGAGAACGGCGGCTTCGGCGCGGCGGCCGCGGCGCCGCTCGCCCGCAAGGTGCTCGACTACTACCTGCTCGGCAAGCTGCCGCCCGACACCGATCCCGAGGTGCTGCTCACGCCGCTCGAGGAGGCCGAGATCGACGACACCCCGCCCGAGCCGGAGATCGACGAGGACGAGCTGCCGCCGATCCTGCCGCCGGGCGCCGTCGCGCCCCGGCGCCCGCCGCCCTCCGGGCCGGCCCCGGCACCCGCGCCGTCGCCCGCGCACCCCGGGCGCGAGCCCACCGGCCCGATCGGCCTCGCCGCCGACGGCCGCACGGAGCGTTCATGACCCTCAACGAGCGCACGCCGGTCTGGCACTACTTCTATCGGGCGGTCCGCGTCTTCGACCCGACGATGCTGCTCGGGCTCGCGCTGCTGATGGCGCTCAGCATCGTGACCATGTACTCGGCGGCCATCGACTACCCCGGCCGGTTCGATGCCCACCTGCGCAACCTGCTGCTGTCGCTCGGCGTCATGGCGTTCGCCGCGCACCTGCCCCTCGGCGTATGGATGCGGGCAGCGGTACCGCTCTACGTCACCGGGGTCGCGCTGCTCGTGGCCGTGGCGCTCTTCGGCGACATCTCCAAGGGCGCGCGACGCTGGCTGGACATCGGGATCACCCGCATCCAGCCGTCCGAAATCCTGAAGATCGCCACCCCGCTGATGATCGCGTGGTACTTCCAGCGCCGCGAAGGCGCGCGCTACTGGTACGACTTCGTCATCGCGGTGGTCCTCGTCATCGTGCCCGTGGTGCTCATCGCGCGCCAGCCCGACCTGGGCACCGCGATCCTGGTCGGCGCCTCGGGCGTGTTCGTGATCTTCCTCGCGCGCCTGCCGTGGCGCGTGATCTTCCTCGCCATCGTCGGCGGGCTCGCCGGGCTCCCGCTGCTCTGGTCGGTCATGAAGGAGTACCAGAAGCAGCGCGTGCTCACCCTGCTCGACCCGGAGGCCGACCCGCTCGGCAAGGGCTTCCACATCATCCAGTCGAAGATCGCGGTCGGCTCGGGCGGCACCTGGGGCAAGGGCTGGATGGAGGGCACCCAGACCCACCTGGAGTTCATTCCGGAACGCACCACCGACTTCATCTTCGCGGTCTTCGCCGAGGAGTTCGGCTTTGTCGGCGCCATGGTGCTGCTGGCGGTCTATCTCCTCGTGATCGCCCGCGGGCTGCTGATCTCGGCCCAGGCGCCCAACGACTTCAGCCGGCTGCTGGCGGGGGCCCTGTCCCTGATCGTCTTTACCTATGCCTTCGTCAACCTCGGCATGGTGTCGGGTATCCTCCCCGTGGTGGGAGTGCCCTTGCCCTTGATGTCCTACGGCGGCACCGCGATGGTGACGCTCGGCTTCGGCTTCGGCCTGCTGTTCAACATCGCCAGCAGGCGTCGCCCACGCCCCATTCCCCCTTGAGGATCCACGTCCCGCCATGGAAGTCGCGTTACTCGTCGCGCTGATCGTCGCCAATGGCCTGTTCGCCATGTCGGAGATCG
>CAZDYQ010000114.1:0-8903 GCA_964509685.1 uncultured Burkholderiaceae bacterium
TCTGCCGCGGCACGAGCATCGGCACGCCCAGCACGTCGGCGACGATCTGCCGCCAGGTGGCGCTGCTGGAACCCCCGCCGATGATGCGGGCCTCCTCGAGCTCGAGCCCGCGGCCGCGCAACTGCACCAGCACGTCGCGCAACGACAGGGCGATGCCCTCGTAGAGCGCCCGCACCAGATGGCGGCGGTCGTGGGCAAAGGTGAGGCCGATGAAGTCCGCCCGCAGCAAGGGATCCCAGTGCGGCGTGCGCTCGCCCTGCAGGTACGGATGGAAGAGCAGGCCCTGGGCGCCGGGCGCGATGCCGGCGGCATCGCGGTCCATCGCGTCGAAGATCTCGGCGCCCGAGCGCCGGTCGTCCGCGAAGAAGCTGTCGCGCAGCCAGCGATGGGCCGAGGCGCAGGAGTTGGTCGCGCCGATCGTGTACCAGAGGCCCGGGACGCAGAAGGGGTAGTTGATCACCGAGGGGTCGGGCCGCGGCCCGCTGCCCACGATGCTGATTGCCGCCGCGGTTGCAAGCTTCACCGCGCCCTGGCCCACCGCGGCGGCGCCGGCGCCCAGCGTCTCGACCGAGGTGTCGGAGCTGCCGCAGACCACGGGCGTGCCGGGCGCGAGGCCGCTCGCGGCGGCGGCCTCGGCCGTCACCTCGCCCACGACCGCGGTCGGCGCCACGGTGGGCGGCAGCACCGCCGGGTCGAGCCCGATCATCTCGCACAGCCGCGCCGACCACTCGTCGCGCCGGCCGTCGTAGAGGAGGGTGCCCACCGCCTCGGTGGGGTCCGTCTCCCAGGTGCCGGTCAGGCGCGAGCGCAGCCAGTCCTTGGCGACGAACAGGCGCCGGATCCGGGCGAAGTCCTCCGGCTCGTGCCGCGCCAGCCAGAGGAGCTGCGGCTGGGTCCAGGTGGGCGCGGGCCGGTTGCAGCCGATCGCCAGGATCTCGTCGCCGTGGCGCTCCTGCAGCTCGCGCGACTCCGCCCCGCTGCGCGCGTCGCTCCAGAGGATGGCCGGGCGGATCACCCGGCCCTGGGCGTCCTCCAGCACCGGGGTGTGCGCGCCCGCGCTGAACGCGATGGCCGCGATGTCGGCGGCCTGGAGCCCGGCCTGCGCAAGCGCGCGCGGCACGGTCGCGCACAGCGCGCGCCACCAGTCGGCCGGGTCCTGCTCGCTCCAGCCGGCTCGCGGGCTGCTGGTGCGAAGCTCCGCGCTGGCCGAGCCGCGCACCGCGCCGTCGGCCGCGACGACCATCGTCTTGAGGCTGCCGGCGCCGATGTCGATGCCCATGAGGTACGCGTCGCTCATGCCCGGTCCCTCGCCTCAGCCCCAGTAGAAGTCACGACGTCCCCCGTCGATGCAGACGCATTCGCCGTTGATGAAGGCGGCATGCGTCGAACAGAGAAAGGCGACGAGGGCCGCCACCTCCTCCGGCTTGCACATCCGCCCGACCGGGTTCTGCCGGTGCAGGCGCTCGCGCATGTCGTCGGTGAACTGGCCGATCAGCTCGGTCGCGACGAAGCCCGGCGCGATGGCATTCGCGGTGATGCCGAACGGGCCGACCTCCTTCGCGAGCGTCCGGGTGAAACCGACGATGCCCGCCTTGGCCGCCGAGTAGTGGGCGACGCCGGGGCGCCCGCCGCCGGTGAAGTTGGACGAGGAGGTGTTCACGATGCGGCCGAAGCCGCCCGCCTTCATGTGCGGGATGACGCCGCGCGACCACAGGAAGGTGCTGCGCATGTGGACATGGACCATGCGGTCCCATTCGTCGGCCGGCATCTCCTCGACGGGGCGGGCCGGCTTCACGCCGATGCCGGCATTGTTGACGAGGATGTCGATGCGGCCGAATTCGCTCATCGCGCGGGCGATGCCGTCGCGCACCACGGCCTCGTCGGCGGCATCGCCCGCGTGGAAGGCGGCCCGGATGCCGCTCGCGCGCAGGGCATCGACGGCCTCGCCCGCGCGAGCGGCGTCGATGTCGTTGACGAACACCGTCGCGCCCTCGCCGCCGAGGGTACGCGCATGCTCGAGCCCGATGCCACGTGCCCCGCCGGTGATGATCGCGACCCGGCCGTCGAGTCCCAGATTCATTGCCTCCCCCGACCGCTTTCCGCGCGGCCTACTGCATGCCCATCTTCCCGGGACACAGGATGTGCTGCGGATCGATGCCCGACTTGATGGCCCGCATCAGCGCCATGCCGCTCGCGCCGAACTGGCGCTCGAGGTGCGGCGCGAGCCGCATGCCCACCCCGTGGTGGTCGTTCATCACGCCGCCCGCCTCGATCGCGGCCTGCACCGCCGCGCTCACGATGCGGTCGTGCAGCGCCAGCGCCTCGTCGAGGTCGTCCGGCCCCTTCGGCACGCCGAAGCGGGGATAGATCATCGCACCCCAGTCGAACCAGTGCGACAGGTGCGTCTTCAGCGTCAGGCCCCATTCCGGCTCGATCGATTCGCGCATCGCCCGGGTGACCGCGTCGTACACGCCCTGGATGTGCGCGAAGTCCGCGACCGCGTCCATGGTGCACCAGATCTGCGGCAGCTGCGGTGCGTGCGGTGGGTGGTAGAACGAGTAGCGTCGCTCCCACCAGGTGCGGCCGATCGCCGGATCGAGCGCGCGCGCGCCGTTGGCGAGGCAGATCTCGTCGCACAGCGCGCCCTCGACCTCGATCATGCGCGGGTGGTCCCCATCGACCATCAGCACCATCGTCTCGCCGTCGAGCCCCGCCTGCACGGCCTTCTCCAGGCTCTGGGTGGCGGCGTCGTGGTCGTACAGCCGCATGACCGCGGGACGCAGGCCGCTCGTCATGATCTGGCGGCCGGCCTCGATGCCCTGGGCCAGGGTGTCGAAGCGAAAGACGCTGAAGCGGCGCTGCGCCGGGACGTTGCGCAGCTTCACCCGCACCGCGGTGATCACGCCGAGCGTTCCCTCGCTGCCGACGAAGAGCTGGGTGAGTTCCGGCCCGACGCCGTGGCGGGGCACGCTCGGCAGCTCCACGACCGAGCCGTCGGGCAGGACCACCTCCGCCGAGAGCACGTGGTCCTGGATGTTGCCGTAGCGGGTCGAGAGCACGCCCGAGCCGCGGGCGGCCACCGAGCCGCCGACGCTCGCCCACTCGGCCGAGGCGGGGTAATGGGTGAAGCTCAGGCCCTGCGCATTGAGCTGGTCCTCGAAGGTCCGCACGATCATGCCGGGCTCGACGGTGCAGGTGAGCGAGAGCCGGTCGATCTCGCGGATGCGCGCCATCCCGGAGAGATCGAGCAGGATGCCGCCGCAGTTCGCGTTGGCCGCGCCCTGCACGCCGGAGGCGCCGCCCACCGGGGTGACCGGCACCTGCCGTCGGCTGGCGAGCCGCATGATCTCCGAGACCTGCGCGGTGGAGGTGGGCGCGACGGACACGTCCGGCCGGTTCAGCGGCTTGCCGAAGTGCGCGTGGATGAAGGTGAGCCAGCTCTGGTCGCCCGGATGCCTGCGGCGGGCCTCCTCGCCCACGAGCACGCGGTCGGCGCCGACGATGGTGGCGAGCTCGGCGGCGATCGCCTTCGCCTGGCCGTCGTCCAGGCCGCCGAAGACGCGATAGGCGTCGTGGCCGATGCTGTTCATGCGGGATGTCTCCGAGGCGGTGGCATTGCTCCTCCTTCCTGGGGAGGATTCTCGACCCTGTGGCAACATTCCTGAAGTTGATTTATCCAACCCGGACGTTCAGGAATCCTGAATCGCCATGCGCGAACTGAGCCTCGACCGGCTGCGCACCCTGGTCACCATCGTGGATCTCGGTTCGTTCGCGGCCGCCGCGGAGGCGCTGCATCTGGCGCCGCCCACCGTGAGCCTGCACGTCTCGGAGCTCGAGGCGCGCTTCGGCGCGCCGCTCCTGCTGCGCGAGCGCGGGCGCGTCATGCCGACCGGCATCGGCGCGACGCTGCTCGAGCATGCGCGCAAGCTGCTCAACCTGGTGGATTCGGCCGTGGACGACGTCCGCCGCCAGGTCGAGGGCCGGGGCGGGCGCGTGCGGATGAGCGCGGCAACGCCCATCATCGCCCACCTGCTGCCCCCCGCGCTGGCGGAGATCGACGCCCGCTACCCCGGCATCGAGGTGCAGCTCTGCGTGCTCACCTCGCAGGAGGCGCTGGCCCGGGTGGCCGCCGGCACGCTCGACATCGGCGTCGTGGCGCTGCCGCAGCCGCGCATCGCGGGCCTGCAGGTGCACCCCTGGCGGAGGGACCCGGTAATGGCGCTGGTCCCCGCGCACTGGCCGCGGCCCGCGTTCGTCACGCCGGCGTGGCTGGCGGCCCGGCCGCTGATCCTCAACGACTCGCGCACGCGACTGTCACGCATGACCGCGGAGTGGTTCGCCGCGGCCGGCCATCATCCGCTGCCTCGCATCGAGATGAACTACAACGAGGCGATCAAGAGCCTCGTCGCGGCCGGCTACGGCGCGACCCTGCTGCCCTACGAGGCGGAGCCCACGCATCCCGATCCGCGCATCGCGATCGTTCCGCTGCGTCCCAAGCTGTGGCGCACGCTCGGCATCGCGCATCGCAGCGGCCGGCAGGAGGCGGCCGTCGAGCATGTGCTGGAGGTGCTGCGCGACCCGCGGGTCATGCCGCAGGCAGGAGGCCGCATCGCGGGTGCGTCGGCCCGCGGGCGCGCCCGCGCGGCGACGCGCGCGCAATGAAGGCCTCGCGGGACGCAGCGAGGCACCGCGTGCCGCGCCTCGTACTGGCGCGTGTCGTCTTGCGGGTCCGCGCTCGTCGCGCGTTTCGTCTCGTTCAAGGCTGCCCCGCGTTCGTATAATTCGTCGAAACGCCCGGCCCCCGGGCGCCCGCGGATGGTATCGCGCCGAAGCAAGGAAGGACCCATGACCCAGCCCGAGTTCCACTTCGACTTCGGCAGCCCCAATGCCTACCTGAGCCATCGCGTGATCCCCGGCATCGAGCAGCGCACGGGCGCGAAGTTCACCTACGTGCCGATCCTGCTCGGGGGCGTGTTCAAGCTCACCAACAACCGGTCGCCCGGCGAGGCCTTCAACGGGATCCGCAACAAGCTCGACTACGAGCGGCGGGAGATGAAGCGCTTCATCGAGAGGCACGGCCTGCGCGAGTTCCGCTGGAACCCGAATTTCCCCGTCAACACGCTGGCGCTCATGCGCGGGGCGATTGCCGCCCAGGGCCTGGGCGTCTTCGAGGCCTACGTGGACGCGATGTTCCGGGCCATGTGGGAGGAGGAGCGCGCGATGGGCGACCCGGCGGTCTTCGCCGAGGCGATGAAGGCGGCCGGCCTGCCCGCGGACGACATCATCGCGCGCTCGTCGAGCCCCGAGGTCAAGCAGGCGCTGCTCGACAACACCGAGCGCTCCGTCGAGCGCGGGACGTTCGGCGCGCCGACCTTCTACGTGGGCGACGAGATCTGGTTCGGCAAGGACCGCCTGCGCGACGTCGAGGAAGCGCTCGCCGGGCGCTGATCAGCTCGCGGCGGCGCCCACCTCGCCCAGCGGGCCGCCCGCCTCGTAGGCGGAGAGCGCCCTCCGGATCCGCTCGAGCGCCGCATCGCGCACACCGAGCTCCACCAGCGAGGCCACCGTACTGTCGAAGTAGTGCCGGCAGTTGCCGTGGATGCCCTGCCCGGTGGCGAGCAGGTGCACCACCTGCTCGAGCGGCAGCTTGCCGGTATAGCGGGGATGCCGGCGGTTCACGACGAAGGTGAGCGCCCGCATGCGATCACCGCCGATGGTGGCCGGTACCCAGCGCGCCTCGTAGGCGCCTGAGAGCATCTCGCGCCGCCACAGCAGCCGCAGCTCGTCGCGCACCTGCCTTGCCGCGATCCGGAAGCCCATGCCGTAGCAGCACCCGCCGCGGTCGAGCGCGAGCATCAGCCCCGGCCGCTCGGGGCTGCCGCGCCCGAGCACCATGCGCAGGCAGAAGCGCCGGCTCCAGCCATGGACATAGGCGCGCTCGGCGCCGACGTGCTCGATGGCCGGGTTCCACATCAGGGATCCGTAGCCGAAGACGATGACGTCCTCGCCCGGTGCGTGGCTCGCGAGCGTGGCCTCCAGCGACGCGTCGAGCTCCTCGTCGGTGCGGATCGTGCCCGGCGGCGACTTGGCCCGCCAGGTCGCCAGCAGCGAGCCGTCGGCGAGCCGGTCGCGCGTGATGAAGGGCGGCGGTTTGGGCAGTCCGCTGGTTTCCGATGACATCGATCCGTTCCGCTTGCGAGTGTCGGTCTCCCGATCGTCCGGTGTCGTGCGATGCCCGCCGCGTTCAGGCCGCCGGGGCGGGCACGAGTGCCTCGTCGAAGATCGCGACCGCCCGGGTCCAGCCGGCCGATGCGCCGCGGATCTTGTGCGGGAAGCAGCAGATGATGAAGCCGTCGGCGGGCAAGGCCTCCAGATTGTGCAGCTTCTCGAGGTGGCAATAGCCGATGTCGCGGCCCGCCTTGTGGCCTTCCCAGATGAGCGAGGCGTCGCGCGACTGCGCGTACTTCTCGGCGGTGTGCACGAACGGCGCGTCCCAGCTCCAGGCGTCGGTGCCGGTGAGGCGCACCCCGCGCTCGAGCAGGTACATGGTGGCCTCGTAGCCCATGCCGCAGCCGGCCGAGACGTAGTCGGGCTGGCCGTAGCGGCTGCCCGCGCGGGTGTTCACCACGACGATCTCCAGGGGCTTGAGCTCGTGGCCGATCCGCTCGAGCTCTGCCTCCACCTCGGCGGCGGTGACGACGTGCCCGTCGGGGAGGTGGCGGAAATCCAGCTTCACGCCCGGCTGGAAGCACCATTCGAGCGGGACCTGGTCGATCGTGATCGACGGCTTGCGCTCGCCGAGCGCGCGGTCCATGGTGCTGTGGAAGTGATAGGGCGCATCGAGGTGCGTGCCGTTGTGGGTGGACAGGCGCACCCGCTCGACCGCCCAACCCTCGCCGTCGGGCAGGTCGGCGGGCGACAGGCCGGGGAAGAACTTCGCGATCTGCTCGACGGAGGTGTCGTGGGTGATGTAGTCGATGCGCGGCTCGAGCCCGGGCGGATCGGAGGCCACGTCGTTCTCCAGGTAGATCGACAGGTCGACGAAGCGTCTCTTGCCCTGGGCCATGCGATGTCTCCTCTAGCGATGCGTGTGGTCCGCGCCGGTCACGCTCTCGTACGCAAGGATAGCGGCGGCGAGGTCCTCCAGCGCGATTCCCACCGACTTGAACACGGTCCGCTCCTCGCGGTGCGTCCGGCCCGGTGCCTCGCCCCGGCACAGCGCATCGAGCGCCGCGCGCACGTCGCCGGGCGCGAAGACGCCGCGCGAGATCGGGCCGATCAGCTCGCCGCTCTTGGTGAGCGCCTCGGGGGTATCGACGAAGATCGAGGCGCCGGCGAAGCAGTCGTCGTCGGCCTCGCGCATCGCCGGCGTGAAGCTGCCGATCAGGTCGAGATGGCTGCCCGGTCGCAGCCAGCGCCCTTGCAGCACGGGCTCGGTCGCGAGCGTGGCGCAGCTCGTGATGTCGGCCTCGCCCGCCGCCGCGGCGAGATCGGCGGTGGCGCGGGCCTCGAAGCCCTCGGCTTCCAGTTCCGCCGCCAGCGCACCGGCCTTCACGGGGTCGCGCGCCCAGATCGTCACCCGGCGGATCGGTCGCACGGCGCGATAGGCCTCGGGCAGCAGGCGGGCGATGCGACCCGCGCCCACCACGAGCAGGTGGCTCGCGTCCTCGCGGGCGAGGTAGGAGGCCGCGAGGGCCGAGGCGGCCGCCGTGCGGCGGTTGGTCACCTGGTCGCCGTCGATCACGGCGAGCGGCACGCCGGTGACCGCATCGAAGAGCATGTAGGCGGCATGCAGCCCCGGCAGGCCGCGGGCGCCATTGCCCGGCGCGATGTTGATCGTCTTGACCCCGTAGTAGCGATCCGGCACCCAGGCCGGCATCACCAGCGAGACCATCGCGCTGCCGTGCGCCGGCGCGGCGATGTCCAGCACCTGGCGGGGCGGCACCTCGCAGCCCTTCGCGAACATCTCGCGCAGGGCGGGGACGAGGGCATCGAAGGGCAGGGCCCGGCGGGTTTCGGCGGCATCCACGAGTCGCATCGCCCGAGGATAGCCCGAGCCGGACCGGCCGCAATGGGGGACGGGCGCCGCCGGGCGCGCGCCGGGAGCCGGGCGGCGGTGTTCTCGGCGTCAGCCGGTGGGCGGCTCCTCCGCATCGTCCTGCGGACGGTTGGCGCGCCACTCGCGCAGCTCCTGGGCGAGGATCGTGTGGCCGTCGCGATCGGCAAGCTTGATCAGGTCGCCCACGTTCTGCTCGGTGACCGCCTCCCGAGCCTCGCCACGGCGCGACAGCCGTTCGTAGATTTCCAGGGTGCTGGCCGGGATGCGTGACTCGTGGACTTGCTTCATGTCGAACTCTCCGTGTTGGCCTGGAGCCGCAATGCTTCCGCGACGGCGGCGGGCTCGCCGACGATCAGCGGCCTGCGCCAGTCGCGCATGACTTCGATCGCCTCGGGATCCGTCCCGCGGCCGAAGCCCTCGAACTCGCGCCACTGCCCGTCCTCGTACACCCGGATCGCGCGGCCGGCGGCACGGGCGAGCGCCAGGCCGCCGGCGACGTCCCAGATGTTGGGCGAGGCGAAGCGGGCGAACTGCAGCAGGCCGACGGCCGCGAAGGCGCATTCGATCGCCGCCGAGCCGGTCTTGCGCATGTCCCAGGGCGCGTTGCGAACGGACAGGCTCGGTTCGCCGGCCAGGCGCCGCCGCAGGCTCGGGTTGATGGGGCGAACCACCGGCGCGCCGTCGAAGCGCAGCGTCGATCCCACCCGGGCGTGGTACACGCCCGGCCGCAGGAGGTGGCTCGTCGAGCACCACGTGGCACCCACCACCGGCTTGCCGCGCGAGAGCACGCCGATGGTGGCGCAGAACATCGGGAAGCCGTTGACGAAATTGCTGGTGCCGTCGA
>CAZDYQ010000115.1:0-5122 GCA_964509685.1 uncultured Burkholderiaceae bacterium
CCGAACTGGTTGAAGTCGTTCACGTAGGCCGAGCCGAGATAGGTCTGCAGCGTGTCGAAAACCTCGGTGAGCGAGACCCCCTGCATCTTGGCCTTGACCCGGTCGACGTCGGCATCGAGCTGCGGGACGTTGGCCTGGTAGCTGGTGATCGGGAAGCTCATGCCGGGCGTCTGCGCCACCGCGCCCTGCAGGGTGGCGACCGCCGACTGCAGCGCGCCGTACCCCAGGCCAGCGCGGTCCTCGATGAAGAGCTGGTAACCGTTGCCGTTGCCGAGGCCCAGGATGGGCGGCGGCATCATCGAGAAGGCGAAGCCCTCCTGCAGGCCGGCGATCTTGCGGTTGATCTCCGCGTTGATCTGTTCGGCGCTCGCCGTGCGCTCCTCGAAGGGCCGCAGCGGCAGGAACACCACCCCGGTGTTGGGCGTGTTGGTGAACTGCAGCGCGTTCAGCCCCGGGAACGCGACGGCATGCGCGACCCCGTCGGTCTCCATGGCGAGCTCTGCCACGCGCGAAAGCATCGCGTCGGTGCGTTCGATCGACGACCCCTCGGGAAGCTTCACGCCGGCAATGAGATAGAGCTTGTCCTGGGCGGGAATGAACCCCGGGGGCACCGCCCGGAAGAGCAGGCCCGTTGCCGCGAGCAGGATCGCATAGACCACGAACACCATGCCCCGCCGGCCCAGCGAGCGCCCGACCAGCCGCTGGTAGCCCATCGATGCGGCGCCGAACATCCGGTTGAACGGCCGGAACAGCCAGCCGAACAGGAAGTCGATGAAGCGCGTGAGCCGGTCGGCCGGCGCATCGTGGGAGCGCAGCAGGCGCGCGGCCAGCGCCGGGGACAGCGTGAGCGAGTTGATCGCGGAGATTACGGTGGAGATGGCGATCGTCACGGCGAACTGCTTGTAGAACTGGCCCGTGACGCCGGAAAGGAAGGCCATCGGCACGAACACCGCGCACAGCACCAGCGCGATCGCGACGATCGGGCCCGACACCTCCTTCATGGCCTGGTGGGCGGCCGCCAGCGGCGGCCGGCCCTCGTCGATGTTGCGCTCGACGTTCTCCACGACGACGATCGCGTCGTCCACCACGATCCCGATCGCCAGGACGAGCCCGAAGAGGGTCAGCGTGTTGACCGAGAAGCCGAGGAGGTACAGGGCGGCGAAGGTGCCGACCACCGACACCGGCACCGCGATCAGCGGGATGATCGACGCGCGCCAGGTCTGCAGGAAGAGGATCACGACCAGCACGACGAGCAGGACGGCCTCGAGCAGGGTCTTCACGACCGCCCAGATCGAGTCGCGCACGAAGATCGTCGTGTCGTAGACCGCCTCGTACTCCACCCCCGGCGGGAAGCGGGTCGCCAGCTCGTCCATCGTGGCGATGACCTTCTCGCGGATCTCAAGCGCGTTGGCACCCGGCGCCTGGAAGATGCCGATCGCCACCGCCTCCTTGCCGTCGAGCTTCGAGCGCAGGGTATAGTCGCCGGCGCCGAGCTCCAGGCGCGCGACATCCGCGAGCCGGACGACCTCGCCGTTGGCCCCGGTGGCGAGCACGATGTTGCCGAACTCCTGCTCGGTCTGCAGCCGGCCATGCGCATTGACCGGGATGAGGAAGTCGGACGACGGCATCGGCTCGGCACCGATCTGCCCGGCCGACACCTGGACGTTCTGCTCGCGCATGGCGCGCACCACGTCGCTGGCGGTGAGGCCGCGCGCGGCGATCCGCTCCGGATCGAGCCAGGCCCGCATCGCGTAGTCGCCGCCGCCGAAGATCTGGGCATCGCCCACGCCGGCGATCCGCGACAACGCGTCCTTCACGTGCAGCCGGGCGTAGTTGCGCAGGTACAGCGTGTCGTAGCGACCGTCGGGCGATGTCAGGTGGACAACCATCAGGAAGGTCGGCGACTGCTTCTGCGTCGTCACCCCCTGGCGCCGGACATCCTCGGGCAGGCGTGCAAGCGCCTGGCTCACCCGGTTCTGCACCCGGACCGCCGCATCGTCGGCATCGATGCCGGGACGGAAGGTGACGGTGATCTGCAGCACCCCGTCGGAGCCGGCGACCGACTTGATGTACATCATCCCCTCGACGCCATTGATGGCTTCCTCGAGGGGCGTTGCCACCGTCTCGGCGATCACCTTTGGGTTCGCACCCGGATAGACGGTGCGCACCACCACGGAGGGCGGCACGACCTCCGGGTACTCGCTGACCGGCAGCACCGGCAGCGCGGCGAGGCCCGCCACGAAGATCACGATCGAAAGGACCGCCGCGAAGATCGGCCGGTCGATGAAGAATCGGGAGAAGTCCATGTCAGCCCGCTCCTATTCGCCGGCCCGGCCGGTGGCATCGGCCATGCGCGTGCGTCCGTCGCTCGGCGGCGCGCCCATGGCGACCACGTGCGGCCTCACCGGCATGCCCGGCATGAAGATCTTCTGGAAGCCGTGGACGATGACGCGGTCGGTGGGCTCCAGCCCCGACTCCACCACCTGCAGGCGCCGCATCGTGCCCGCATCCTCGAGCTCGACGGTGCGGCCCGCGACGATGTCCTTGCGCATGGCCCGGTCCTCGGGCCCGAGCACGTACACGTACTTGCGGTCCTGGTCGGTGAGGATGGCCCGGGCATCGACCAGCATCGACTCGATCTCCCCGCTGCCCTGCAGCCGCACGCGGGCGAACAGCCCCGGCGTGAACACGCGGTCGGGATTGGGCAGCACCGCCCGCGCGCGGATCGTCCCCGTGGTGGGATCCACCCGGTTGTCGATGAAGTCCACCACGCCCTCGTGCGGGTAGCCCACTTCGTTGGCGAGCCCCACGCGAACCGGGTTGGCCGAGTTTTCCCGCTCGCCCCGGCGCGCCATTTCGCCATAGCGCAGGAAGGTCTGCTCGTCGGTCTCGAAGTACACGTGCACCGGATCCTGCGACACCACGGTCGTGAGCACCGTCGAGTCGGCCTGCGCCAGGTTGCCGGCGGTGGCCATCGCCCGGCCCGCCCGGCCGTCGATGGGCGAGCGCACTTCCGTGAACTGCAGCTCCAGCCGCGCCGCGGCCACCTCGGCCTGGGCGGCGCGTACGGCCGCCTCGGCCTGCGCCACCGCGGCCTTGCGCGACTCGAACTCCTCGCGCGAGATCGCGCGGGCCTCGACCAGCGCCTGCGCCCGCTTGTCCTGGCTCGCTGCGAGCTGCGCCTCGCTCTTCGCCTGCGCGAGCCGGGCCTCCGCCCGGGCGAGCGCGGCGCGATACGGGCGCGGGTCGATCACGAAGAGCAGGTCGCCCTTGCGAACCTCCTGTCCTTCCTCGTACGCGACACGCTGCACGTAGCCGCTGACGCGAGGACGGACCTCGACCGACTCGGCCGCCGTCACGTGGCCGGTGAACTCGTCCCAGTGCCGCACGGGCTTGCTGAGGACGGTCGCGACGCTCACCTCCGGTGGCGGCGGCATGGCATCCACCGAAGCGGCCTCGCTGGAGCACCCGGCGAGCGCGACCACGATGGCCAGGGCGGCCAGTCCTGCCACCAGGATGTCGCGTGCCGGCTCTGATCGAAGAAGCGCCGTAATGGAACGGTCTCTGTTTTTCATCGGGATGGTTCCTGGGGAAAGAGGGAGTCGGAGGGCCGGCGCGATCCTCTGCGGGATCCTTCGCCGAAGGCATCGACCGGACCGGCGCGCGGTACGCCGGCGATCACCTGCGTCGCGCGACGGCCATTGCCACTTACACCGCCATCACCAGCGCCCGCCTCCGGCGCTGGTTGCGAGGGCTCGCGGATCATCCCGCCCGCGGGATTCTGTTTCCCGCCGTGCGGTACGAACGACGCAACACCCCATGCATGACAGGGGAACCGGCCTTCGTTCCGGCACGAGACGGCGAGAATCGACGGGTTTCATTGACGATCCAGCGGCCCTTGGTGCTGTGTGGCGATGCAATGCAGCATAGGGGCGCCCGAGCGGATTGATTAGCCGCCTTTCGCGGGAAAGATCTTCCCTGCGACGGAACAATCCCAGCTTCAGACCGGAGTCCCGATGAACCGCGACCTCAACGACACCCTCGTCTTCCTCAAGGTGGTCGAAGCCGGCAGCTTCATTGCAGCCGCCAGGGCGCTGCGCCTGCCCAAGACCACGGTGAGCCGCAAGGTGCAGAACCTCGAGCTGCGCCTGGGTGCGCAGCTCCTGCACCGGACCACGCGCAAGCTGGGGCTCACCGAGGCCGGCTACGTGTACTACGAGAACTGCCAGCGCATCGCGCGCGAGCTCGAGGAGGCGGAAAGCGCGGTCGCGCAGCTGCAGGGCGGCCCACGGGGCTGGCTGCGGATCACCGCGCCATATTCGCTGGGCATCGAGCGGCTCGCGCCGCTGCTCGGCGAGTTCCGCGCGCGCCATCCCGAGCTGAAGGTCGAGATGCTGTTGAGCAACGAGTCGCTCGACCTGATCGATCGGGAGCTCGACGTCGCGCTTCGCATCGGTGATCTCCCGGACTCCGGACTCGTCGCCCGCCCGCTCGCGCGGCTTCGCACCGGCGTCTTTGCCAGCCCGTCGTACATCAAGCGCTACGGCGAGCCGCGCCATCCCGAGGAACTCGTCGGGCACCGCGCCCTCGGCATGCAGAAGATGTCGCGCAACGGCCTGTACTACTGGCCGCTCGGCGACGGCACGACGATGACGGAGTACCGCATCGAACCGATCATGGTCGCCAACGATCCGGCCGGGCTGCGCGGCGCGCTGCTCTCCGGGGAAGGCCTGATGCTCGCGAGCGACATCATGGTGAAGGCCTACGCCGAGGGCGGCTGCGTGCGCCGCGTGCTGCGCGAGTGGTCCGGGCCCGAGGTGCCGCTGAGCGCCGTGTTCCCGCGCGGCCGCGTGGTCTCGCCCAAGGTGCGCGCGTTCGTGGACTTCCTGGTCGAGCGCCTGAACGTGGACGCCGACTACATGGAATTCCTCTGCCCGGGGACGACGAGGAAGGAGAAGGCGCCCGAGGCGGCCACCGTCGCCGCGCCCACCGTGGCCGGCGAATCGCGCCCGCAGCTGGTGGAGGTGGCCGCGGAGGAAGAGGCACTCGCCCTCGCGGAAGCCCGCGCCCGGGCGGCCTGAGGCTCCGTCTCCCGGCCGCAACGCCCGCGCCTCCCGCGCCA
>CAZDYQ010000115.1:5222-8864 GCA_964509685.1 uncultured Burkholderiaceae bacterium
CCGCGCCAGTAGCAGAATTCCGCCGCGTGGCGCCGCCGCTGGCGCCCCGGGGGATGCTCCACGCGTGCCGGCGATATGCCGCACACCCCCCAGAACCTGACCGCAGAAGTCGAAGGCAAGTGGGAGAAAGAGCATGCATGCGAGCACCCCGCCGAGCGCGGAGCCCGGCGCCAGACCCGTAACGCGGCAGGGACGCGGTCGCCGATGGGCACGGCGCCTCGTCGCCGCCCTCGTCACCCTCGTCGCGCTGGCGGCGGTCGCCGTCGGCATCGGGCTGTTCCTCGCGGAGCGCACGATGACGCGCAGGATCGACGTCGCCGTCAGCCCCGTCGCGCTGCGCGATGATGCGCAGGCGATCAAGCGGGGCCGCTACCTCTACATGTCCCGGGGCTGCGCCGACTGCCACGGTGCCGACGGCGCCGGGCGCGTGTTCATCGACGATCCCAACGGCCTGCGCATCGAGGGCCCCGGCCTCACGAGCGCGCCCGGCAGCGCGGTGGCGAACTACCAGCCCGCGGACTGGGTGCGCAGCATCCGGCATGGCGTCGCTCCGGACGGGCGGGCGCTGATGGTGATGCCGAGCGAGGACTACAACCGCTTCACCGATGACGACCTGGCGAGCCTGGTCGCCTACGTACGGTCCCTGCCCCCCGCGACCCCGCGTCCCGCCGTCGTGCAGCTGCCGCTGCCGGTGCGGGTGCTCTACGGCTACGGCCTGATCCGGGACGCGGCCGCCAAGATCGACCACGGCCTGCCGCCGTCCGCGCCCGTGCCCGAGGGCGTCACGCTCGAGCACGGCCGGTATGTCGCGGCCATGTGCCTGGGATGCCACGGCGAACACCTCGCCGGTGGGCGGATTCCGGGAGGGCCGCCGGACTGGCCCCCGGCGTCGAACCTCACCCCGGGCGAAGGGAGCGTGATGGTGCGCTATCCCGATGCCGCGAGCCTGACCGCGATGTTCCGCAGCGGGCGGCGTCCCGACGGCAGCCCGGTGGCGGTGATGCCCTTCGAGTCGCTGCGCCACATCAACGACACCGACATGCAGGCGCTGCACCTGTACCTGTCGGCGCTCCCGCCCCGGCCCTTCGGCCGCTGAGTCGGCGCGCGACGGCACACGCGGGGCGAAACTGGCGCAGAATGGTCGGCTGCAGACAGCGGAGGCCAACCATGAAGCTCCCTCGTCCCTTCGCCCCCGTCGCGCTCGCGATCGCCGTCGCCGCGGCGCCCGCCCATGCGGTCCTCCAGCCGGGCGACGAGGCGCCGGACTTCACCGTCCCCGCCGCCCTCGGCGGCGAGCCGTTCACCTTCAGCCTGGCCGAGGCCCTCTCGAAAGGGCCCGTCGTCCTGTACTTCTACCCGAAGGCCTTCACGTCGGGCTGCACCATCGAGGCCAAGGCCTTCGCCGATGCCACGCCGCGCTTCCGCGAGCTCGGGGCCACGGTGATCGGCGTGTCGAGCGACGACATCGAGACGCTCAGGCGATTCTCGGTCGAGGCGTGCCGCAACGAGTTCCCGGTCGCGGCCGACGAGCAGTCCGAGGTCATCAAGGCCTACGATGCCGCCGGCACCTTCTTCCGGAACATGGCCGCGAGGGTGTCCTACGTGATCGACCCCTCGGGGAAGATCGTGTACACGCACGACAGCATGAATCCCGAGGGCCACGTCACGCACACGCTCGAGGCGGTCGAGAAGCTGCGGCGATAGCCCGGAAGCGCCCCGGCGCGCGGGATCAGCGGAACGACACCGACACCGAGGGATTGCCGGGCAAACCCTCATAGACGGCCTTCACGTTCATGCCGGGCCTGGGCGGCACGAGCTTCGTGAAGGATCCCACCGACAGCATGTCGCCCGGCTTGAGGGTGATGCCGGCGCGCCGAAGGTCGGAGGCGAGCCACATCACCGCGTTGAGCGGATGATCCAGCGTGCCGCTGCCCTTGCCCGAATCGAGCGTTGCGCCGGTATCGGCATCCACCAGGCGCACCGTCATGTCGCGCAGCGCGTCGGCCAGCGCCGGGTTCGGGCCGTTCACCGGGATCGGCGCCCCGACAACGCCCAGGCGCGCCGCGGCATTGATGGTGGCGAGCACCCCGGCGTCGAACTTCGACGGGTCCTGGATGACGAGGTCGGGCAGCTCGATGAAGGGACGGATCGCGCTGACGTGCTCCATCACGTCGTGCGGCGTCAGCGCACCGTGGATGCCGCTGTCGCGAACCACGACGACGAGGTCGGCCTCGAACATCGGCCGCGCGCCGAAGTTCGCCGGGACGCTCGCACCGTCCTCGACGATCATCCTCTCGAACAGGGTGCCGCGGACCGGGGCCGCCGCATTGAAGCGCTTCTGGAGGGCAGCGCTCGTCAGGGCGGCCTTGTAGCCGACCACCCGGCCCAGGTGCAGGTCGAGGCGATCGGTGAAGCGCTGCCGGCCGCAGGCCGCCGCCTCGGCGCTCATGCCCATCGCGGGATTCGGCGCCGGCTGGCGCGCGATGTAGCGCTTGACGAGCTCGTCGACCTGGGCGCCCGTCGGGCAGCCCGGCGGATCGAGCGGCGTCGATGCACAGCCCGCCACCAGGGCACCGAGCAGCATGGAGCCCGCGAGCCGGGCCAGTTTCCTCGCCTGTCGAACCATGTCTCCCTCCCCCTTCTTCGAGTTCCCGGGCATCATCGATGCCGATGCTGCAACGAAGTCTATACGCTGATCCGCACCCAGGAGGACGAACCATGTTCGATCGATCCGTCCACGGGCCGGCGCGGGCGAGCCGTCGCCTCGTCGGCCTCGTGGCGACCGCCGCGATCCTCGGACTCGCCTCGGAACCGGCGTCGGCCCAGGCGCCGTCCGCCGGTCGCGACAGCTACGAGGCCGAGCGCGCGCTGTGCATCAGCGGCCTGACGCACCAGGAGCGGGAGGACTGCCTGCGCGAGGCCGCGGCCGCTCGCCAGGCCGCCCGCCGCGGCGACCTGCTGGATCCCGGTGACGAGGCCGAGTACCAGCGCAATGCGTTTCGCCGCTGCGAGCGACTGCCGGAGCAGTTCCGCGCCGACTGCATCGCACGCATCCGGGGCGAAGGCACCATCACGGAGGGTAGCGTGGAGGGCGGCGGGATCTACCGCGAGCGTCGCGAGCTCATCCCGATGCCCGAGTCGCGGCCTGAGAGGGAGTAGGGATCCAATGAGGCCACGTGGTTGCCCTTACCTGGGGGCCACGCAGTCTCCAATCGCAGCATCCGTCGCCCGGAGGCCCCACAAGCTCGACCAAGAAACGGCGACGCGAATCCGATCTCCGGCACGAGGCGCCTGGGTCGATGGAAGATCCATCCCCCATCGCCCCACATCGTTGTCGAAGTAGACGGTAGAGCGAGGCCCTCGAAATACCGAATCGACCACACTGGCGTCGAACACGAGGGCGTCTTCGACCGGCGCGGCGGGATTGCAGACCCAAAGGTCCTCCGGTCGCACGACGATGTCGAACGCCTCTCCAGGGCGAATCACTCCCGGTGATGCGCAACGACCGCTCCCCAAAGGCGATTCAAAAGTGATCGCCGCGCCGTCCCGCGATTCCACACATGCCGTGACCCGTCCACGGAGAAAGTTCGGCGAGCCGAAGAACGTAGCCGCCGCGCGATCGACAGGACGCCGGTAGAGCTG
>CAZDYQ010000116.1:0-8814 GCA_964509685.1 uncultured Burkholderiaceae bacterium
TCTGGCTCGACAGGATGTGGCTGTGGCCGTCCTGGTGCTGCAGGCCCTCGCCGTTCAGCGTGGTGCGGCCGGCGGTGCCACCGAGCAGGAAGCCACGCGCCTGCATGTCGCCCGCCGCCCAGGCGAGGTCGCCCACCCGCTGGAAGCCGAACATCGAATAGAAGATGTAGAAGGGGATCATGATGCGGTTGTTCGTCGAGTACGACGTCGCCGCGGCGATCCACGAAGAGAAGGCGCCCGCTTCGTTGATGCCTTCCTGCAGCACCTGGCCCTTGACGTCCTCCCGGTAGTACATGACCTGGTCGCGGTCCACCGGCTCGTACTTCTGGCCTTCCGGCGAGTAGATGCCAAGCTGCCGGAACATGCCCTCCATCCCGAAGGTGCGGGCCTCGTCGGGCACGATCGGAACGACCCGCGGGCCGAGTTCCTTGTCGCGCAGCAGCAGCGTCAGGAACCGGACGAAGGCCTGGGTAGTCGAGATTTCGCGCCCCTCGGCGGTAGGCTCCAGCAGCGGCTTGAAGTGCTCGAGCGGCGGGATCGTGAACTGCTCGTCCGACTTGCGGCGCCGCTGCGGCAGGTAGCCGCCGAGGGCCTTGCGCCGCTCGTGGAGATAGCGCATCTCCGGCGAGTTCTCGTCGGGCTTGTAGAACGGCAGCTCGTCGAGCTTCTCGTCGGGAATGGGAATGTTGAACCGGTCGCGGAACTCGCGGATGCTGTCGGACCCCAGCTTCTTGATCTGGTGGGTCGGGTTCTTCGCCTCCGCCGCCCGGCCCATGCCGTAGCCCTTGACCGTCTTCGCGAGGATGACGGTCGGCTGGCCCTTGTGGTTCACGGCCGCATGGAAGGCGGCATACACCTTGTGCGGATCGTGGCCGCCCCGATTGAGGCGCCAGACATCCTCGTCCGTCATCCGCGAGACCATCTCCAGCAGCTTCGGGTGCTTGCCGAAGAACTTCGCGCGCACGTAGGCGCCGTCGTTCGCCTTGTAGGCCTGGTACTCGCCGTCCACCGTCTCGAGCATCACCCGTTGCAGGATGCCCTCGGTGTCCATTGCCAGGAGCGGATCCCAGTACGAGCCCCAGATCAGCTTGATGACGTTCCAGCCCGAACCGCGGAAATCGGCTTCCAGCTCCTGGATGATCTTGCCGTTGCCTCGTACCGGGCCGTCCAGTCGCTGCAGGTTGCAGTTGACGACGAAGATGAGGTTGTCGAGCTTCTCGCGCGAGGCCAGGCTGATGGCGCCGAGCGACTCCGGCTCGTCCATCTCGCCGTCGCCACAGAACACCCAGACCTTGCGGTTGGACGTATCGGCGATCCCCCGCGCGTGCAGGTACTTCAGGAAGCGCGCCTGGTAGATGGCCATGAGCGGACCGAGGCCCATCGACACGGTCGGGAACTGCCAGAAGTCCGGCATCAGCTTCGGATGCGGGTACGAGGGCAGCCCCTTGCCCTCGCATTCCTGGCGGAAGTTCTCGAGCTGCTCCTCGGTCAGGCGACCTTCGAGGAACGCGCGCCCGTAGAGACCGGGCGCGGAATGGCCCTGGAAGTACACCAGGTCACCCCCATGGCCCTCGTGCGGCGCATGCCAGAAGTGGTTCATCCCGGTGCCGATCATCGTCGCCAGGGAGGCGAAGGACGCGAGATGGCCGCCCAGCGCGCCGCCATCGGGCGTCTCGTGACGGTTGGCCCGCACGACCATCGCCATCGCGTTCCAGCGGATGAACGAGCGGATGCGCTCCTCGTACTCGGCGTTGCCGGGGCTGCGCGCCTCGAGGTGGACGGGGATCGTGTTGACGTAGGCGGTATTGGCCGAGAACGGCAGGAAGGCGCCGTTGCGGCGAGCCTTGTCGACCAGCCGCTCGAGCAGGTAGTGGGCGCGCTCCGCCCCTTCCCGGTCGATGACGGCCTCGAGCGCGTCGAGCCATTCCTTGGTTTCGACTGGATCGACGTCGTCGGGATGCTGGGGTTCCGGGCTGTCGTGTGGCACGGCGGACATGGGGTCTCCTCGCTTGTGGCGGGTCGTCGGGCACCGACGTCGCGGCCAGTCCTGCGCCGTTTCGTCGGGTCGACGCGCGTTTCCAGTCAGGCTCTGCTCCGACCCATTCTATGAACCGGATCGGGCAAACACAACAAAATTTTTCGAATCATAGGATTATTTTTCGTATTATGGCAATGACGCTTGCCCATGGCCGGGACGACGCGGCGCGGGGCGGGCCGGAAGTCGAGAGTTCGCGAAGAAGAACGGTGCCCGGCGGGCGCGACCGGCGTGGCATTCCCCCGCCCGGATGGCTGTTCGAGATCTCGCTTGCGGCGCCCCGGGGCGCACCGCTATAATCGCCGTTTCCCTCGGGCGGCTGTAGCTCAGTTGGATAGAGTACCTGGCTACGAACCAGGGGGTCGTGGGTTCGAATCCTGCCAGCCGCGCCAAAAAATCCTTTGAAATCAGTGGTTTAGAGAGACAAGAGAGCGCACCAACATGGTGCGCCCCCTCCCCCACAAAACCACTTTCCCCCCACAAATCACGCTTCCAGCATCTCCGGAGTGATGCTCATGGTCGCCACCTGGCCGAACTCCCGGTGGTAGGTCACGGCCATCGCTTCCCTCTCGCTCATCCACCCTCCCCTGGCCGCATAGGCGCCCCGGGCAATTACACTAGGCGTCCCGCCACATCGGCGGTCGCGCCCGCGGCCGTCGGCCGGCGCCCCCGTCCGCGACATGCCCCCTCGATCGCCCAATTCGCAGATCCTGCAGCAGCGCTTCTTCCTGGTCCTGCTCGCGCTGGTGACCATCGCGTTCCTCGCGGTGCTGTCGCCGTTCTACGGGGCGGTGTTCTGGGCCACCATCCTTGCCGTGATCTTCGCGCCCCTTCAGCGCGTCGTCCTGCGACGCATGCCGACACGGCGCAACCTCGCCGCGCTCGTGACGCTGCTGGTCATCATGTTCCTCGTGATCCTGCCGCTGTCGCTCATCCTGGCCTCGCTGGTGCGCCAGGCAACGGCGGTGTACGGACGCATCGCGTCGGGCGAGATCGATTTCGGCAGCTACCTCCAGCAGATCCTGACCCTGGTCCCCGCCTGGGCGCACGCCTGGCTCGCGGAGTTCGGCCTGCTCGATGTCGCCGGCGTTCAGCAGCGCCTGAGCGAGGCAATGGCGCAGGTGGGACAGGCGCTCGCGCCGCGGGCGATCAATATCGGCCAGAACACGCTGCAGTTCCTCGTGAGCGTCGGCGTGATGCTCTACCTGCTGTACTTCCTGCTGCGCGACGGATCGACCCTCGCGGGCGCCATCAGCCGCGCGATCCCGCTCGCCGACGAGCAGAAGCACCACCTGCTGCGCAAGTTCGTCACGGTGATCAAGGCGACGGTGAAGGGCAATATCGCCGTGGCCGTGACTCAAGGTGCCCTCGGTGGCCTCATCCTCTGGCTGCTCGGCATCCAGGGTGTCCTGCTCTGGTCCGTCGTGATGGCATTCCTGTCGCTCCTGCCGGCGGTCGGCGCCGGGCTGATCTGGGGGCCGATCGCGCTCTACTTCCTCGCGACCGGCGCCATCTGGCAGGGGATCGTGCTCATCGCCTACGGCGTCTTCGTCATCGGGCTCGTGGACAACGTGCTGCGCCCCATCCTGGTCGGCAAGGACACGAAGCTGCCCGACTATGTCGTGCTGATCACCACCATCGGGGGCCTGACCCTCTTCGGTCTCAACGGCTTCATCATCGGGCCACTGATCGCCGCGCTCTTCGTGGCCGCCTGGGACCTCTTCGCCTCGCCCGAGAGGGTACGCGCCGAGGCGGTGCTGGAAGCCGAGCTCGAAGCCGAGGAAGTCCTGCCCGCGGGGCAACCCGATCGCGAAGCCTGATCGGCGCGCCATGAGCGCCATCCGGCGGATGGAAGCGGCACCCGGTTGCCGCGCAGCCTAGAATCGACCCATGGCCACTCTTTCCTCGTTCCGCACGGCCGGCGCGTCGATCGCGGGACTCCTGGTCCTCCTCGTCATCAGCCTGCATTCCCCGGGCGCGTCAGCCGAAGAGTCCTTCCTGCCGGGCAGGACGTCCACGCGCGCGTTACCGGCGGCACCGCTCTCGCCGGCGGGCGAAGCCCGCGCACCGGCAGAGCTGCCGGCCGATCCGTACGAGCGCGTCCGGCTCTTCGCCGGCCAGCCGGACTTCCTCTGGTTCGACAAGGGGCTGATGCCCGCGGCGCACGCCTGGGCGATGGCGGGCCTGCTCGACGATTCGGCAAGTGACGGGCTCGACCGCGACGACTATGCGATCGACGACATCGCGCGTCGCTTCGAGGACCTTGCCGCGGCGCCGGCGCCCGCCCGGGACGATCCGCGCGTCCTCGCCGCCGATCGCCTGCTCACCGAATCCGCGTTGCGCTTCCTGCGCCACCTGCACCTGGGCAGGATCGACCCGGCAAGGGCCCACCGCGACGTGAAGCTGCCCGTACGCGCGTTCGATGCCGAGGCGCTGCTCGCGGAGGCCTTGCGCGACGGGACCGTGGCGCACCTGCGCGAAAGGGCCGCACCCCAGCTGCCCATGTACGCGCGCTTGCGCAAGGCGCTGGCCGACTATCGATCCATCGCCGCGAGCCCCGTTCCCCTGCCGTCGCTCCCGCCCCTGCCCGCCTCCGGGAAGGTCCTGCCCGGGGACCACTGGGGAGGAATCCCGGCGCTCAGCCAGCTGCTGGGCGCGCTCGGCGATTTCCATGGGTCCCCGTTCGTCACGGACATCTACGAGCCGGAACTGGTCGAGGCGGTGCGCCGCTTCCAGCACCGCCACGGCCTGGACACCGACGGCGTCATAGGCCGGCAGACGCATGCGGAACTCTCCGTGCCGATCGAGGCGCGCATCGCGCAGATCGAGCTTGCGCTCGAGCGGTTCCGCTGGTTGCCGGAGATCGATTCCGATGTGTTCGTCGCCATCAACATCCCCGCCTTCCGGCTCTGGGCCTTCGATCACAGCGGCGGCGGCAACCCCGACGTCTGGGAGACCCGGATCGTGGTCGGGAATGCGACCAGCGGGCGGACGCCCATCTTCGTCGACCGCATGCGCTGGATCGAGTTCAACCCCTACTGGCACGTGCCGCGATCGATCGTCCGCCGGGAGATCCTGCCGAAGCTTCACGCGGATCCCGGCTACCTGGCGCGACAGTCGATGCGAATCCTCGACCGCGACGGCATCGAAGTCGGCCCGGTGACACCCGCCACGCTCGAGGGGCTCGCGAACGGCATCTACCGGATCCGCCAGGACCCGGGAGACGCGAACGCCCTGGGCAGGATCAAGTTCGTCATGCCGAACGACATGGCGATCTATCTGCACGACACGCCGAGCCGGGGCCTGTTTCGCCGCGCCCAGCGCGCCTTCAGCCATGGCTGCATCCGGGTGGAGTCGCCGGAGACCCTCGCCGAGCGGCTGCTCGCCAGTACCGGCAAGTGGTCGGCCGAATCGATCCGCCAGGCGATCGATTCCGGCAAGAGGACGGTGGCGGGCCTTCGCAAGTCCGTACCCGTGGTGATCTTCTATGTCACGACCACGGTGGACGCCGACGGATCCGTGCGCTTCTATCCGGATGTATACGGCTACGACCGCGATGCGCTTGCGAGCCTGCGCTCCGCGCGCCAGGTCGCGCTGCGCAAGGCCGGCTGATCCGTCCGGGCGACACCGGCGAGCGCGGGCGCCCGGTCGGAGTCCGCCCGCCTACCAGGTTCGGAAGCGGCCGGTGTCGAGGTGGACGAACTGCGACTTCTGGTAGTAGCCGACGCCGCCCGCCTTGAGGTCGATCGCGGCGTCCCTCACGTCGGTGAGCGGCACACCCGGAATCCGGATATCGACGGCCATGCCGTCCATGTGCTTGCTCCGACGGGCCACCCCGCCGCTGCGCTTGCGCAGCATGGCATTGGTCGCCGGCGAACGGAAGCCGGAGATGATGTCGATACGGCGGTCGGTGCCGAGCTCGCGGCGCAGGCGTGCAAGCAGCACGACCAGCGCCGGGTCGATGACGCCGACATCGCCGGAATAGTGGTCCCGCAGGAAGACGTTCACTTTCGCCAGCGCCCGTCGGTTGAGCTCTTCCGGATCGGCCGGGATCGCGAGGAACTCGCCCGTATGCAGGTGATGCATGGTCATCGCCCCGGGCAGCGCCGGGCCCGTGTCCTTGGGACGGGCCAGCGCCGAAGCGGAGAACGGCAGCAGCAGCCCGCCGGCAGTCAGTCCACGCAATAGTCGCCGGCGGTGGTCGTTTGCCATCGTCATGCCTTCTCGCCCCTTCTTCTTGCGCCGTCGCCGTGCAATTTCGCGACGACCGTGTGTGACGAACGCCACACGAGAACCGTGTTGAGGCCGCAGGGTACTTGACAAGGACGCCGTCGATCAAGTCGATGCGGCGACGAACGGCCGCTTCCGGGGTACCAGCGTGCATGCACGACGCGCGCGATGCGCCGGCACGGCCGGTCGAGCCGGTCTACACTGTTCGCCGCCGGGCCCCGGGGCGACCGGCGACGAACACGAAAAGCGAGGGAGACATGCCGGTATTCAGGGGTTGGGTCGTCGTGTGGGCGGCATTCGCCTGCATGACGGTGATCTTCGGCGTCGCCTACTCTTTCGCGGCCTTCTTCGCCGCATTCGAGCTCGAGTTCGCCGCCCAGCGCGCCGATGTATCGCTGGTGTTCGGCCTCGCGTCGCTGCTCTATTTCGGGCTCGGTGCCTTCGGCGGCATCGCGAGCGACCGCTGGGGCCCGCGCGTGGTGGGCGTCGCGGGCATGCTCCTCATCGCCGCGGGCCTTCTGGTCGCGAGCTTCGCCCAGTCGCTGCCCGTGGTGTACGCGGGCTATGGCATTGGTGTCGGGCTCGGCATCGCGCTCGTGTACACGCCCTCGATGGGCGCCGTGCAGCCGTGGTTCCTGCGGCGCCGCGGTCTTGCGTCCGGCGTGGCCAGCGCCGGGATCGGCATGGGAACCTTCGCACTGCCACTGGTCGCCACCGCGCTCATCGATGCGGGGGGCTGGCGACAGGCCATGCAATGGCTTGCCGCCATCGCCCTCGTCGCGGGTGTCGCGGCCGCCTGGCGGCTCGAGCGCGATCCGCAGCGCTACAACCTGTGGCCGGACGGGGATGCGGCCCCGCCGGGCGCGCCCGCCAGCGGCGCGGGCCCGAACGGACTCGCCATGCGCGAGATCCTGCGCACCCGCAGCTTTCGCTGGATGTACGCCTCGCTGATGGTCGCCGGCATCCCCATGTTCGTGCCGTTCGCGCACCTGTCCGCGGGCGCGCGAGACGCGGGGATCGCGGAGGCACCCGCGGTGGCGCTGGTCGGCGTCATCGGCATCGGCAGCCTGATCGGTCGCTTCGGGGTGGGTACCCTGGCGGACCGCTTCGGCCGGCTCGAGAGCCGGGTGGCCGTGGAACTGATGGTGGGCGCCTCGATGCTGGTCTGGCTCGCTGCCCAGTACACCGGCTCCTACCTCGTCTTCATGCTGTTCGCGCTGCTCTTCGGCTTCAGCTACGGCGGCATCGTGTCGCTGCTGCCGCCGATCGTGAGCGATCTTTATGGCACGCGCGCGGTGGCCGGCGGCATCGGCGTCCTCTATTCCGCCGCCGCATTCGGCTCCCTCGTCGGTCCCGTCGTCGCGGGCGCCGTCTTCGACACGACGGGCGCGTACGACATCGCGCTGCTCGGCGGCATGGCCTGCTCGGGCTTCAGCGCCTACTGCGCATTCACGGTCGCGCGCATGGCCGCCAGGGGCGAAGGCGCCCGCTAGCGGCCAGGCGCGGAATCAGACGACCGCCTGGCTCCAGGCCGCGTGACGCGCATAGGTCGCCGGGCTCATCATGGCGGGCACCATCGTAGGTCGCGGCCGCACGGGCGCCGCGGCACGATGAACGACACTCGCCGAATCGAGCCGCCCGTTCTCGATGCGCAGCACGATGTCCGGGTAGCGCATCTGCGCCGGGGAGACTGCGTCCGGCAGGGGGCGATCGGTGCGATAGCCGCGCACGCTCCCGGTCAGCCATGCGGCGAAGACCTTGGAGCCGACGAAGGGGAATACGTGGCGCAGCGAGAGCGGCTCTGAACCGGCCCAGCGACCGGTGAGCCGCGCGAGATAGAACCAGCCGTCCTCGATGACCCAGTGGGCCGCGTACCCGCGGCCGTTGCCGGCGTCGAAATCGGGACGGCTGCCGATCAGCTCGAAGTAGGCCTCGAGCGGCTGGTCGATCAGGGCGAATTCGCGACCGCCGTGCATCAGCGTGTCGCCATGGAATCCATTGCGCATCATCTCATCCCTGCTGGTTCGTTGTGGTTGTCGCGATCGACGGCCAGGCTGGCCCTGGCTCTTGCTGCAGCCTAGCTTCCTTGCGCGCGTTCGCCACCGGGACCCCGACGAAGAGGAATCCCGGGGGATCGAATGGCGTTTCGAGCGGGCGATGCCCGTCGGGCGGTCGATGCGCGGGCCCGAGCGGCCGGTCCGCGCCGCGGCTCAGTCACCGGTAAAGCGCGGCTCGCGGCCCTCCAGGAAGGAGGCGACGCCCTCGCGAAAGTCGGCCGACTTCTCCGTGAGGGCGAACGCATCGAAGTCACGATGCGCGGTGGCCCTCGACAGGGCATGGGCGGCGACGTTCACGTCGTGCTTGACCATCTTCATGGCCGTCGGCGGGAGCGCCGCCGCGCGGGACGCGAGCTCGCGCGCGGTGGCGAGCGCCTCGCCATCGTCGCATACCGCGTCGGCCAGTCCCCAGGCAAGCGCCGTCCCGGCATCGATCCGCTCGCAGAGCGCCGCGATGCGCTTGGCGCGCGCCGGGCCGACCAGCGCGGTGAA
>CAZDYQ010000117.1:0-8806 GCA_964509685.1 uncultured Burkholderiaceae bacterium
GCCTACAAGTTCCGTCCGCGCCTGGTGTTGCTCGACATCATGCTGCCCAAGATGGGCGGCTTCGATGTCCTCAAGACCCTGCGATCCGACGAGCTGCTCCGCTCCACATCGGTTCTCATCCTGACGGCGCGCGGCCAGCAGTACGACCGCAAGGCGGCGATGGATCTCAGGGCCGACGGCTTCATCACCAAGCCCTTCGCCAACGACGAGGTCGTGACCGCGGTGCGCAACATGCTCGACGGCGGCCCACGGCTCGCGATGCATGCGTAGCCGGCCACCGGGCGGAGAGCAGAATCGCGATCGCGAGGAACTGGCGTTCCTGCTTCCGTTCTTCGGCACGCTCCTGGTGCTGCCCCCGCTGGTCAACCTGTTCGTCGGGAGGCAGTTGCTCGTGCTGGGGGTGCCGCTCGACACCCTCTACCTCTTCAGCGTCTGGCTGGCCCTGGTCATCGGTGCCATGCTCCTGTCGCGTCGGGCGCTTTTCCGTGATCACTTCAGCGACGCCGACGCACTTGCGGGCGACGAACCGGACCGTGTGACGGGCGAGGGGCCGGACAAGCCGACGGCCGCCGGCCTGGAGAGGCCGGTCCGAACCGACTGATGCTTTCCCCGGATTTCGTCATCCTCACGGCAATCGGCTATGCCGGGTTGCTGTTCCTGATCGCGTATGTATCGGAGGTGCGAACCAGGAGCGGCCATGCAAGGTTCCTCGGCTCGCCCTTTGTCTATACGCTGTCGATCTCCGTCTATTGCACCAGCTGGACCTTCTACGGAGCGGTCGGCACGGCGGCGCGCCAGGGACTCGAGTTCATCGCGATCTACATGGGCCCGTCGCTGGTTTTCGTCGGCTGGTGGTTCCTCCTGCGCAAGCTGATCCGCATCAGCCATGCGCAACGCATCACCTCGATCGCCGATTTCCTGTCCTCACGCTTCGGAAAGTCGAACCAGCTTGCGGTCCTCGCGACCCTGATCGTGGTGGTCGTGGTAACGCCCTACATCGCGCTGCAGCTCAAGGCGATCACCACGTCGATCCAGACGGTGTCCGTCGCCAAGGCCACCGGCGACGACCATCTGGCGACGCTCGACGAGGTCACCCTGGCGCTCGGCATCGCCGTCGTCATGGCCGTCTTCACGATCCTGTTCGGGACGCGGAACGTCGACGCCCGCGAGCAGCATCCCGGCGTAGTCGCCGCCATTGCCTTCGAGGCGGCCGTCAAGCTGGTCGCATTGCTTGCCGTCGGCAGTTTCGTGGTGTTCGGAATCGGCGACGGCTTCGGCGACATCTATGCCCGGGCGGTGGAGGCGGGCTACCACATCCACGAGAACCAGCCTTTCGGCAGCCGATGGGTCGCGATCCTGTTCCTGTCGGCCTGCGCCGTGGTCTGCCTGCCGCGCCAGTTCCAGATCACCGTGGTCGAGAACTCGAACGAGAATCACCTGAGCACGGCCGGCTGGGCATTTCCCGCCTACCTCCTGCTGATGTGCGTCTTCACGATGCCGATCGCGCTCTACGGCCTCGCCGTCATGCCCGCCGGCTCGAACCCGGACATGTTCGTGCTGACCTTGCCGATGGTCGCGGGGCAGGACGCGCTCGCGCTGCTCGTCTTCATCGGCGGATTCTCGAGCGCCACGTCGATGATCATCGTCGCCTCGATCGCGCTGTCGATCATGGTGTCGAACCATATCGTGCTGCCCTTTACGCTGCGAATAGCCGGGAGAGGAAAGGAGGCCGGGGAGCAGGACATCGCACGCCTGATCCTGCGCAGCCGTCGCATCTCCATTGCCGGGATGCTGGGGCTCGGCTTCCTGTACTTCCGCCTGACCGAGGATTCGGCGGCGCTCGCGCCGATCGGCCTCATCTCGTTCGCCGGGGTCGCGCAGTTCCTGCCCGCGATGCTCGCCGCCCTGTTCTGGCGCACGGCGAACGTGAAGGGCGCGCTCGCCGGTATCTCGATCGGGTTCGTCGTCTGGGCATGGGCAATGTTCCTGCCCTCGCTCGCGTCGTTCAGCCCTGTCGTCGATTCGGTTCTCGCCCACGGCCCATGGGGAATTTCGGCGCTGAGACCGCAGGCCCTGTTCGGCATGGAGGGTGTCGATCCCCTGGTGCACGCCGTGTTCTGGAGCCTGCTCCTCAACACGTCCGCACTGCTGTGCGTATCGGTACTGACGAGCCAGAGCGCGCTCGAGCGGGTCCAGGCCGCACTGTTCGTCGATGTGTTCCGTCGCGACGCATCGCTGCAGCCGAGAACGATCCGCGGATCCACCACGACCAGCGAACTGTTCTTCGTGGCCGAGCGGGTGCTTGGCTGGTCTCGTGCGCGCGCGCTGTTCGATTCCGCCGGCATGTCCCATGGCAGCGCCGCGTGGCAGCACGACGTGTCGCCCGATTTCATCGCCCGGCTCGAGCGCGAGCTGGCGGGGTCGATCGGTTCGGCGTCGGCACACATCCTGCTCACGAAGGTGGTCGTCGGCGACACCGTGTCGCTCGAGGAAGTGATGCGCATCGCCGACGAGACGCAGCAGATGATCGAGTATTCGCACGCACTGGAAGTGAAGTCACAGGAGCTGCATTCGACGGCGCAGCAGCTGAAGGCGGCCAACGCCCTGTTGCACGACCTGCATCGCCAGAAGGACGACTTCCTGTCGCAGGTCAGTCACGAAGTGCGCACGCCGATGACATCGATCCGATCCTTCGCCGAGATCCTGCTCACAGTGGACGATCTCACCGACGCGCAGCGCGAGCGCTTCATCACGACGATCCACAAGGAGAGCGTACGCCTGACGCGGTTGCTCGACGACATCCTCGACCTGAGTGCGTTGGAGCATGGCGAGCGTGGGTGGGAGAACATTCCGGTCGATGCGGAGGGCGCGCTCGAGCAGGCGCTGATGGTATGCGAGGCGCTGGCGCGAAAGCGCGGGGTTGCGCTGGAGAACGGCCCGCGAGCGGCCAACGCGACGGTCATGGCCGATGCGGGCCGCCTCAGCCAGGTGTTCATCAACATCGTCTCCAATGCCATCGCGTACAACGACACCGCCGACCCGCGAGTGAACGTGTCCTCGCGCATCGCTGACGGTTTGTACGTGGTCGAGATCTCCGACAACGGCCCGGGCATTCCGGAGCACTATCGCGGTTCGATCTTCGACAAGTTCATCCGTGCCGAGCCGGGCTCCACGCCGGGGGCGCGCGGACTCGGTCTCGGACTCAATATCGCGCAGAGCATCGTCCGCAAGCTCGATGGCAGGCTCGAGCTGACCCGCGGAATCCTGCCCGGCGCCTGCTTCCGGGTCGCATTGCCCCTGGCCCGGGCGACGGAGCCCGCCAGCGCGAATCAGGCCGGCAGGTCATGACGATGCGCGCAATCCAGACGCGGGCAGAGCAGGCAGGAGGGCCCCGTTTCGACGACGGCATGCTGCGGATCCAGGCCGTCGCCATAGACGGTGCGGTCGCTGTGCAGCATGTCGCACGACAACATGATGGCGAAGGTCGGCGGCTGCTGGTGAAATCCGCCGACGGGTTTGGTCACCTGCCGCGCCAGCTGCAGGAAGCGCGCGCCGCTGGGCAAGAGGGACACCTGTCGCACGATGCCGGCCGATGAGAACGCCCGGTAGGCGGGCCACAGCAGGCAACCATGGCCCGAGGCCGGGAGGACCAGCCCCGGCAGGGTGAAGCGCTTGCTCAGCCGGCCGGCGCGGTCCACGCGCAGGAAGCCGAAGGGCACCCCTTCGCTGCCCGGACGACGCAGGGTGACGAGACGATGGGCGGCCTGCTCGAAGCTGACACCGAAGATGTTGGCGAGGACTTCGATGTCGTAGCGGCGTTCCTCCGCGAAGGCGAGGAATGGTTCGTAGGGCATCATCATCGCGGCGGCGGTGTAGGACGACAGCGCGCGGTGCGCCAGCCGCTTCGCCTCGTCTGAAGTGAGCTCGAATGCGTTCACCGTCTGCGCCAGCACGTCGCCGGCGGCCAGCGCCGCATAGCATCGCAGCATGCGAAACACCCGGGTCGCGGGCGGCGCCGCCTCCGGCAGCGTGAGCAGGCGGGCATCGGCGGCCTCCCCGGCTGACGGCTCGCGAGCCACCATCCGGCAATCGATGCCGAATCGGTCCCGCAGCAGCGCGACGAGCACGGCTTCCGGCAGGGGCCGGGTCGCCGACAACTCGGCGGAGAGGGTGTCCGCCACTTCCTCCAGCGCCGGGAAATGATTGCCCTGCGCGATGATCGCCTCGTCGACCTCCCGCAGTGGTGATACCGGCCTCTGGTCGGCGACGGTCTGGTCGAAGTAGTCGACCAGGTTGCGGGTGGTCGGCACGAGCCCCTTCGCCTCGGCGTTGATCCTCTGGACGAAGCGCTCCCGTTCGGGCTCGGTCAGGTCGGCAATCGAGGCGAGGATCTCGGCGCTGGATTTGATGCCGCTGATGCGGTTGAGGATCTCGTGCAGCAGCTGTGACAGGTACGGATCGGAATCGAGCCGGTGGCGCAGTGCCTCGATGCCCGCATTGTTGTCGCAGTAGGCGCGATGCAGCCGCACCAGCGCCATGGCGGCCGCCGGATGTTGCGCGACCAGTTCCCGGATCTCGTCGGCCTCCAGCTCGATCCCCTGCATGACGGGGTCGGTCATCAGTTCACCGATCGCGGCGGCGATGCGCAGGTCGCTGTCGCCGGCCAGGTGGGCCAGTTCGATGCCGAGGCGCTCGCCGATTCGAACGAGCAGGCCGCCGCCGATCGCGCGCTTGTCCCTCTCGATCAGGTTGAGGTAGCTCGCGGAGATGCCGAGCGCCTTGGCGAGTCCCGCCTGGGTGATGCCGAGGGCCAGCCTCCGCCGGCGTATGCGCGAGCCGATGGGGATCCTGTCGTGCATTTGTAAAGGTTTTACATAATCGGATTTACAAACTAGCGATTATTGACAGGATTTAAATGGACCGTCAATTTCCGCGACCCTGCGTGCTAAGTTTTCACCGGCCTGAAGGGCGCATGACACAAGCCGCTCCGGGGCGGTGAGACGTTAATTAATGGAGGAGGCGACATGACGAAGTTCCGAGTGGATCGACGCACCGTCCTGAAGGGCACCGGCGCCGGCATCGTGGCGCTGGGCGCGCCGCATTTCTTCATCCGGAATGCCTGGGCGCAGCAGTTCTGCAACGATCCCACGAAGGGCAAGATCGTCTTCGGCTTCAACGTGCCGCAGACCGGGACCTACGCGGAGGAGGGGCTCGAGCAGCTCACCGGCTACAAGCTCGCCGTCCAGCACATCAACGGCGAGGGCGACGGCGGCATGCTCAACACGTACAAGCCGCTGTCGCTCAAGGGCAATGGCTTGCTGGGGCGCAAGGTCGAGTACGTGACGGGCGACACCCAGACCAATACCGACGCGGCCCGCGACGGCGCGCGGCGCATGATCGAGCGCGACAAGGCGATCATGGTCACGGGATCCGTGACCTCGGGCGAGGCGATCGCCCAGCAGGCCCTGTGCCAGGAACGGGGCGTGATCTACATGTCCGGCCTGACCCATTCCAACGACACCACCGGGAAGGACAAGCGTCGCTACGGTTTCAGGCACTTCTTCAATGCCTACCAGTCGGGGGTCGCCATCGCGCCGTTCCTGGCCGAGGCGTACGGCAAGGACCGGCGCGCCTACCACCTCACCGCCGACTACACCTGGGGCTGGACGCAGGAGGAGTCGATCAAGGCGGCGACCGAGGCCCTGGGCTGGGAGACCGTCGCCACCGTGCGCACGCCACTGGGACTCGGCGACTACTCCCAGTACCTCACGCCGGTCCTCAACTCCGGCGCGGACGTGCTCATCCTCAACCACTACGGCCACGACATGGTCAACTCCCTGCCGCAAGCGGTGCAGTTCGGCATTCGGGAGCGCCAGGCCAACGGAAAGAACTTCGAGATCGTGGTGCCCATGTTCTCGGAGCTCATGGCCGTCGGCGCGGGCGACGCCGTCAAGGGCATCATCGGCACGCAGAACTGGAACTGGCAGCTGGATGACGAGGCAAGCAAGGCCTTCACCCAGTCCTATGGCAAGGCCTACGGGGCACCCCCGTCCCAGTCCGCGCATACCGGCTACGTGCAGGCGATCCTCTATGCCGACGCAGTGGAGCGTGCCGGCACCTTCTATCCCCCGGAGGTCATCAAGGCGCTCGAGGGGTTCGAGTTCGACGGCATGGGCAATGGGCCGACGCTGTATCGGGACTCGGACCACCAGTGCTTCAAGGAAGTCCTGGTCGTGCGCGGCAACGAGAAGCCGACCAGCCGCTTCGACGTGCTCAACGTCATCGGCAAGACCGCCCGCAACGAGGTGACCTACGACCCCTCGATCTTCGGTGGCGAGCTCGGGCCGTACGAACCCAACCAGTGCTGAGACGGCACGGCGGCCCGGCGGCAGCGATGTCGCCGGGCCCGCAGCCTGCCAGCGCCTTGCCGCATGGCCAGTCGGGGGAAGCATAGATGAATGCGTTGTTGGCCCAGCTGCTCAACGGGTTGGACAAGGGGGGCGCGTATGCACTGATCGCCCTCGGCCTGACCCTGGTATTCGGGACGCTCGGCGTCGTGAACTTCGCGCACGGCGCGCTGTTCATGCTCGGCTGCTTCTGTGCGGTCACGTTCCGCTACCTCATCACGATCGAGACGGTCACCGTGGACCCGAGCCGGGTCTCACCCTGGGGAGCGCCGGTCGAGGTCCGCACGCCGGTCGTGCAGGAGTGGTTCGGCGACTTCGGCGCGATCCTGGTCGACTACTCGGTTCCCATCTCGCTCCTGCTCGCCGTCCCGTTGATGCTGGCGATCGGCATCGCCATGGAGCGCGGGCTCATCAAGCACTTCTACAAGCGCTCGCATGCCGAGCAGATCCTGGTGACCTTCGGTCTGGCGATCGTGCTGCAGGAGATCGTCAAGAGCCTGTTCGGCGCCAACCCGGTCCCGCAGCCGACGCCGGTGGACCTGCGCGGCGCCGCCGATATCGGCGCCTGGTTCGGCATGGCCCCGCACGTGCTCACTTATCCGTGGTGGCGGCTGATCTACCTGCTGTTCTCGGTTGCGGTGATCGGAGGGGTCTTCGCCTTCCTGCACCTGACGACCTTCGGCATGGTGGTTCGGGCAGGCATGGCCGATCGTGAGGCCGTCGGGCTGCTCGGCATCAACATCGACCGGCGTTTCACCATCGTCTTCGGGCTCGCGGCCGTCGTCGCCGGTGTCGCGGGCGTCATGTACACGCCCTTGCTCGCGCCCAACTACCACCTGGGGATGGACTTCCTGGTGCTGAGCTTCGTGGTGGTCGTGGTCGGCGGCATGGGCTCCCTGCCGGGGGCGGTCGCGGCAGGCTTCCTGCTGGGAATCCTGCAGTCGATTGCTTCGGTAACCGAGGTGAAGTCACTCATCCCGGGAATCGACCAGGTGGTCATCTATCTCGTCGCCGTCGTCGTCCTGCTCGTGCGTCCACGCGGCCTGATGGGGCGCCGCGGCATCATGGAGGCCTGACCGTGCTCGCACTCAATCGCAACGACACCATTGCACTGATCGGGCTCGGGATCGTCGTCGCGGCGATGCCGATCTGGCTCTCGCCTTTCGGCGCGGCCTATCCCGGCCTCATGCAGAAGTTCGCGATCTACGCGATCTTCGCCATCGGATTCAACATCCTGTTCGGGCTCACCGGCTACCTCAGCTTCGGGCATGCGGCATTCCTGGGCGTCGGTTCCTACACCACGGTGTGGTCGTTCAAGCTGCTGACGATGGACATCATCCCGGCGATGATCCTCGCCGTCCTGGTCTCGGGACTGTTCGCGCTCGTGATCGGCTACTTCTGCCTGCGACGTGCCGGCATCTACTTCGCGATCCTGACCCTTGCGTTCGCGCAGATGAGCTACAGCCTCGCCTACTCGGTGCTGACGCCCATCACCAATGGCGAAACGGGACTGCTGCTCGCCCGCAGCGACCCTCGCTACATCGACCAGCTCTTCGGCGCGCAGGTGGGCATTGCAGGTCTCCCGCAGCCCACGCTCCTGGGCATGCCCGTCAGCGGCTATGCCGGCTTCTACCTGTGCGCGGTGCTCCTGCTGCTCGTGTTCTACCTGTCGCAGAAGATCTTCTCGTCGCCCTTCGGGATGGCCCTGCGCGGGATCAAGTCGAACCAGACCCGCATGAACTACACCGGCTTCAGTACGAAGCCCTACACGCTGGCGGCGTTCGTGATCTCGGGCATGATCGCGGGCCTCGCGGGATCGCTGCTGTCGATCACCGATCCGCTGGCCGGAGCGGAAAGGATGCGCTGGACCGAGTCGGGCAATGTCGTCCTCATGACGATCCTGGGCGGGGTCGGCACGCTCTTCGGGCCGATCGTGGGCGCCTGGCTGATCAAGTACTTCGAGAACATCTTTTCGGCCATCAATACGAGCATGCTCGAGAGGGCGTTCTCGATGCTTCCGGATGGCGTGCAGGGCGTCGTGGTGACGGTGCTGTCGAAGTTCGTGGGCGAGGGCTGGCACCTGACCCTGGGCCTGCTGTTCGTGCTCGTCGTGGTCTTCCTGCCGGGCGGCCTCGTCGAGGGGGTGCGGCGCATGGCGTCGCGGCTGGGCCGACGCGGCGAGCAAATCCGGCTCGCGGCGCCACCGACCGAAGCCCAGTCAGCGAGATAGGGGAGGAATATGCCAGGCATGCCCGCCAACGTCGTCCTCCACGTGGCCGACGTCCAGAAGAGCTTCGGTGGCCTCAAGGCCCTGTCCGACATCGACCTGCGGGTGGAGGAGGGGGAGGTCCACGCGATCATCGGCCCGAACGGCGCCGGGAAGTCCACCCTCCTCAACG
>CAZDYQ010000118.1:0-8722 GCA_964509685.1 uncultured Burkholderiaceae bacterium
ACGAAATGGCGCATGCGGCCGCGGCCCGGGAACGCGGCGCGGTCCGCCTGCCGCCCCCGGTGCCGGGGATGATGCGGGCCTGCGCGCGGGTCATGACCTCGGTCGCCCGCTATATCTGACCGCGCTCAGTCGGTCGCGATCTCCCAGCTGGTGGTGATCTCGGCGGTGGAGGCGAGCATCGCCGTCGCCGAGCAGTACTTCTCGTGGGAACGCCGGATGGCGTGCTCGACCAGGTTCGCCTTGAGTCCCTCGCCGCTCACCACGAAGTGGAGGTGGATCTTCGTGAAGACCTTGGGGTCGGTCTCCGCCCGTTCGGCGTCGAGCCGGACCTCGCAGCCGCGGATCGGCTGGCCGCTCTTGCGCAGGATCAGGACGACGTCGTAGGCGGTGCAGCCGCCGGTGCCCAGGAGCACCATTTCCATGGGACGGGGGGCGATGTTGTTCCCGCCGCCCTCGGGGGCGCCGTCCATGACTACGGCATGCCCGCTTCCCGTTTCGGCGAGGAAGCTCATCCCGCTCCCGCCGGTCCACCGGACCTTGCATTCCATCCTTGCATCTCCGCAACGGGCGCGCCGCTCGCCCGACACTCCGGATTGTGCGCGATTTCGGCCGTGCGGGGCGGCGGGCGAGCCTCGCCGGAATGCGCTGCGAGACGCCCGTCCCGTCTGTTTGCGCTGCCGCATCGCGGTCTTCCGGTGTGGCGCTCCCCGGCGCGCCATGCCTCGCGAGGCGCGCCAGAAGGCGCGATCCGGGCGATGTTGCGATGGTGCATCGGTGTGACAAATTTCTTGCAATGCACCATCGAACGGGGTTATCCTGATTGTGACGGTCGTCGAAGGGCGACCGAACCGAGTCTCCTCCACCTCCTCCAATGGTGGATTCGGCCCGGGCCGACGAGGTCCGGGCCGTTTTGTTTGCTTTGACGACGGCCGGGCTTGCCGGCTACAATGGCCGGCTTTACAGCGCCCATGGATCCGGCGCCGGCGCGCCGGTCGGCGCATGGCGCCAAATCCAGGAATCGAGCAGCCCGCATCATGAAAACCTTCTCCGCCAAGCCGCATGAAGTGAACCGCGACTGGTACGTGGTGGATGCCTCCGACAAGGTGCTCGGACGGCTCGCCGCGGAAATCGCGCACCGCCTGCGCGGCAAGCACAAGCCCGAATTCACGCCGCACGTCGATACGGGCGACTACATCGTGGTCGTCAATGCCGCGCGCCTGCGGGTCACGGGCAACAAGTCCACCGACAAGAAGTACTACCGGCACACCGGCTATCCCGGCGGCATCCGCGAAACCACCTTCGAGAAGATGCAGGCGAAGCACCCCGGGCGCGCGCTCGAGAAGGCCGTCAAGGGCATGCTTCCGAAGGGCCCGCTCGGCTACGCCATGATCAAGAAGCTCAAGGTGTACGGCGAGGCCACGCACCCGCATACTGCGCAACAGCCCAAAGTGCTGGAGATCTGATTCCGATGATTGGTGAGTACAACTACGGCACCGGCCGGCGCAAGACGTCCGTGGCCCGGGTCTTCCTGAAGCGCGGCAACGGCCGTATCATCGTCAACGGCAAGCCGGTCGACGAGTACTTTGCGCGCGAGACGGGGCGCATGATCGTCCGCCAGCCGCTGGCCCTGACCGACAACGACGGCAACTTCGACATCAAGGTCAACGTGCACGGTGGCGGCCAGTCGGGCCAGGCAGGCGCGATTCGCCACGGCATCACCCGCGCGCTGATCGACTACGACGAGACGCTCAAGCCGGTCCTGTCGAAGGCGGGGCTGGTCACGCGCGACGCGCGCGAGGTCGAGCGCAAGAAGGTCGGCCTGCACAAGGCGCGACGTCGCAAGCAGTTCTCGAAGCGCTGACATGCCGTGCGCGGCGGGCATGCTGCGCCGCGCCGGACCCCCGCTTGTCCAGGAAAGCCGCCTTGCCCCGCAGGCGGCTTTTCTTTTCGCTGGAATCTGGAGCTGGTCATGATCAAGGTCGGAATCGTCGGCGGAACGGGATACACCGGGGTCGAGCTCCTGCGCCTCCTGGCCCAGCACCCGGCCGCCGAGCTGCGGGTGATCACCTCGCGCAAGGAAGCCGGGCTGCCCGTGGCCGACATGTATGCCTCGCTGCGGGGACGGGTGGACATCGCCTTTTCCGATCCGGCCACCGCCCCGCTCGCGCAGTGCGACGTGGTGTTCTTCGCCACGCCGCACGGCGTGGCCATGTCGCAGGCGCGCGAGCTGATCGACGCGGGCGTCAAGGTGATCGATCTCGCGGCCGACTTCCGCCTGCGCGACACGGCCGAGTTCGAGCGCTGGTACAAGATGCCGCATGCCTGCCCGGACATCCTCGAGGAGTCGGTCTATGGCCTGCCCGAGGTCAATCGCGAGGCCATCCGCAAGGCGAAGGTCATCGGCCTGCCGGGCTGCTATCCGACGAGCGTCCAGCTCGGCTTCCTGCCGGTGCTGGAGCCCGCCGCGGGCGACCTGGTCGATCCCGAGTCCCTGATCGCCGACTGCAAGTCCGGGGTCTCCGGCGCCGGGCGCGGCGCCTCCGTCGCGAACCTGCTCGCCGAGGCGGGCGACAGCTTCAAGGCCTACGGCATCACCGGGCACCGGCACTGGCCGGAGATTCGCCAGGGCCTGTCCGCCATCGCGGGCCGGCCGGTGCGCCTGTCCTTCGTGCCGCACCTGGTGCCCATGATCCGCGGCATCCACTCCACGCTCTACGCCCGGGTCCGGCCGGGCGCGACCGAGTTCGACTTCCAGGGGCTCTACGAGCGGCGCTACGCCGACGAGCCCTTCGTGGACGTGATGCCGCCCGGATCCACCCCCGAAACCCGGTCGGTGCGGGCATCCAACATGGTCCGCATCGCGGTCCACCGCCTGCCCGACAGCGACCTGCTGGCGATCCTGGTGGTCGAGGACAACCTGGTGAAGGGCGCGTCGGGCCAGGCGGTCCAGGTGATGAACATCCTGTTCGACCGGCCCGAGACCGAAGGGCTGACGCAGATTCCCATCCTGCCGTGAGGGCGGGACCGGATCCCGTGCCGCAGCGACGGCCCCGCGACTGAGACACCGGCCTCGCCGATGTTCCGAGCGAAGCGACCCGCCGCCTCCACCGTCGCCACGGCGCCCGTCCGCGTGACGGTCGGCGGCGAGCCGCCCCGCCGTGGCCTTTGGGTCGGCATGCTGGCCGGCTTGCTTGTGGGGATCGTGGCGACGAGCCTCGTGCTGGCCTATTTCGGAACGCGAATCGCGCGGGGACTGGACCTCCCGGTGCCGATGGCGCAGGCCGGCGCCGAGCGGGGCGCCCCGGGGCCGCGGCCCTCCCGACCCACCCCCGAGATTTCCTCGGTCCTCGACATCGACGGGCTGTGGTATCGGGTCGATGCGCTCGAAGCCGAGAACCGCGAGATGCGGGCCGAGGCCGCGCGGCTGCAGGCGCAGGTCGATGCCGCGGAAAGCCGCATTCAGGTCGAAAAAACGACCGCTGGTCAGCTCGCCTCGCAGGTGCGGGCGGCCGAGACAGAGAATGCCCGACTGAAATCGGACCTGATCTACCTCGAATCGCTGCTTCCCTCGATGGGTGGCAGCGAGCCGATGCAGATCCGGGGACTGCAGGTGATGCCCGACCTGGTGCCCAACCAGATGCGCTGGCGGGCGATGCTGATGGTGGGCGGCCGCCGGAACCGCGAGTTCAGCGGGCACTTGCAGCTGGTGGTGCGCTACGAGCTCGATCGCAAGATGGCATCGCTGGTGATCCCGAAGGATCGGGACGGGCCGGGCGCCGCCGCCATGAAGGTCTCCTTCGAGCGCTACCGGCGAGTCGAAGGCCAGTTCGTCCTGCCTCCCGGAGCGGTCCTGAAATCGGTCCAGCTGCGGGTCCTCAAGGACTCGAGCGTCCAGGCGCAACAGTCACTGTCGCTGTAGGCGGCTTCATGGAGGCGGCACGATGTTCGGAAGCAAGTCGGCGAAGGCGCACAGCACGATCGACTGCCTGATCGGCAGCGGCACGGTGATCGAGGGGGACCTGCGCTTCCGGGGCGGCCTGCGTATCGACGGCGAGGTGATCGGCCGGGTGCTGGCCGAGCCGGGCAAGCCCAGCCTGCTCGTGCTTTCCCACAATGCCAGGGTCAAGGGCGAGATTCGCGCCGCCCATGTGGTCATCGACGGGACTGTCGAAGGACCGGTCCAGGCCGACGAGCTTCTCGAGCTGCAGCCTCGCGCGCGCGTCTCGGGCGACATCCGCTACGCCGTCGTCGAGATCCAGCATGGCGCCATCGTGGACGGGGCGATCGTCCATCTCGACGGCCAGCGCCCGGACAAGCCCGGTGCCGAGAAGCCCGGCCTCAAGCTGGCGAGCCGTTCCGGGGGAGGCGAACCCGCCGCGTGACGTCGCGGGTCGTTGCGCCGCGTGTCCCCGCGGCGGCGGACCTGCGGCTCAGGCGCGCGGCGACGAGGGCTCGATCCCGAGGCTCTCGAGCACCTCGCGCGTGTGCTCCCCGAGGGCGGGCGCACGCGGCGCCGCGCTCACGTCGGTCCCCGAGATGCGGAAGGGCGCATTGAGCACCTTGTATTCGCCCGCCGGGTCGCGGACGGTGGCCAGCGCTCCGCGAAGTTCGAGCTGCGGATCGCGCAGGGCCTCGGCCACGGTGCGATAGGGCGAGGCGGGGACGCCGTGCCGGTCGAGCACCGCCATGCATTCGGCCGTGGTCAGGGTGGTGGACCAGCGCTCGATCTCCTCGACGAACAGGTGCCAATTGCGCCGCCGGTCGATGTAGCGCTCGAAGCGGGGATCGGTCACGAGCTCCGGGCGGCCGGCCGCCTGGCATAGCGCCACGAAGCTCTTCTCGCTGGCGACCGCGGCCATCACGTAGCCGTCGGCCGTCCTGGTGGGCCCGAACAGGCGGGCCGGGGGCTCGTTGCCGGCCTGCGCGAGCTGCACTTCGTTCAGGCAGAGGCCCAGCATCGCCTCGAACATCGACACGTCGATGAACTGGCCCTGGCCGGTGCGGTCGCGCAGGCGCAAGGCGGGACCGATCGCGGCGAAGGCATGCAGCCCCGCCAGTACGTCCGCGATGAACAGGCCGCACCAGTCCGGGCGTTCCCTATTGTCCTGGTACGCCAGGTGGGCGAGGTCGAAACCGGATGCGGCATGGACCACCGGCGCATAGGCGGGGGCCCCGGCCGAGGGACCGGTCTGGCCGTAGCCCGAGATGGCGCAGTAGACGAGCCGGGGATTGATCTCGGCGAGCGAGGCGTAGTCGAGCCCGAGCTTGGCCATGACGCCGGGGCGGAAGTTCTCGACGAGCAGGTCGGCCCGCGCGACGAGCCGGCGCAGGGCTTCCGCGCCTTCGGGTTGCTTCAGGTCGAGCACGACGCTGCGCTTGCCGGCATTGAGTTGGCCGAAGGGGCGGCTGTAGCCGTCGGGGATCGGTGGCCGGGTCCGCATCATGTCGCCTTCCGGCGTCTCGACCTTGATGACGTCCGCCCCGAGGTCGGCGAGCAGGCGGGTGCAGTACGGTCCGGCGATGGTGGTCGTGAGGTCGACGACCAGGAGGTCCTGGTAGGGTTTTGCGTTCACTCGATGCCCTGGTGAGAATTGGCGCCGGGCAAGGATAGCGTGAAAGGCCGGCGCTGCAGGGCGGGCGGCGGGAGGGTTCGCACCCGGGCCCCTGCCGGAGCGGCGAACGCGGTAAAATGCAGGGAACGTCAAGAGGTAAGCACATGAACGCTGTGACCGACATGCCCGCGCCGCTGATCTTCACCGACAGCGCGGCCGCCAAGGTCAGGGAACTGATCGAGGAGGAAGGCAACGACCAGCTGAAGCTGCGCGTGTTCGTGCAGGGCGGCGGTTGTTCCGGCTTCCAGTACGGATTCACGTTCGACGAGGAAGTGAACGAGGACGACACCACCATGGAGAAAGGTGGCGTCACGCTGCTCATCGACGCCATGAGCTACCAGTACCTGGTCGGTGCCGAGATCGACTACAAGGAAGATCTCCAGGGCGCCCAGTTCGTCATCAAGAACCCGAACGCCACGACCACCTGCGGCTGCGGCTCGTCGTTCTCGGCCTGATCCCGGGAACCGGCACGGGACAAGGGGGCGCTGCGGCGCCCCTTTCGTTTGCCGGCGCCCTCGGCAGCACGAGGGGCGCGCGGTGCGGTCACACCGGACGCGTGTCGTAGAGCGCGCCGAGCACCCGCTCGCCTCGAGCTCCCGTCGCGCTCGGCAGGTTGCCGGGCCGACGGTCGATCCGGCGCGCCGCGAGCCAGGCGAAGGCGCTCGCCTCGACGGCCTGCGGATCGATCCCGACCGACTCGGTGGATTCGCATCGCGCCGGCGCGACCAGCGCCCGCAGGCGATCGAGCAGCGTGCGGTTGCGCACGCCGCCGCCGCAGACGAGCACCGCATCGGGACGCAGCGGCGCCAGCGCCTGCGCGATCGAGCGGGCGGTCAGTTCGAGCAGCGTCGCCTGCACCACGGCGGGATCGAGGCGATCCAGGCCCGCCGGCCCGCCACGTTCGGCGAGCCACGCGAGATGGAAGGTTTCCCGGCCGGTGCTCTTGGGCGCTGGGCGGGCGAAGTACGGATCGGACAGGAGCGCCGCCAGCAGGTGGGCATCCGGCGCGGCACTCGCCGCCCAGGCGCCGTCCTCGTCGAACGGCAGGCCCCTGTGGCGGGTGCACCAGCCGTCGAGCAGGGTGTTGCCCGGGCCGGTGTCGAAGCCCAGCACCGGTTCCGCGCCCGCGAGCCAGCTGATGTTGGCGATGCCCCCGATGTTGACGATCGCCCGGCGCTCCGCGGGATCGCTGAACACCGCCCGATGGTAGGCCGGGACGAGCGGCGCGCCTTCACCGCCGGCGGCGATGTCGCCCGAGCGGAAGTCGCAGACCACGGGCAGGCCCGTGAGTTCGGCGAGGAGGGCGCCATCGATGAGCTGCAGCGAATAGCCGCGTCCGGGCGCATGCCGGACCGTCTGGCCGTGCGCGCCGATCGCGACGATGTCCTTCGGGTCCCTTCCCTCGAGCAGGCGGCCGACGACCTGGGCATAGAGCCGGCTGAGCGCCACGGCCGCCTGGCCGGCGGCATCCAGCACGTCCCCCGTCGCCTTGCCGAGGGCGAGCGCGGTCAGGCTGTCGCGCAGCCCGCCGGGCATCGGCAGACTGGCGCGAGCGAGCGTCCGGAGGGGGCCTTCGGGAGGGATGTCGACGAGGGCCGCATCGACGCCGTCGATGCTGGTCCCGGACATCAGCCCGACGAACAGGCGTGAGGTCCGGGGCACGGGCCGCGCCTATTCGAAGCGGGCGAGCTGCAGCTCGCCCATGTGCTCGAAGCGTGCCATGTACTGCGCCGCGAGCGCGTCGAACCGGGCCAGCGCGGCCCTGCCGAGCGGCGCGGCGACGGGAAGGTCCGCCGTGAGCGGATCCGCGTGCTCGTCGCCGATGCGGAACTCGTAGTGCAGGTGCGGACCCGTCGCATAGCCCGTGCTGCCGACGTAGCCGATGACGGTGCCCTGGGCGACCTTGTCGCCCTTGCGCAGGTGGCGGGCGAAGCCGCTCATGTGCGCGTACAGGGTCGAGTACTTCCCGTGGTGCTGGATGACGACGACCTTGCCGTAGCCGCGCTGTGTGCCGACGAACTCGACCACGCCGTCGCCGGTGGCACGGATCGGCGTCCCCGCGGGCGCCGCGAAGTCCACGCCCTTGTGCGCGCGGACCTGCCCGAACACGGGATGGAGCCGGGCGTCGGTGAAGCGCGAGCTGATCCGGGAGAACTCGATCGGGTAGCGCAGGAAGGTCTTCTTGAGGCTGTTGCCGTCCCGGTCGTAGTACTGGCCGCCGTTGCGGCCGTCGTCGAACCAGAACGCGGTGAGCTCGCGCTTGTTGTTGATGAAGCGCATCGCCAGCACGCGCCCGCCTTGGGGCAGCTCGAGGCTGTCGGGCTCGGACAGGGTCTCGTAGATGACCTCGAGGCGGTCGCCGCGGCGAAGGTCGCGGTAGAGGTCGAGCTCGCCGCCGAGGATGTCGGCGACCTGGCTGGCGACGGAGTCGGGAATGCCGGCGGAATACGTGGCGCCGAACAGGGTGCTGGAAACAGTGGCTGTGCGCAGCGCGATGCCGTGCTCGAGCTCGATGGTCTGGTCCCGGGCGGAGAGCCGTCCGTCGGGATCGCGCTCGACCACGATGCGCAGGCCGACGGGCGATTCCTGCGGATCGACGATCCCCTTGGAATAGATGAGGCGGGCGACCTGCCCCATGGAATCGAGCTCGGCATGGAGCGTCTCGCCGGCGCGGAAGCCGAGGATCGCGCGGGCCGTCTTGTCCTGCCCGACGAACTCCACCAGCCCCGGATCGACGATGTCCATGCGCGCCAGCACCGTCTGCAGGGTGTCTCCCAGCCGGATGCGGGCGCTCTGGATGCTGCCCGCCATGGGTGGGCTCTCGGGGATGTCGAGCGCCACCGGTACGGTAACGGTGGTGGCGGGAGGCAGGGGACGTTCGGGTAGCGGCTTGACCAGTCCGTAGGCGGTGAGGACTGTACCGAAGGCCAGCGCGAAGGCCACGACCACCGGCACCGCTCGGATGCGGGGACTCCCGATCATTCAGCAGGCTCGTTCCGGGCGATCGGGATGCCTCGGCTAGAATGCCGGGGCGTCACTTCGCCCATGTTCTCTCGTCCGAATTCCGGGTCGGTCCTGGCTGGGAACCCGGCAGTAGGTGGCAGATTATA
>CAZDYQ010000119.1:0-8463 GCA_964509685.1 uncultured Burkholderiaceae bacterium
CGCGGCGCCTACCTGAACGCGCTGGGCAACGTCGTGGCCTGGAACCTGCCCCGGCATCCGGTGTACCTGTGGACCCTGCCGATGTTCCACTGCAACGGCTGGTGCTTTCCCTGGACGATCGCCGCGGTGGCCGGCACGAATGTCTGCCTGCGCAAGGTGGACGCCGCCCTCATCTTCGGCCTGATGCGCGAGCATCGCGTCACCCACTATTGCGGCGCGCCGATCGTGCACTCGACGCTGATCAATGCGCCCGGGGAACTGCGCGAGGGCATCGACTGGCAGGTCAAGGCGATGGTGGCCGGTGCGGCGCCGCCGGCGGCCATGATCGAGGGCATGGACCGGCTCGGCTTCGACGTCACGCATGTCTACGGCCTGACGGAGGTGTACGGCCCGGCGGCGGCCTGCGCCAAGCACGAGGAATGGGAGGAGCTGCCGCTCGCCCAGCGCGTCGCGAGGAATGCCCGCCAGGGCGTGCGCTACGCCGTGCAGCAGGGTTGCACGGTGATCGACCCCACGACCATGAAGGAGGTGCCGCGCGACGGCACCACCATGGGCGAGGTCATGTTCCGCGGCAACATCGTGATGAAGGGCTACCTGAAGAATCCCGGGGCGACCGCCGAGGCCTTCGCGGGCGGCTGGTTCCATACGGGCGACCTCGGGGTGCTCGAGCCCGACGGATATGTCCGCATCAAGGACCGGGCCAAGGACATCATCATCTCGGGTGGCGAGAACATCTCGTCGATCGAGGTCGAGGACGTTCTCTACACCCATCCGGCGGTGCTCGCCTGCGGGGTGGTCGCCAAGCCCGATCCGAAGTGGGGCGAGACCCCGCTCGCCTTCGTCGAGCTCAGGCCCGGCGCGAAGGCGAGCGCCGAGGAGCTCATCGCGCATTGCCGCGAACGGCTCGCGCACTTCAAGTGCCCACGCGAGATCCGCTTCGAGGAGATCCCCAAGACCTCGACCGGGAAGATCCAGAAGCACGTGCTGCGCGACCGGGCGGGCTCGGCCGCCGCGATCGGCAGTTAGTCCAGCTCGATGATCCCGGCCGGCGCGTCCACCGAGGCGTGGAGCTCGAACTCGTCCGCGGGCTCGATGCGGATGCGTGGGTCGGCGGCGAGCGGCGCGAGCAGCTTCGCGGTGGCGGCGGGCACGCCGATGCGAAAGCCGACCAGCCGCAGGCCGCGGTCGGGCAGCGTCGACGACGGATTGGGGGTGTCGCCCCAGTCGATGAGGATCGGCGTGCCGACCGGCTGGCCCTGCACCGGTAGCGAGATCTTCCATTGCAGGCTGCCCCGGCGCATGTCGAAGGCTCGCCCGGGCGGCAGGCCGAGCGCCTCGCGCGCGGCGGCGATGTCGTCGGTGCGCACGACATAGGCAAGCAGCCGGGGGCGTCGGGAGATCCGTTCGGCGACCGCGGGGTCGTCGAGCCCGAAGGGCCGTGGCCGGTCGGGCGTGGGCTGGCCGGGATCCGGCGCGATCAGTTCGAGGTAGGTCTGCCGTCCGAGCGACAGCAGGCGATTGTGCGTGCCGTAGCCTTCGTGGCGGCCGCCGGCATCCGGTTCGACGCCGAAGCGCGCGGCGAGGGCGGATGCCCCGTCGGCGAGGGAGGCGGCGCCCAGCACGAGGTGGTCGAGCTCCAGGATCGGCATGCGGCCTCCTTGGCGGGGCAAGTACAATGCGGCCCCATCATGTTACGTGAACAGAAACAGGCGTTGGCGGTCCTCGTGCGCGATGCGGCGGCCAGCGCGCTCGGCGATCCGGGCGCGGAACTGCCCGAGATCGATCTCGACCGGCCCAAGCAGGCCGAGCACGGCGATCTCGCGTCCAACATCGCGCTGCAGCTCGCGCGGATGGCGCGGCGCAAGCCTCGCGACCTGGCCGAGGCGATCCGCGCGGCGCTGCTGGCGGCCGACGGCGGCCAGCTCCTCGAATCCGCCGAGGTGGCGGGGCCGGGCTTCATCAACCTGCGGCTGACACCGCAGGCGCGGCGGGCGGTGGTGTCGCGGGTGCTCGCGGAGGGCCCGGGCTTCGGTCGCGTCGCGCCGGCCCCCGGCGAGGACCGCAAGGTCCTGGTGGAGTTCGTCTCGGCCAATCCCACCGGGCCGCTGCATGTCGGCCACGGGCGGCAGGCGGCGCTCGGCGATTCGCTGTGCTCGCTGCTCGAGGCCGCCGGCTGGACGGTGGTGCGCGAGTTCTACTACAACGACGCCGGTGCGCAGATCCGCAACCTCGCCCTGTCGGTGCAGGCGCGCGCCCGGTCCATCGAACCCGACGATCCGCGCTTCCCGGCGGACGGCTATCGCGGGGACTACATCGCGGACATCGCGCGGGCCTATCTCGCGCGCGAGTCCGCCGGCGCGGCCGACATGGAACCGGTCGTCGCCGCCGGCGACCCCGACGACCTCGAGGCGATCCGCCGCTTCGCCGTGGCCTACCTGCGCCACGAGCAGGACCTCGACCTGCGCGCCTTCGGGGTGAAGTTCGACAGCTACTTCCTCGAGTCCTCACTCTACGAGGACGGCAAGGTGGACCGGATCGTGGCGGCCCTCGGCGAGGCGGGCGTCACCTACGAGCGCGACGGCGCGCTGTGGCTGCGCAGTACCGATTTCGGCGACGACAAGGACCGCGTGATGCGCAAGTCCGACGGCGCCTACACGTACTTCGTGCCCGATGTCGCCTACCACGTGGACAAGTGGCAGCGGGGATTCCATCGCGCCATCAACATCCAGGGCTCGGACCACCACGGCACGGTGGCGCGCGTGCGCGCCGGGCTGCAGGGCCTGCGCATGGGGATCGCGCCGGGCTTTCCCGAGTACGTGCTCCACAAGATGGTCACCGTGATGCGCGGCGGCCAGGAGGTGAAGATCTCCAAGCGGGCCGGCTCCTACGTGACCCTGCGCGACCTGATCGAGTGGTCGGGCGGCATCTCGTCGCCCGAGGCGCCCGCGGCGATCGGGCCCGACGATCCGGGCCACGAGGACGCGCTGCGCCGCGGGCGGGACGCGGTCCGCTTCTTCCTCGTCTCGCGCAAGGCGGACGCCGAGTTCGTGTTCGATGTCGACCTGGCGCTCGCGCGCAACGACGAGAACCCGGTCTACTATGTCCAGTACGCGCACGCCCGGATCTGTTCGGTGCTGGCGCAGTGGCTCGCGGCCGGCGGGGAGGTCCCTCCCGGTACGACCCCCGAGGCCGCGCTGGCCGGCACGAGCCTCGATCCGCTGGTGCATCCTCGCGAGTACGGCCTGATGGCGCGGATCGCCGCCTGGCCGGAGGTCGTGGCGAGCGCGGCCGAAGATCTGGCGCCACACTCGATTGCCTATTATCTCAAGGACTTAGCGGCAGAACTTCACAGTTACTATAATGCCGAGCGCGTCCTCGTCGAGGACGAGGCGCTGCGCCGCGCCCGGCTCGCGCTGCTGCTCGCGGTGCGGCAGGTCCTGCGCAACGGGCTCGGCATGCTCGGGGTATCGACCCCTGAAAGGATGTAATGGCTACCAGGAAACCCCGTCGTCGCCCCGCGCGCCGCTTCAGCGCCGGTGGCACCCTGCTCGGCTTCATGGCCGGGCTGATCGTCGGGCTGACCATCGCGGTCGTGGTCGCCATCTTCGTCACGCGGGCGCCCGTGCCGTTCATGAACAAGGCCAAGCGCACCTCCGAGCGGCTCGAGGCGCCCCGGTCCGCTGCCCAGATGCCCGACCCGAACGTCCCGCTCTACAGCCGGCCGCCCGAGGGCGCCGCACAGGTCGCGACGCCCACGTCGCCGACGGCCCCGACCTCGCCGGTCGCCCCGGCCTCGCGGGCGCCGGCCGGAACGGCCGAGGCGGCCAGCAGCTACGTGCTCCAGGCCGGCGCCTTCCGCGACCAGGACGATGCCGAGGGCATGCGGGCCAAGCTCGCCCTGATCGGCTACGAGGCCCGGGTCGTCGAGGCCGAGGTCGACGGCGGGCCGATGTATCGCGTGAGAGTGGGCCCTTACGCCGACCTCGCCACGATGAACGATGTCCGCGCCCGGCTGGCCCAGGCCGGCATCGAGGCGTCGGTGGTCCGGCGTCGCTGACGCCGGCCCCGGCACCGGTCGCCGCGCGGCCGGCAGCCGCCCCGGCGGTCAACCAACCGGGATCCTCGGTGGTTGACCGATCCGGTCCGAGAACTCCCATCGACAGGATTACCCGATGACTTCGCTGCGTCGCCACCTGATCACCCTCCCGCCGGCCATCGCATTGGCCCGTTTCGCCGGCGTCGAGCTGCCCGCCGCGCATGCGCAGCCGGCGCTGCCGCCCGAAGGCCAGGGATGGCGACGCGTGTCGCCCCCCGTGCGCTCCGAGGTGCCGCCGGGCAAGATCGAGGTCGTCGAGTTCTTCTGGTACGGCTGCCCGCACTGTCATCGCTTCGAACCCGTCCTGCGGCGCTGGATCGCGCAGCTGCCCGAGGACGTGGTCTTTCGCCGGGTGCACGTGCCCTTCCAGGAGCGCAAGCACCAGCAGCTCTACTACACGCTGCTTGCGATGGGCGAGGAGGAGAAGCTCGGCCTCGCGGTGTTCCGCGCCTTGCACGAGGAACGCCGCCGGCTCGACTCCGACAAGGAGATCATCGACTGGGCGCAGGCGCAGGGCCTCGATCGCAAGGCATTCAGCGACCACTTCACGTCCTTCGGCGTGCGCACGGCCATGACCCGCGGCACGCGCGAGATGACGGAGTACGGCGTGGACGGGGTGCCGATGATCGGCGTGGCCGGCAAGTACCTGACCGCGCCGTCGATGGCGGGCTCCAACCAGGCGGCGCTCGACCTGGTCGACAAGATGATCGCCCACGAGCGGGTCGCCGCGCGCAAGTCCTGACGCGAGCCCGATGAGGGAGCGCATCGGGCCACTGCGGGTCGTCGTCACGGGCGCATCGAGCGGTCTGGGCGAGGCGCTCGCGCGCGAGTACGCCCGGCGCTGCCGGCAGTCGGGGCGCGACCTGGTGATCGGCCTCGTCGCTCGCCGCGCGGCGGCGCTGCAGTCGCTGGCCGCGGAACTCGAGACCGGGTCGCACATCCCCGGCAGGCCCGCTGCCGTCCCGGGGTCCGCGCCCGGCAACGCGGCGACGGTGCGCGCCGTGCCCATGGCGCTCGACGTGCGCGACCGCGAGGCGCTCGCCGAGGCCGCGGCGCGCTTCGTCGATGCGCAGGGCGCGCCGGACGTCGTCATCGCCAACGCGGGCGTGAGCGTCGGCACGCTGACCGGCGAGCCGGGCGATGCGGCGCAGTTCGAGGAGATCGTCGCGACGAACCTCTGCGCCATGCAGGACACCTTCGCCAGCTTTCTCCCGGCCATGCGCGCGGCGAACCGGGGCACGCTCGTCGGCATCGCGAGCGTGGCGGGCTTTCGCGGCCTGCCGGGAGCCGGTGCCTACAGCGCCTCCAAGGCGGGCGCGATCGCGTACCTCGAGAGCCTGCGCGTCGAGCTGCACGGCTCCCCGATCGCGGTCGTGACCATCGCGCCGGGCTACGTCCGCACGCCGATGACCGCGGGCAATCCCTACCGCATGCCCTTCCTCATCGATGCCGACGCGTTCGCGCGCCGCGCCGTCGACGCGATCGAGAGGAGGCGCCGATTCGTCGTCATTCCCTGGCCGATGGGCATCGTCGGCGCGGCGCTGCGCCTGCTGCCGCGCCCGCTCTACGACACCCTGTTCGCCCGCGCGCCGCGCAAGCCGCGGCGCAGTGCGGCCGTGGAGTCCTGAATGTCGATCGATTGCGCCATGATCCGCCCGTCGCCCGCGCGCCCGTGCGCGCGCGTCGCGTTCCTTCTCGCCGTCGCCATGTTGCTCGCCGCCTGCGCCGGTCCGCGCGGCGGCACGGGATCCGGTAGCGGCGCGTCGGGTGGCGGCTACTACCTGGACGACGGCCCCGGCGGCGCGGAGCCCACCGATGTCTCGCTCATCGCCGACGCGGTGCCGCGCGACGAACCCATCCGCCTGGCCAACAGCCGGCCGTACGAGGTCTTCGGCACGCGCTACGTACCGATGCGCGCGCGCACGCCCTATCGCGAGACCGGCATCGCCTCCTGGTACGGGCGGCGATTCCACGGCAAGCCGACGGCGAGCGGCGAGCCCTACGACATGTACGCCATGACGGCCGCGCACCGGACGCTGCCGCTGCCGAGCTACGTGCGTGTCACCAACCTGTCCAACGGTCGTTCGGTGATCGTGCGCGTGAACGATCGCGGACCGTTCATGAAGAACCGGCTCATCGATCTCTCGTGGACGGCCGCGAAGAAGCTCGGCTTCATCGAGCAGGGCCATGCGCGCGTGCGCGTCGAGCTGGTCCTGCCCGGCGAGGAACCCGCGCCGCGGGAGGATGTCGCGTCGGCATCGGTCGCGCCATCCGCCACGACGACCGCGGACGCTTCGCTTCCTGCCCCGGGCGCGCTCGCGACGAACACGGGCGCGCCGGGCACCGCGCTCGCGGCCGCGCAGGCCACCACCGCGCCTGCGGGCGCGGGCCCGGCCGAGGGCGGGTCGTCGGGCGACTCGCCGCGCGGCTTCGCACCCGTCGCCTCCGACGCCGCCGACTCGTCCGGGCGGCGGGCCGAAGATTCGCGTGATGGCGATTCCTCCACGGGCAGCTTCGTGCGCGTCGATGCGTCGCCGCGGGACGACGGGTTCGCGGTCCGCAGGGCCATCGACGAGGCCCCGCCCGCCGGGCCGGCGCACTACCTGCAGCTGGGCGCCTACGAATCGCGCGCAGGCGCGATCGCCGCCCTCGCGGACCTGGGGCGTCGCCTCGACTGGCTCGGCGGCACGCTGTCGATCCATCCCGAGAACGGCCAGTACAAGATCCATGCCGGCCCATGGGCCGATGCGGCGCAGGCGCGCCAGGTGGCGGAGAGGATCCGCGCGGAAACGCGCATCGAGGCGTTCGGCGTGCGCCGCGAGCCGGGCCGGTGAGCCCGCCCGGCGTTCAGTCGTCGTTCGCCGTCGGCGCTTCGCCGGCGAGCGACAGCAGGCGTTCGTACAGTTCGCGACGCGGCCGGCCGGTGAGCGCCTGGGCGAGTCGGCTCGCGCGACTGGGCGGCATGTGCTCGAGCAGGCGCGCGAGCAGCGCATCGAGCGTCGTCTCGATGCGCACCTCCCCGGGCGGCGCCGCGCGCGCGGGCGCGGCATCGATCGCGATCACGAACTCGCCGCGCGAGCGGTTCGGGTCGGCGTCGAGCCACGCGAGCGCTTCGCCCGCCCGCATCGCGATCGATTCCTCGAAGCGCTTGGTCAGTTCGCGGCCGACCACGATCTCCCGGTCGTCGCCCAGCGACTCGGCGATCGCGGCGAGCGTGGCGCGAATGCGGTGCGGCGACTCGTACAGCACGATGGCATCGGTCGCGTCGCGCCAGGCCGAGATCGCCTCGGCGCGAGCCTGCGCCCGCGTCGGGAGGAAGCCGACGAAGCGGAACGATTCGGCGCGAAGCCCGGCGATGGAGACCAGCGCGGCGACCGCCGACGGACCGGGCACCGTCCACACGCGCACGCCGGCGAGGCGCGCCGCGCGCACGATGCGCGCGCCCGGATCGCTGATGCCCGGCGTGCCGGCATCGGAAACGAGCGCGATCGCGTCGCCCGCCTGGGCGCGCGCGACGATCTCCTGCGCCGCGGCCTGCTCGTTGTGCTCGTGGGCGGCGATCATCGGCGTCGATGCGCCGATCGAATCGAGCAGCACGCGCGTCGTGCGCGTGTCCTCCGCGGCGACGAGGTCGGCATTGCGCAGGACATCCGCGGCCCGCCGGCCTAGGTCGGACAGGTGACCGATCGGCGTGGCGACTACATATAATCCGGCTTCGAGCCGCCCGGAGGGTTTCTCGTTCATGAAGCGTCGTTCGCTACTTCGAATCCTGGGATCAGGCGCTTCGGTACTGGCCGCCGCGCGCGGCCCGGGCGTGACGGGATTGTCGGCGCTCGCCAGCGGCGCCGCAAGCGCGGCCGCGCGCTTCGGCCAGGGCGACACGCGCATCGCCCTCCTGCTTCCCGACGACGAGGGACCCTACCGACGGGCGGCCGAGGCCGTCCTGATGGGCGTTCGCGCGGCCCACGAACTCGACGGCGCGGGCGTGTTCGTCGAGTCCTTCGATGTCGACGACGAACGCACCGACCTGGCGGGCCTGCTGCAGCGGATCGCGGGCCGCGGCTTCTCCATCGCCATCGGGCCGGTCACGCGCGCGGGCGTCAACCGTCTCGCGGAAGTCGGCTCGCTGCCCCTGCCGGTCCTCACCCTGAACGTGCCGGAGCCCGGCTACATCCTGCCTCCCGGCGCCGTGCAGTTCGGTCTCCCGATCGAGGACGAGGGCGCCCAGATCGCCCACTTCGCGATCGACCGCGCCATGCGCAAGGGCGGTGCCCTGGTCCCGCGCGCGATCGCGATCGCGGAGCAGTCCTCCTCGCTCGCGCAGCGCAGCGCCACGGCCTTCCTCGACGCCTGGCGCGATCTCGGCG
>CAZDYQ010000120.1:0-8383 GCA_964509685.1 uncultured Burkholderiaceae bacterium
GGCTGGGTGTGGAAGCGCAGTAATGCGTTGAGCTAACCAGTACTAATTGCCCGTGCGGCTTGACCCTATAACTTTGCCTGGGCTGCATGCCCTCAAGTCGGCTTGACCGCAGGCTTGTGTTGCATCACATACCCTCGCGCCCGGACACGCGCCGGACGCTCGAGGACTGAACCGATATCTCTTGCGAATTGGCTTTCCTGCCGCCGGGCGGGGAAGCAACAAGTCATGCCTGATGACCATAGCGCGGTGGAACCACTCCTTCCCATCCCGAACAGGACCGTGAAACGCCGCAGCGCCGATGATAGTGAGCAGCTCGCTTGTGAAAGTAGGACATCGTCAGGCAGTTACCTCAAAAGGGCCACCCTCGGGTGGCCCTTTTCTTTTTTGGGGTATGGACGGAAGCAGGGCCCGGGGTGCGTCCGCCGGCGCGTTCCGATCTGGAACAATCGCACAGCCCGCGCGGGCGCGAACCGTTAGGATTGTCCCGTCCGCTTGAAGCAGGTTTCGTCTGGGCTCCGGCGAGAGAGCGGTGACTCGATGCGATTGGGGTAACTGATGGTGCGCCGGAGAAGGGAATCGTCTGGGGGATACCGCGATTCCGGGCTTCGAGTGGTTGGAAAGGGCACGGGTTCTCGCCGTGTCCTCGTCGTCTCGCCCACGCCCGTCGCCCCCTTGCTCGGCGGCGCGAGCGCGCGGATCCGCACCCTGGTCGCGGCCCTCGAAGTCCTCGGGTTCGAGGTTCATTTCGCATACATCGAGCGCGACCCGGGCGACGAGGACGCGATGCGGTCCCTGTTCGGGGAGCGCTTCCACCCCATCCCCTATCGCCGGCAGCGCGCCGAGGCTTCCCTGCTGGCGCGCCTGCGCCGCCGGCTGCTCCAGCTGGCGCGCGTCGAGACGGGCTGGTTGTGGGGCGTGGACGATCTCTACGATCCCGGCGTGGAACCCTGCCTCCGGGAACTGCACGCCCGCCTTCGATTCGATGTCGTCATCGTCGAGTACGTGTTCTTCTCGCGAGCCCTGGACGTGTTCGGCCCCGAGGTTCGCAAGCTCGTCGACCTGCACGACGTCTTCGGCAACCGGCACAAGTTGTACGTGAAGGCGGGCCAGGATCCCCACTGGATCTCGGTCAGGCCAGAGGACGAGGTCGAGGCCCTGCGCAGGGCGGACTACGTGCTCGCGATCCAGCCCGAGGAAGCGCAGGCCATGCGCGAAAGAGGGCTGGCCTGTGTCGCCTCGGTCTCGCACATCGTCGAGCTCGCGGCCCGTCCCATCCCGGTGCCGCCGGCGCCGGTGGCGCTGTTCGTGGGCGCCGCCAACGACGCGAACGCGCACGGCCTGCAATGGTTCTTCCGTCACGTCTGGCCAATCGTTCGGGCCGGCTGCCCGCAGGCCAGGGTGCATGTCGCGGGTGCGGTCTCCGACGCCTGCCCGGCACTCCAGGGGGTGCATGCGGAAGGGCGCGTCTCCGACGAGCGGCTGGAGGCGCTGTATCGCGACGCGCGGGTGGCGATCAACCCGGTCTTCATCGGCAGCGGGCAGAGCATCAAGGTACTGGAAGCCATGGGCCACGGCGTGCCCGTCGTCGCATCGAGCGTCGGACTGCGCGGCATCGTGGATCCGGAGGAACCCGGTGTCCACCGGGCGGACGACCCGGCCGCCTTCGCGGCGGCGATGATCCGCCTGTTCACAGACGACGAGCTCGCCGCGCGCGCATCCGAGGCCGCCCATGCATTCGCGCGGCGATCGAATGCGGCGCAGCTCGCGGCGCTCGAGCGCGCCTGCAGCACGCTCGCGCTGCCGGGCGTCGCCGGTCGCTCCGACGATGCGCCCGATGGTCGCCAGGCCGAATTGCACGACGAAGGCCGGGTGGGCGAGGCCCCTGCCGCGACCGCGAGAAGGCAGGGTGGCGCCGGCGGCGGCTGAGCGCCGCCCCGCGCCGGCCGGTCCCGCGCAGGCCTAGGCGGTCGGCTTCGGCCCGACAGGGTCCGGCACCGCGGCGAGCAGCTCCGCGGTGTACGGGTGTCGCGGCCTGGCGAACACGCTTGCCGTCTCCCCGATTTCGACGATCCTGCCCTCGCGCATGACCGCGACCCGGTCGCTCAGCTGGCTGACGACCGCCAGGTCGTGCGAGATGTACAGCATGGCGAGGCCGCGCTCGCGACGCAGTCGATCGAGCAGCGCGAGTACCTGCGCCTGCACGGAGACATCGAGCGACGACGTCGGTTCGTCACAGACCAGCAAGACGGGTTCGGCGGCCAGCGCGCGGGCGATGGAGATGCGCTGGCGCTGGCCGCCCGAGAACTGGTGGGGATAGCGATGCGCATCGGCGGGTGCGAGGCCGACCTGACGAAGCAGTTCGGCGACTCGCGCTTCCACGGTCGCGCCGTCGCGGGCGAGACCCCGCAGCAGAAGGGGCTCGCCGATGGTCCGCCCGACCGGCCAGCGCGGATTCAGGCTGGCATACGGATCCTGGAAGACCATCTGGGGCGCGAGCCTGTCCGACCCGCCCCGCGGCCCGAACTCGATCGAGCCCGAATCGGGGCGATCCAGGCCGGCCACGAGCCGCCCCACGGTCGTCTTTCCGCTGCCCGATTCGCCGACAAGGGCGAGGCATTCGCCCGGATGGATGTCGAAGTCGATGCCGTCGATCGCCTGGACGAAGGGATGGCGCCGGGTTGCCCATCCCCCGAGCAGTCCCGCGCCGCCGAAGCGCTTGCGCAATGCGCGAACGCGCACCAGGGGTGGCGATGCGCATGCGGGCTCCCGGGGCGAACGCCCGTCGTCGCGAGCCCGGAGCGGGGGAATCGAGGCGACCAGCGTCCGGGTGCACGCGTGCCGCGGCTGCCGCAGCACTTCGGCCGTCGCGCCCGCCTCGACGATCCTGCCCTCATCGAGCACCGCGATCCGGTCGGCGATGCTCGCGACCGCGCCAATGTCGTGCGACACCAGCAGCACGGCCAGCCCCTGTTCGTCGGCGAGGCGACGGAGCAGCGAGAGGATTCTCGCCTGGGTGCGGACATCGAGCGCCGTCGTCGGTTCGTCGGCCACGAGGACGCGGGGCGCGGGCGCCATGGACAGCGCGATCGATGCGCGCTGGCGCAGGCCGCCCGAGAGCTGGTGGGGAAAGCGTGCCATCTGCGTTGCCGGGTCCGGGAGGCCGGCCGAACGAAGGAGTTCGAGCGCGAGCGCGCGGGCGGCGTCACCCCGCAGGCCGCGCACATGCCGGAGCGTCTCGACGAGCTGGGTGCAGATCCGCTGGAGGGGGTCGAGCGCGCCGAGAGGGTCCTGGAAGATCGAGGACACGGTGGTGCCGCGCAGCCTGGCGATTCGCTGCGCATCGCGCATGTCGATGCGCTCGCCGGCCACCCGCACGCTGCCCGCCAGCACTCGCCCCGGTGGCGGCACGAGGCCGGCGAGCGCGGCGCCCGTGACCGACTTGCCGGCCCCGGACCGGCCCACCAGGCCGAGGACTTCGCCCTCGCCGAGCGTAAAGTCGATGCCATCGACGGCGCGCACTTCGCCGCGGGGCGAGGGGAACGCCACCACGAGGCCCTCGACCGCCAGCAGCGCGTCGGTCGCGCACCGCTGGGCGGGGACGAGGCTCGTCTGCATGGGTCGTCAGCGCAGGCGCGGATCGAGACTGTCGCGCAGCCCGTCCGCGATCACGTTGAGCGAGACGCATAGCGCCACCAGCGCAAGGCCGGGCAGCAGCACCAGCCACCATTCGCCCGAGAACAGGAAGCGGTAGCCCGTGGCGACCATCGTTCCGAGCGAAGGCGTGTCGGGCGGCAGGCCGACCCCCAGGAAGGACAGCGTCGCCTCGATCATGATCGCGGTCGCGAGATTGATGCTGGCCAGCACCAGGGCGGACCCGATCACGTTCGGCAGGACATGCGCGAACAGGATCCGCCCGTCGCCGGCGCCCGCGAGGCGCGCCGCCGCCACATAGTCCTTGCGCAGCTCCACCGCCGCGCCGGCCCGGACGACCCTGGCATAGGCGACCCAGCTGGCCATGGCGATGGCAAGGACGATGACGCCGCCGGCGAGCAGGCCGTCGACCGCGGCCGATGGCATGAGCACGCGCGCCAGGCCATCGACCAGCATCGCGACGAGGACGGCGGGGAACGCCAGCTGGATGTCGCCCAGCCGCATGAAGAGCGCATCGATGAATCCGCCGAAGCGGGCCGCCACGAGCCCGACGGCCGTGCCGGCCGCAAAGGCGAGCGATACCGCCGCGAGGGCGATCGCGAGCGAGCTGCGGATGCCGTAGAGCAGGCCCGAGAGCAGGTCGCGACCCTGCTCGTCGGTGCCGAGCGGATGGCGCCAGTCGCTGCCCGGCGCGCCGATCGGCGGGCGCAGGGACTGGGCCAGGTCGAGGCTGGCGAGGTCGTACGGACGATGCGGTGCGAGCCAGGGCGCAAGCACGGCGCCCACGACGAGAAGGGCCAGCACGGTGCCTGCGACGAGCGTCGCCGGCGAGGTGCGTGCGGGACGCCACCAGGGGCCGCGCGCAGCGGCCGCCGGCCTCACGGCCGCCGGATCCGCGGCCCTGTCCATCGACCCGGCGCCTAGTCGATCGAGATCCACTTGAAGTCGATGAAGTTGTCGGGGCGCAGCACCATCCTGACGTTGTCGCGCATGCCCCAGGCGAGCCCCTGCTGGTGCAGCGGCAGGTGGCCGATGTCTTCGCGATGAAGGCGCAGCGCCTCCCGGACGAGTTCGTCGCGGCGCGCCTCGTCGGCCTCCGAGGCGATGGCGTGCACCAGCGCATCGATGCGGGGATTGCTGTAGCCGCCGAGATTGAACTGGCCCTGGCCGCTGCCGTCGGGCGTGGCGACCAGGTTGTAGAGCACGTTGTGCGCGTCGTAGGTGGCCGGCGTCCAGCCCAGCATGAAGAGCGACGTGTTGCGCGAGAGGATCTTCGGGAAGTGAATGCCCTTGGTCTGCACGTCGAGCCGCGCGCGGATTCCCACCTTCGCGAACATGGCCGCGATCGCCTGGCAGACTTCGGCATCGTTGACGTAGCGGTCGTTCGGGCAGTCCATCCGGACCTCGAAGCCGTCCGGATAGCCGGCCTCGGCGAGCAGCTGCCGGGCGACCCCGGGGTCGTAGGGAAAGCGCCGATCCAGCGCCTCGTCGTACCCGTTCACCCCGGGCGCGACGAGCAACGCGGCCGGGCGGGCCGCGCCCCGCATGATGCGCTGGACGATCGCGTCCATGTCGATCGCGTGGTACATGGCCAGCCGTACGCGCCGGTCCCGGAACGGGTTGCGGCCCTCCACGCTCGAGTACCGCAGCGACTCGCTCGCGACATCCATCCCGAGGAAGATGGTGCGCAGCTCGGCGCCCTGAAGCACGCGCAGCTTGCGGTCGGCCTCGATCCGCGGGATGTCGCGCACCGGGACCGGCTGCATGAGGTCGATCTCCCCGGAGACCAGGGCCGCCACGCGCGTCGCGTCGTTGCCGATGGGCGTGAACGCGACGCGCTCGACATTGCCTTCGATGTGTCCCCAGTAGCTGGGATTGCGCTCGAACTCGGTGCGCACGCCGGGATCGCGCGAGCGCAGGCGATACGGCCCCGTGCCGTTCGCCCGGTACGATGCCGCATTCTCGATGCCCTTTCGCTTGTCCACGGGCCGCAGGGCGCCATGTGCCTCGCACCACTCACGGTCCATGATGTAGACGAGGGAGAGCATCTCGGGAAGGATCGGCGCGGGTTGGGTCGTCTCGATCTCGACGGTGAGCTCGTCGAGCCGCCTTGCCTGCGCGACAAGCCCCACGTAGGCGCGCATGTCGGATCCCGGTGCGGCCGCGCGTTCGAGCGAGAAGACGACGTCGTCGGCGTCGAACCGGGCGCCGTCGTGGAAGCGCACGCCGCTTCTCAGTTCGAACCGCCATGTCGTCGGCCCGGTGCGGCGCCATGCGCGCGCAAGCCCCGGGACGAGCTCGAGCTTCGGCCCGCGCGCGGTGAGGCCTTCATAGACGTTGCCCGTCAGGCTCAGCTGGAGCCCGTCGTTGAGGGAGTGCGGATCCATCGAGATCGCGTCGCCCTGGTCGGCGAGCCGCAGCGTCCTCGCCTGCAGGGCGTCGGCGCCGATCGCCAGCGCCAGGAGGGCAGCGACCATGCCGGCCCGCATGCCCCGCCGTCGGCGCCCGTCGCGCAACGCGATGCTCACGTTCCTCTCCCGGTCCCTGCGATGGTTCTCCTCATGCCCGGACCGCGGCCGGTGCCGGATCGCGCAGCCGCGGGTCGATGGCCAGGCAGGCGAGGTCCACCACGAGGTTGATCGTGGCGAACATCGCCCCGGCGAGGCAGAGGTAGCCCGCCATCACCGGCACGTCCGCCGCCTGGATCGCCTGCAGGAACAGCAGGCCGAGCCCCGGCCACTGGAACACGGACTCGGTGATGATCGAGAAAGCCACCAGGGAGCCGAACTGCAGGCCCGTGACGTTCACGAGCGGCAGCAGCGTGCCCGGCAGGGCATGTCGCAGAAGCACCCGGCGCTCCGGAAGACCCCTGGCACGGGCGAAGCGGACATGCTCGCTCCTCAGCGCCTCGATCATCTCCGCCCGAACCAGGCGAACGACGAGGGCGACCTGGAAGACCGCGAGCGTGGCGGCGGGCAACAGGATATGCCGCCAGCCATCCGTGCCCAGCAGGCCCGTTCGCCACCAGCCGATCGCCTGCGTCTCGCCGCGGCCATAGGACGGCAGCCAGCCGAGGCTTACCGAGAACACGAGGATCAGGCCGATGCCGATGACGAACGTCGGGACGGACACGCCCAGCAGCGAGCCCGCCATGACCGCGCCGGCGCGTCGTGTCCCGGCCCGGACCGCGGCCCAGGCCCCGAGCGGCACGCCGGCGAGCAGGGCGAGGATGCTGGCGAGGAGGGCGAGCTCGACCGTGGCCGGCAGGCGCTCGAGGACGAGCTCGGCTACGGGGCGGCCGCGCTGCAGGGACATGCCGAAGTCGCCCTGCACGGCGCGGGCCGCGAAGCGCCCGAACTGCACGAGAACCGGATCGTCCAGCCCGAGCGCGCCCCGCAGCTCCGCCCTCTCGGCCGGCGACGCATCCTGCCCGACCATGGCGAGCACCGGATCCCCGACGAAGCGGAACATCGAGAACGCGACGAGCCCGACCGCCACGATCACCAGTGCCGCCTGGCCGCAGCGCCGGAGCAGGAAGGGGATCATGCGGAACGGCCGGGCCCGTTGCCTGCCAGCGCCGCCCGGGCGATGGCGACCCAGTAGCTCGCGCCCAGGGGGATGATCTCGTCGTTGAAGTCGTAGCTCGGGTTGTGCAGCACGCAGGCGCCCGCGCCATGGCCGGCTTCCCGGTGGCCGCCGTCGCCGTTCCCGATGCCGATGTAGCAGCCGGGGCGGGCAAGCAGCATGTAGGCGAAGTCTTCCGAACCCATGGTGGGTTCGAACTCGATCACCTTGTCGGCGCCGACGAGGCTGGCGGCGACCTCGCGGGCGAACGCCGTCTCGGCGGGGTGGTTGACCAGCGGAGGATAGGTTCGCTGGAAGGCCACCTTGCCGGTGGCGCCGAAGGCGGTGGGCAGGGTCTCGCCGAGCTCGACGATGCGCCGTTCGAAGAGATCGGTGACGCGGCTGTCGAAGGTGCGCACCGTGCCGCGGAGCACCGCCTGGTCCGGCACGATGTTGTAGGCGTCGCCGGCATGGATCTGGGTGACGGACAACACGGCCGCATCGATCGGCTTCTTCTCGCGGCTGACGATTCCCTGCAGCGCCATGGCGAGCTGGCAGGCCACCCAGATGGGGTCGCGGCCGGTATGGGGCAGGGCGGCGTGGCTGCCCTGGCCCTGGATGGTGATCTCGAACTCGTTGGCCGAGGCGAGCATCGGCCCGGCGCACAGCCCGAACGTGCCGACGGGCATGCCGGGCCAGTTGTGCATGCCGAAGACGGCATCGCAGGGAAAGCGCTCGAACAGGCCGTCGTCGATCATCGCCTGCGCGCCCGCGCCATGCTCCTCGGCCGGCTGGAAGATGAAATGCACCGTACCGCCCGACGGGGGGTTGGCCGCGAGGAAGCGAGCCGCCGCGAGCAGCATCGCGATGTGGCCGTCGTGGCCGCAGGCATGCATGCGCCCCGCGTGGACCGACCGGTGGCCGAACTCGTTGAGCTCCTGCAGCGGCAGCGCGTCCATGTCGGCGCGCAGTCCGACGGAGCGAGGCCCCCGGCCACGCAGCGTCCCCACGACACCGGTGCCGCCGATGCCGGTGGCGACCTCGAGCCCCCAGGCACGCAGCTGATCGGCGACCAGCGCCGCGGTCCGGGTCTCGGCGTAGGCGAGCTCCGGATGGGCGTGGATGTCCCGGCGGATCAGCGCGATCTCGGGCGCGAACCCGACGATCT
>CAZDYQ010000121.1:0-8294 GCA_964509685.1 uncultured Burkholderiaceae bacterium
GGCGCCGGGACGCCCTGCAGTGCTAGCATTCGCCTGTTGTCCTCCCCGATCCGATCCGATGACCGTCTCCGCCGCCCAGTCCTTCGAACTCAATGCGCTGTCGCCGCTCGACGGGCGCTATGCCGGCAAGGTCGCCGCCCTGCGGGCCTTCGCTTCCGAGGCGGCCTTCATGCGCGAGCGGGTGCGCGTCGAGGTGGAATGGCTCATCGCCCTGTCCGACGCCGGCATCCCGGGCTTCGCGCCGGTCTCGCCCGAGGGCAGGGCGCGGCTGCGCGGGGTGGTCGAGTGCTTCGGGGATGCCGAGGCCGCCCGGATCAAGGCCATCGAACGGGTCACCAACCACGACGTCAAGGCGGTCGAGTACTTCCTGCGCGAGACGGTGGCCGGGGACGCGGAGCTCGCGCGGGTGAGCGAGTTCATCCACTTCGCCTGCACGTCCGAGGACATCAACAACACCTCCCACGCGCTGATGCTGCGCGCGGCCCGCGACGAGGTCCTGCTGCCGACGATCGCGCAGATCGCCGCGCGCCTGCGGGCGCTCGCGCACGAGCACGCGGCCCTGCCCATGCTCTCGCGCACCCACGGCCAGACCGCCTCGCCCACCACGCTCGGCAAGGAGATGGCCAACGTCCTCGTGCGGCTCGAACGCGCCGCCGAAGCGGTGGCCGCCGTGCGCATCCGCGCCAAGCTCAATGGCGCGGTGGGCAACTACAACGCCCATGTCGCAGCCTGTCCCGAGATCGACTGGGAGGCCTTCTCGCGAGGCGTCGTCGAGTCCCTCGGGCTGGAATTCAACCCGTACACGATCCAGATCGAGCCGCACGACTACATGGCCGAGCTCTTCGACGCGATCGCCCGGGTCAACACGATCCTGATCGACTTCGATCGCGACGTCTGGGGCTACATCTCGCTCGGCTACTTCCGCCAGCGACTGAAGGCGGGCGAGATCGGCTCGTCCACCATGCCGCACAAGGTCAACCCGATCGACTTCGAGAACTCCGAAGGCAACCTCGGGCTCGCCAACGCCCTGCTGGGCCACCTGTCGGCGAAGCTGCCCATCTCGCGCTGGCAGCGCGACCTCACCGACTCGACGGTCCTTCGCAACATCGGGGTGGCGCTCGGCTACTCGCTGCTCGGTTACGACAGCGCCCTGCGCGGCATCGACAAGCTGGAGGTCGACCGCGAGCGCCTGGCGGCGGACCTCGATGCCGCGTGGGAGGTGCTCGCCGAGCCGATCCAGACGGTCATGCGGCTGCACGGGGTGCCGCAGGCCTACGAGAAGCTCAAGGAGCTCACCCGGGGCAAGGCGATCGGGCCCGACGAGATCGCCCGCTTCGTCGATTCGCTGGAGCTTCCCGAGGAGGCGCGCGCGCGACTGCGCGAGCTGACCCCGGCCACCTACATCGGCCGCGCCGCGGAGCTCGCCGCCCGCGCCTGAGGCGACCGGCCCCGCCTTGCGGATTCCCGCTGGTCCGCCGGTGCGCGGCATTCCCGAAGCGATGATAGGCTGGCGCCTGCGGCCGCCCGGTGGGCGACCGCGGCATTGCCCCGATGCCGAGAGGTCCGCGGCATCGAACCCGAACCCCTTTGGAGACGAATATGAAGCTGATTTCCTGGATCGGCGTCGCGGCCGTTGCCGCCGTCGGCATGCTGGCGTCGGCGCCCGCTGCAGCCCAGTTCGCCAAGCCCGAGGATGCGATCAAGTACCGGCAGTCGGCCTTCAGCCTGATGGGAGCGCATTTCAGCCGCATCGGGGCGGTCGTCAAGGGCGAGGCGCCCTATGGGCCGTCGGTGGCCACTGATGCGAAGCTCGTGGAGACCCTTTCGCACCTGCCCTTCGCGGCCTTCGTCGAGGACAGCGACAAGGGCGACACCGGTGCCAAGCCGGAGATCTGGATGAACCGCGAGGACTTCGACCAGAAGGCCCGCAACATGCAGCAGGCGGTCGCCGAGCTGTCCAAGGTCGCGGCGTCCGGCGACGAGCGTGCCCTGAAGGGCGCATTCGGTGACGCCGGCAAGGCCTGCAAGGCCTGCCACGACGACTACCGCAGGAGAAGGTAGGGCGCCGCGGCTGGTGTTCAGCGCACCACCAGCCAGACCAGGATCGAGACGACGACGAGGATTCCCAGCGCCTTCAGGCGCAGCCTCGCGTCGTCGCGACTGGAGACCGCGCCCGGCGGCGCCTGGGGATCCCGCCCGGTGATCATCGGGCCGACGAGCCGGCGCCGCCGGAATACCCGATACCAGGCGATCGCCAGCACGTGCAGCACGACCAGCGCGATGAGGATGGGCTCGTTGCGCAGGTGCAGGCCGGTGAGGAAGTCGCTCGTCGACTTGCTCACCATCGAGGCGAGCGGCCCCTCGCTGGCGATGTCGTCGTTCGAGAACAGGCCCAGCACCGCCTGCGCGCCGATGAAGAACAGCAGCGCATAGACCGACAGGGCGCCGAGCGGGTTGTGGCCCGGACCGCCCGGCGCATCGGGCGCGCCGCGCAGGTAGGCGACGACCTGGCGGGGGCCGAAGAGGAAGCTGCGGAAGCGGGCGTAGTGCCCGCCGACGAAACCCCAGGCGAGCCGGAAAAGGATCAGCGCCAGGATCGCGTAGCCGACGCGGAAGTGCCAGTCGATCCAGTTGCCGCCGGCCTTGGCGCACAGGAAGGAGGCGACGACCAGGATGGCCAGGAGCCAGTGGAAGAGCCGGGTCGGGAGGTCCCAGACCACCGGTGCGCCGTTCGATGCCTGCGTTGCGGTCCCGTTCGCCATCGTTCGCCCCGTGGCGGCGCATCGCGCCGAGGGCTGTAGTATCGCGTCCCCGGCCCGGCGGGGCCAAGCCCCGGCGCCCTAGGGCAGCTCGGGCTGGCCATCGTCCTTGCGGACCGGCCGGACCATGTCCTCGCGCTTGAGCCCCAGCCACATCGCGATCGCCGCCGCGACGAAGATCGACGAATAGATGCCGCAGAGGATGCCGATGGTGAGCGCGAGCGAGAAATTGTGCAGCGAGGGCCCGCCGAAGAAGAACATCGACAGCACCATCATCTGCGTGGACGCGTGCGTGATGATCGTGCGCGACATGGTGCGGGTGATGGCGTTGTTGATCACCTCCACGGTGCTCGCCTTGCGCATCTTGCGGAAGTTCTCGCGGACCCGGTCGAACACCACCACCGCCTCGTTCACCGAGTAGCCGGCCACCGCCAGTACGCCCGCCAGCACGGCGAGCGAGAACTCCCACTGGAAGAAGGCGAAGAAGCCGAGGATGATCACCACGTCGTGGGTATTGGCCAGCACCGTCGCGACCGCGAACTTCCATTCGAAGCGCAACGCGAGGTAGATCATGATCCCGATGATCACGAACAGCACCGCGAGCGCGCCGTCCGTGGCGAGTTCCTCGCCCACCTGCGGGCCCACGAACTCCACCCGGGTGACCGTCATCGTGTCGTCGAGCCCGGCGAGCTTCGCGCCCACCTGTTCGGCCAGGTCCGCGGTCGAGACGCCCTCGCGCAGCGGCAGCCGGATGAGCGCGTCGTGCGAGGTCCCGAAGTTCTGGACCTGCGCATCCTCGAAGCCCATCTCCGCGAGCGCGCCGCGGATCGACTCGATCGGTGCCTCGTTCCTGTAGTTGACCTCCATCACCGTGCCGCCGGTGAACTCGATCGAGAAGTGCAGCCCCCGGGTCACGATGAAGAACACCGCGAGCAGGAAGGTGACGACCGAGATCGCGTTCCACACCAGCGCATAGCGCATGAACGGGATGTCTTTCTTGATCCGGAAGAATTCCATGGCGCTTGGTCCTTGCGGTGCTGGCGGGATCAGCCGATCGAGACGCGCGTGAGCTTCTTGCGTCGCCCGTACCAGAGGTTGACGACGCCGCGCGAGAACATCACCGCCGAGAACATGGAAGTGAGGATCCCGAGGCAGTGCACGACCGCGAAGCCGCGGATCGGCCCGGACCCGAAGACCAGGAGCGCGATACCGGCGATGAGCGTGGTGATGTTCGAGTCCACGATCGTGCGCCAGGCATGCTCGTAGCCGAGCGCGATGGCGGCCTGCGGGGAGACGCCGGCCCGCAGCTCCTCCCGGATCCGTTCGTTGATCAGCACGTTGGCGTCGATCGCCATGCCGAGCGTCAGCGCGATCGCGGCGATGCCGGGCAGGGTGAGCGTGGCCTGCAGCACGGAGAGCAGGGCGATCAGCAGCAGCAGGTTGAACGCGAGCGCGAGGGTCGAGATCACCCCGAAGACGGCGTAGTACGCGATCATGAAGACGGCGATCGCGACGAAGCCCCAGAGGGTGCTGCGGAAGCCCTTCTCGATGTTGGCGGCGCCCAGGCTCGGGCCGATCGTGCGCTCCTCGATGATCTCCATCGGCGCCGCGAGGGATCCTGCGCGCAGCAGCAGGGCGATGTCGGCCGCCTCGGTGGTCGTCATCTGGCCGCTGATCTGCACCCGTCCGCCCGGGATCTCGGTGCGGATGACGGGTGCTGTCACGACCTCGCCCTTGCCCTTCTCGAAGAGCAGGATCGCCATGCGCTTGCCGATGTTGGCGCGGGTCACCTCGCGGAATATGCGCGCGCCGTTGCTGTCGAGGTTGAGGTTGACCGTCGGCTCCTGCGTCTGGGAATCGAAGCCGGGCAGGGCGTTCTCGAGGTTCTCGCCGGTGAGGATGACCTGCTTCTGTACCAGCAGCGGGCGTCCCTCGCGGTCCAGGAAGCGCTCGCACCCGAAGGGGACATTGCCGGCGGCGAGCGCGGCGAGCTCCTCGGGCCGCTCGCAGACCATCCGCACCTCCAGGGTCGCGGTTCGGCCGATGATGTCCTTGGCCTTGGCGGTGTCCTGCACGCCCGGCAGCTGGACGACCACGCGGTCGGCGCCCTGGCGCTGGATCACCGGCTCCGAGACGCCCAGCTCGTTGACGCGGTTGCTCAGGGTCGTGATGTTCTGGCTGAGCGCGCTCTCCTGGATCTGCTTGGCGGCCTCGGGCTTGAAGCGTCCCTCCAGCCGCAGGTCCTCGCCTTCGCCCGCCTCGGTGAAGGCGATGTCGGGCATGTCGCGACCGAGCGCCGCAAGCGCCTCGGCGCGGGTCTGCTCGTCACGGAAGCGGATGACGAAGCCGTCGGCCGTGCGCTCGATGCCGGCGTGGCGCACGCGCTTCTCGCGCAGCAGGCGCCGGGCCTCGGCCGCCACCGAATCGAGGCGCTTGTCGATCGCGCTCGCCATGTCCACCTGCATGAGGAAGTGCACCCCGCCGCGAAGGTCCAGGCCCAGGTACATCGGCAGGGCGTTGATCGACAGCAGCCACTGGGGCGTGTTGGACAGCAGGTTCATCGCGACGATCCAGCCGGGGTCGTCCGGGTCCGGGTTCAGCGCGCGCTGGATCGCGGCCTGGGCGCGGAACTGGTCGTCGGTGGTCTCGAAACGCGCCTTGACGGAGTTGCCGTCGAAGAAGATGCCCGTGGTCGGGATGTTGGCCTCGGCGAGGATGCGCTCGACGCGTCCGCGCATGCCGTCGTCGATCCTGACCGTCGCCTTCGCGCTGGAGATCTGCACCGCCGGCGCCTCGCCGAAGAAGTTCGGCAGCGTGTAGAGCAGGCCGAACACGAGGGTGACCGCGAGGACGACGTATTTCCAGATCGGGTACCTGTTCATGGATCGAAGCCTTGGTTCGGAAGCGCGACGGCGGCAGGCCTGCCCGAGCCTGCCGCCGTCGTCCTTGGGGATGGGCGCCGGCCGGATCGGCCGGGGCGCCGGCGGAGGTACCCGCCTAGAGGGATTTCAGCGTGCCGTTGGGCAGCAGGGTCTGGATGGCGTTCTTCTGGAACTGCATTTCGATGGTCTGCGGGCCGGACTTGCCCTCGGTCTGGGCGACCTCGAGCGTCACGTAGTTCTCGCCGACCTTGGTGACCTTGCCGACGACCCCGCCGCCCGTGACGACCTCGTCGCCCTTCTTGAGCGCATCGAGCATCGCGCGATGCTCCTTGGCGCGCTTCATCTGGGGCCGGATCATCAGGAAGTACAGCACCACGAACATCAGGATGATCGGCAGGAAGCCGAACAGCTGTTCGCTGCCGCCGGCGGCCTGTGCGTATGCGTTGGATATGAACACCGAGAGTTCTCCTGACGAGGCCGCCGGCTGCCGCCTGCGGTTGGCGCGGGCGGCCGGAGGGCGGCCGCAAGCGAATGGGAACGAGTCCTGACTTGTCTGGCGCCGCGATTATACCCGCCGGAAATGACCCGGCGCGACCCTGGGCGGGGCTCGACCGGCCGCGTCGGCATGCCCCCGCCGGGCGCTCGGCCGGCGGTCGGCGCGGTCTTGCCGACGCCCGGGGCCGATGCGGGGGAGCCGGTCTAGTCGACGCCGCGGGCCCGGTCGGTCGCGAACCGGGCGCGCATGGCCTCGAACTCGCCCGCCGCGATGGCCTCGCGCATTTCCGCCATGAGGCCGAGGTAATAGGCGAGGTTGTGGATGGTGGCGAGCCGGGCGCCCAGGATCTCGCCGATCTTCTGCAGGTGGTGCAGGTACGCGCGCGAAAAGTTGGCGCAGCAGTAGCAGCCGCAGGTCGGGTCCACCGGGCGCAGGTCGTCGCGGTAGCGCGCGTTGCGCAGGCGCAGGTCGCCGTGGCGGGTGAAGAGCCAGCCGTTGCGGGCATTGCGAGTGGGCATCACGCAGTCGAACATGTCGATGCCGGCCGCCACGCCCTCCACGAGGTCCTCGGGCGTGCCGACGCCCATGAGGTAGCGCGGGCGGTCGGCCGGCAGCCGGGGCGCCACGTGCGCGAGGATCCGGTGCATGTCCTCCTTGGGCTCGCCGACCGACAGTCCGCCGATCGCGTAGCCGTCGAAGCCGATCTCGGCCAGGCCCGCGAGCGACTCGTCGCGCAGCGCCTCGAACATGCCGCCCTGGACGATGCCGAACAGCGCGTTCGGGTTGCCGGCGGCATCGAAGGCCTCGCGCGAGCGGCGCGCCCAGCGCAGGCTCATGCGCATCGAGGCGGCCGCCTCCTCGAGGCGTGCCGGGCGGCCGTCGATTTCGTAGGGTGTGCACTCGTCGAAGACCATCGCGATGTCCGAGTCCAGCACCGTCTGGATGCGCATCGACTCCTCGGGGGTCAGGAAGAGCCGGTCGCCATTGACCGGCGAGGCGAAGCGCACGCCCTCCTCGCTGATCTTTCGCATCGCCCCGAGGGAGAAGACCTGGAACCCGCCCGAATCGGTCAGGATCGGCCGGCGCCAGCCGTTGAAGCCGTGCAGCCCGCCGCAGCGCCCGATCACCTCGAGCCCGGGGCGCAGCCAGAGATGGAAGGTGTTCCCCAGCGTGATCTCGGCCCCGAGCTCCTCGAGCTCGCGCGGGCTCATCGCCTTGACCGCCCCATAGGTCCCCACCGGCATGAACACCGGGGTCTCGACGGTGCCGCGGCGACAGGTGATGCGGCCGCGCCGCGCGGCGCCGTCGGTGGCGAGCAGCTCGAAGCTCAGCATGCCGCCCCCGGCTCCACGTCGAGCAGCATGGCATCACCATAGCTGAAGAAGCGATATCGCTTCTCTATGGCGTGGGCATAGGCCTGCCGGATCGTTTCGAGTCCCGCGAAGGCGGCGACCAGCATCAGCAGCGTGGATCGCGGCAGGTGGAAGTTGGTGAGCAGGCGATCGACCACCCGGAAACGATAGCCCGGCGTGATGAAGATGTCGGTGTCGCGGATGCCGGGCTCGACGGCGCCGGACGCGTCGGCCGCGCTCTCGAGCGTCCGGAGCGCGGTGGTGCCCACCGCCACCACCCGGCCGCCGGCGGCTCGGGTACGGGCGATGGCCTCGGCAGTGGCCTCGTCGATCCGGCATCGCTCGACATGCATGCGATGCTCCGCGATGTTCTCGCTGCGAACCGGGGCGAAGGTGCCGGCGCCCACGTGCAGGGTGACGAAGGCCCGGCCGATCCCCGCATCGGCGAGCGCCGCCAGCAGCGTCTCGTCGAAGTGCAGGCCGGCGGTGGGCGCCGCCACGGAGCCGGGCTCCCGGGCGAACACGGTCTGGTAGCGCTGGCGGTCGGTCTCGTCCGGCTCGTGCTCGATGTAGGGCGGCAGCGGCAGTTCGCCGATGGCCTCGAGCAGCGGCCCGATCGGCCGGTCGAATCGCAGCGTCCAGAATCCTTCGTCCCGCCCGGTCACCGTCGCGCGGGCATCGCCGAAGACGAGCTCCGAGCCCGGCCGGGGCGGCTTGCTCGCCCGAAGCTGGACCACGGCCTCGCGCGCCCCGAGGATGCGCTCGACGAGCAGCTCCACCTTGCCGCCGCTTGCCTTGTGCCCGT
>CAZDYQ010000122.1:0-8247 GCA_964509685.1 uncultured Burkholderiaceae bacterium
ATTCCCGCGGGCGGCTAGCTCAGTGGTAGAGCACTGCCTTCACACGGCAGGGGTCACAGGTTCGAACCCTGTGCCGCCCACCAGATAATTCCCGCGAGACCAGGATCGAGGGCCCCATCGATGAGGCCTGGATCGTGAATCTCGCTGGGTGGCTGCTGATCCGGGTTCGCGTGGCCAGGCGATGGCATGGGCGTGCATGGTGAACGGCGCCTACATCGGCTTCGTCGATCGGGGCGTCAGCTGGCGGGCGATCTTCATGATGGCGCCCCTCCGGTCGCCGGCGCGTCACCCGCGCCCTCTTCGATCGGCTCCACCAGCCCCGGCCCCTCGTTCCGGCTGTTGCCCACGGCCCGGCCGACCCGATGGCGCACCAGCGGCGCGGCGGGCCGCAGCAGCGCCAGCACGTCGTCTAAGCGCGTGGCCGGATCGAGCCATGCGGCAACGCCCGCCTCGTCGAGCACGACCGGCATCCGGTCATGCACCGGGCGCATGATCTCGTTCGCGTCGCAGGTGAACATCGCCGCGCCGGGACCGTCCCACTGGCCGGTCACCCCGGCGATCGCGAGATAACGGCCCTCCGGGTCGCGGAAGTACCAGGGCTGCTTCGGACCGCGGCCCTGCGCCTGCCATTCGTAGAAGCCGGACGCGGGGAACACGACGCGCGAGCGCAGCAGCGAGCGCGCCCACGGCTTGGTCGCGCTGTCCGAGCGAATGTTGAAGGGCTTGCCGTCCTTCTTGAGCCCCCATCGCACGACGCGCAACTCCGGCTCGCCGCCACGCGCCGCGATGACCGGAACCTCGGTGCCGGGCGCGATGTTGTAGCGCGTATGCCGTATCAGGTCATCGATGAAGCGATCGACCAGCGACCTCGCGGCGGCATCCTCCAGCGCCTCGCGGCGCCGGCTGTGGGGGCCATGGATGGCGTATCGTCCGCACATGCCGCTAGGCTACACCGCATGGAGATTCACGCATGAGCACCCTGCCCCCTTGTCCGCAATGCCGATCCGACCTGACCTACGAGGACGGCCTCCTGTTCGTCTGCCCCGAGTGCGCCCACGAATGGTCGAAGGACGCCGCCCCGGATACCGACGAGGTACGCGTCGTGCGCGATGCCTACGGCACCGAGCTGAAGGACGGCGACACGGTCACGGTCATCAAGGACCTGAAGGTGAAAGGCGCGTCCCAGGTCGTGAAGGTCGGCACCAAGGTGAAGAACATCCGACTGGCCGACGGCGACCACGACATCGACTGCAGGATCGACGGGATCGGGGCCATGGGGCTGAAATCGGAGTTCGTGCGCAAGGCCTGACGTCGCCCTACGGCCGCCGCGTGAGGATCGGCACCCCCGTCGTACGCAGGCAGCCGCTGGTGACGCTGCCGAGGACGAATTCCTGCAGCGGCCGGTGGGCGCGGGTGGCCATGGCGAGGATGACGTCGCGCCGTTCGCCGACGTGGCGACGGAGCGCATCGACGGGATCACCGTGCAGCAGGGTCCAGCGGGTGCGCACGACGTGCTGCTCCCGGATCTCGTCCGCGCGCGACTCGACCCAGGCGGATTCGTGGTTGCCATAGCCCTCCACCGCGGGGAAGCGCCGGGTGCCGGGCAGGATCACCTGGACCACCTCGAGATCGGCATCGAGCGCCCTGGCCAGCGTGGCCGCCTGCGGCGCCATCGTCTCGGATTCCGGATGGCCGTCGATCGGCAGGACGACCGTCCGCAGCTCGACCGGCCGACGCGGCCCGGTCGCCGGCCCACGGGGCCGGTAGAGCAGCACGGGTTCCGTACTGGCGCGCACCACGCTCCATGCGACGCTGCCGAGGATGGCCTCCATCAGGCCGCCGCGGCCCTGGGTGCTCATCGCGACCAGGGTCCGGGGCTGGCGCTTCGCCTCGGCGAGGATGGCGGCCGACGGTTCGTCGGCGAGCACGACGGTGGCCGCGGCGGCGGCGTTGGCAGCGGCAAGGGCGTCGATGTCGCGCTGGGCGGCCGCGCGTTCCGACTCGCGACGCACCGCGCGCAGCAGGGCGAGCTCGGCGCCCATGGCTCCGGCAATGGCGGTGGCGTACGGCAGGACTTCCTTCGAGCGCGGTGAGCCGTCGACCGGAACCAGGATTCGCTCATGCACTGGGTATCCCTCCTGGGGCAATGCTCGCCACGGCGCGAGCGCAGGTGGTGGAAAGGGCAAATGAAGAACGGCGGCCAGGGGCCGCCGTCCAGTGCTGCGCAGTCGTCGGCTCAGGCGTTCTTCACATCCTGCAGCCGCTTGCCCTCCTTGGCAAGCCGCTCCAGCAGCGGCGAGACCTGGGCGTCGGCGCCCATGCGATCACCGTACTCGCGCAGCTTGTCGATCACCGTCTGCAGCCCGACGGTATCGGCGTAGAACATAGGGCCGCCGCGGTACACCGGCCAGCCATAGCCGTTGATCCAGACGATGTCGATGTCCGAGGCCCGGATCGCGATGCCTTCCTCGAGGATCTTGGCGCCCTCGTTGATCATCGCGTAGATGCAGCGCTCGAGGATCTCCTGCTCCGTGATCTCGCGCGGCTTGTTGCCGGCCTTGGCCATGAAGTCGCGCACGATCTTCTCGGTGACCGGCGAGGGCCGGGGATTGCGGTTCTCGTCGTAGTCGTAGTAGCCGGCCCCGGTCTTCTGCCCGCGGCGATCCATCTCGCAGAGCACCTCGCGCACCGTGGAGCTCTTCGAGGTTTCCTTCGACCAGCCGATGTCGAGGCCCGCGAGGTCGGACATCGCGAACGGACCCATCGGCAGGCCGAAGTCGTAGAGCACCTTGTCGATGTCCCAGGGCATGGCGCCTTCGAGGAGCATCGCCTGCGCCTGGCGGGTGCGGGCGTGGAGGATCCGGTTGCCGATGAAACCCGGGCATACGCCCGAGAGCGCGGCGATCTTGCCGATTTTCTTGCCCACCGCCATGGCCGTGGCGATCGCGGTCTTGGACGTCTTGTCGCCGCGCACTACCTCCAGCAGGCGCATCACGTTCGCCGGCGAGAAGAAGTGCATCCCGACGATGCCCTCGGGCCGCTTCACCGCGCGCCCGATCTCGTTGATGTTCAGCGCCGAGGTGTTGGTCGCGAGGATGGCGCCCGGCTTCACGATGCGATCGAGCTTCTCGAAGATCTCCTGCTTGATCTGCATGTTCTCGAACACGGCCTCGATGACGAGGTCGCAGTCGGCGAGCGACTCGAGCTCGAGCGAGCCGGTGAGCAGGCCCATGCGCTCCTCGACCTGCGCCTGCGTCAGGCGGCCCTTCTTCGCCGTGTTCTCGTAGTTGCGCCGGACCACGCCGAGGCCGCGCTCGAGCGCTTCGGCGGTCGTCTCGACCAGGGTCACCGGGATGCCGACGTTGGCGAAGTTCATCGCGATGCCGCCGCCCATGGTGCCGGCGCCCACGATGCCGACCTTCTTGACGGGCACGACGGGCGTATCGGCGGGCACGTCGGGGATCTTCCAGACCTCGCGCTCGGCGAAGAACACGTAGCGCTGGGCGGCGGACTGGGTGCCCGACACGAGTTCCTCGAACAGCTGGCGTTCGACCTTCATCCCCTCGTCGAAGGGCAGGTTCACCGCCGCCTCGATGCAGCGGATGTTGTACTCGGGCGCGAGGAAGCCCCGGAAGCGGCGGGCGTTCGCCTTGCGGAAGTTCTCGAAGATCTCCGGCTTGCCGCGGGCGGCGACGACCTTCTCGTCCATGTCGCGCACCTTGCGCAGCGGGCGGTTCTCCGCGAGCACCTTCCTCGCGAACGCGATCGCCCCGGCGCGCAGCTCGCCCTCGGGCACGATCTCGTCGATCAGGCCCATCTCGAGGCACTTCTGGGCGGGAACATGCTGGCCGGAGGTGACCATCTCGAGCGCGCGCTCGGGACCGACGATCCGCGGAAGCCGCTGGGTGCCGCCGGCGCCCGGCAGCAGGCCCAGCTTGACCTCGGGCAGGCCGCACCTGGCCGAGGGGACCGCGACGCGGTAGTGGCAGCACAGGGCGACCTCGAAGCCGCCGCCGAGCGCAGTGCCGTGGATGGCGGCGATCACGGGCTTGGGGGAATTCTCGATGGCGTTCTGGGCCTCGGGCAGCGAGGGCGCCTTGCGCGGCTTGCCGAACTCGGTGATGTCGGCGCCCGCGATGAATGTCCGGCCTTCGCAGATCAGGACGATCGCCTTGACCGCCGGGTCGGCCACCGCCTTGTTGACGTTCTCGAGGATGCCGGCGCGGACCGCCTGCGACAGCGCGTTGACCGGCGGGGAATTCAAAGTGACGATCCCGATGTCGTCCTCGACCGTCAGGGTCGCGACTTGGTCAGGTGAACTCATGGTGACTGCCTCCTTGTTCTGTGAAGCGGATGATAAGCGATCCCGTCAGGCGCCGCCCCGCGACACGCCCAGGGCGCGGCGGAGCCTGAAGCCGAGCGCGATGTAGCTGATCCCCACCAGGATCGCGACCGCGCCGACCGCCCAGGCCATGGCCAGCAGCGCTGCGGCCGGCTGGGCGACGAGCAGCACCGCGATGCCGATCGAGAGCAGGCCGCTCAGGGCCAGCCAGATCTCGCCCTCCACCTCCTTGCGGATCCGGATCGCTCCCCAGAGCTGGAGGACGCCGACCGCGAACAGCCAGCCGGCGAGGAAGAACATCAGGACCATGGCCGTGATGCCGGGCCAGGCGAGCGCAAGCCCGCCCGCGAGGATGCCCAGGACGCCGACCGCCGCGAGCCACCAGCGCGCCGCCCGGGCGGTCGTGCGCCCGATGACGCCGGCCCAGAGCGCCAGCACGCCGTCCACCAGCGCGTAGCCGCCCCAGACGATGGCCAGCACGATGATCGACGCGGCCGGCCAGCCGAACGTGAGCGCCCCGAAGACGATGGCCGCCAGCCCGCGCAGGAGCATCAGCCACCAGTTCTCGGCCAGGCCCTCCAGCAGGCGCAGGTCGGTGCGCGCCTCGGGATTACCCGACATGCCGGCGCGACTCTTCCCTGGCCCGCAGCGCATCGTCCTGCCGCGCCAGGATCTTCGCCACCCGCTCGGGCGGGAACCCGATCCGCAGCAACGCCGGCCCGGTGTTGGCGACCTCCCGGTACTCCCGGATCAGGCCGTCGCGCAGGCGCATGATGCTGACGCCTTCGAACATCACGCGGCGACCCTGCGCCTCCGGAAGGGTCGAGACGTAGGAGAACACGTAGCGGGCGTACAGGGTACTGCCGTCGCTCACCGGTTCGTGCATGTCCCAGAGGAAGTCGCGGGCATCCTTGTAGAACCAGTCATCGATGAGCTCGGCAATGCGGGCCCTGCCCTCGAATGCACCGTAGAACGCGTCGTGATAGACGCCGTCCTCGGTGAAGAGCCGGGCGAAGCCGGCGCCGTCGCGGGATTCCACGGCCCGCGTGAACGCCGCGAGCATGTCCTTGGGGTTCATGGCCTGCCTCCTGGTCGGTTGCGACGTGCCGGGGCCCGCCGCGGGTCGGGTTTCGACCCTATCAGATCGTGGGCCCGAAAGGCGCCGCGAGCATCAGCTTGTTGTTCTGCTTGCGAAGCAGCGGCCGGATCCGGGCGGCGAAGTCCTGGAAGCCGGGGTCGGCATAGCAGCGGGTCCAGAAGTCGCGCCGGTCGTTGTCGTCGTCGAAGCACCAGAGATGGATGATCTGGTTGATGGCGCCGACATCGCCGATGAAGTAGCCCTTGAGCTTGCTGTCGAAGCCGCCGGCCTTGAAGGCCGGGTAGCCGTACTCCTGGTAGACCTTGATCGCGTCGGCCATCTTGCCGACGATGACGTCGTAGGTGCGAAGCTCGTAGATCGCCATGTGCCTCCTCCCGGCGGATGGGTCGAGGAATTTATTCTCCCCGAATTCGGGATTCCCGTTACGAGGCGACGATCGGCGGGTCGCCTACCGCCCGTCGCCTCGCACGGGCGCGCGAACGGCCACGGAGCGAGAATCCCGCCATGAAGATCGACCCCGCCTCGGTCATCCTCCTGATGTCCGCGCACCTGCTCGTCTGCGGCGTGCTGTACCGCATCGCCGCATGCTGGCTTCCCCGCCGGGGCGGACTGGACGACTGGGGCTCGGCGGCGATCCTCTTCGGCGGGGCGTACCTGCTTCGCCTGTACCAGGGACTGGACCGGATCCAGGGGCCGGACGTCATCACGGCCAACGCCCTGATGCTGCTCGGGGTGATGCTGCTCGCCCGCGGCTTCCTCATGCAGACGGGGCTTCGCCTGCCGGGCGACCTGCTGGGGTCGCGCCGGTCCCTCGCCTGGGGCTGGCTCGGGCTCGTCGGCGCCTATCTCGCCGTGTGGCTCGTCGCGCCCGCCTGGGAGTACCCCGCATTCTCGCTCGGGCTCAACCTGATGACGCTCGGGGCCGCGGCCGTCGCCCTCGCCTCGTTCCGGCACGCCGACCCCGGGATCCACCTGCGGGTGCCGATCGCGCTGTGCGGCGTCCTGCTGGCCGGGCTGGGCGGCCTCGGACTGACGCGCTCCGCCGCGATGCTGCGCAACCCGGGCCCCATCTACGAGACCCTGCATGCCGGGCCCTTCTTCGTCGTGGTCGCGATCGGCCTGATCACGCTGTCGTACCTGGTTATGTGGATCGCCTTCCTCGACATCACCCGTGCCCTGCGCCGGCTGGCCAGCCTCGATGCCCTGACCGGGGTGCTGAACCGGCGCGGCCTCGCCGAGGCGATCGCCCGGCATTTCCGCCAGCATGCCGCCGAACCGCTGGTGCTGCTCCAGATCGACATCGACCGCTTCAAGGAGATCAACGACCTCCATGGCCACGAGGCCGGCGACCAGGTCCTGATCGAGGTCGCCCGCATGCTGCGGCATCATTGCCGCCCACGCGACTTCGTGGCGCGAACCGGGGGCGAGGAGTTCCTGGTCGGCTGCGCCGGGGTTCGCCCCGAGCAGGCCTACCGGCTTGCGGAAAGCCTGCGCACGCGCATCGGCGAGCTGCGCGTGCCGCTTGCCAGCGGCGAGCGGCTCGCCTGTACCGTCAGCGTCGGCCTCTCCAACCCGATCGCGCACCCGGCCGGCTGGGAAGCGGCCTGGCGCGAGGCCGATGCGGCGCTCTACCGGGCCAAGGCCGGGGGGCGCAACCGCACCGAGGCGCCGGCGAGCGTCCTGGCGGCGGCTGCCTGAGGCGCCCGGCCAACCGGCCGGGCGGGCCAGGGCATCAATCCTCGAGCGCCTGGTAGACCAGGTTGCGAAAGAGCGGCCGGTAGAAGTTCCGGCGCCCCGGCGCCTGCGTCATGAGGATCGCGAAAAGCGACTCCCGCGGATCGACCCAGAACGTGGTGCCGGCGATGCCGCCCCAGGTGTACTGGCCGGCCGACCCGGGCGAGTCGCCGATACCGTCGGCCAGGCGCACCGAGAAGCCCAGGCCGAAGCCGTAGCCCGGGGTGAGCAGGTCGCACATGCTCGGGATGTCGCCTAGGTGGTCGGCCACCATCCATTCGCAGGTCTTGCGGCCGAGCAGGCGCACATCCGCCGAGCGCCCGCCGTCCTGCATCATCTGGAGGAAGCGCGCGTAGTCCAGCGCCGTGGACATCAGCCCTCCCCCGCCCGACTCGAAGCCCGGGACCACGCGCGGATCCAGCAGCTCCACCGGCTCTCCCGTGTCCGGGTCCTTCGCGAAGGGCTCGGCGATGCGTCCGTGGTCCTCGGCGGGGACCGCGAATCCCGTGTCGACCATGCCCAGGGGACCGAAGACCTCGTCGGCGAGGAAGGCGCCGAGCGGTTTGCCCGCGACGACCTCCACCACCCGCCCCAGCACGTCGGTCGAACGGCTGTACTCCCAGGCCGTGCCCGGATCGACGAGAAGCGGGATCTTCGCCAGCTCGTTGCAGAACTCCTCGTTCGTGCGCCGGCGCGAGCCGATGCGCGCCTCGGCGTAGCGCCGGCGAACTTCGCCCGGCCCGAGGAACTCGTACGTGAGGCCCGAGGTGTGCCGCAACAGGTCCTGCACGGTCATCGGCCGCGCGGGCGGACGGAGCTCCAGCTTGCCGTCGCGCTCCTCGGCGACCGGCGTGTCCGCGAAGGCGGGGATGATCTCCGCCACCGGGTCGCCGATCTTGAGCTGCCCCCGCTCGAGGATCATGAGCGTGGCGAGCGACACGATCGGCTTGGTCATCGAATAGATGCGGAAGATCGAGTCGAGCGCCATCGGGTCGGCGGCCTGCGGATCACGCCGGCCGATCGCCTCGAAGCACGCGATGCGCCCGCGCCGCGCCACCAGCCATACGGCGCC
>CAZDYQ010000123.1:0-7929 GCA_964509685.1 uncultured Burkholderiaceae bacterium
CGACATCTTGCTCCCAAAGCAAGCACTCTACCAGGCTGAGCTACGCCCCGAAGGATCGAGATTGTAGCCCAAGATTCGTTGCTTTGCGGCAAGCGCGGGACGATGCGCCCGCCGCCGATGTCGCTGCCCTCCGGACGCCCTACGCCTGCAGCGAGTCTGCAAGGCGCTTCGCCAGTTGCCTGGCCATCTCGGGCTCGCGCGCCTCGACCATCAGGCGCAGGAGCGGCTCCGTGCCGCTCGCGCGCACGAGGATGCGTCCCTGGTCGCCGAGCTCGGCCTCGACCTCGCGGCAGGCCGCCTTGAGCCCTTCGTGCGACTGCCAGTCGAAGCCGGGCGCGGTCTTCACGTTGATGAGCTCCTGCGGATAGAGCGTCAGCTCCTCCGTGAGTTCGGCCAGCGTCTTGCCGCTCGAGCGCATCGCGCTCAGCACCTGGAGCGCGCTGATCGTGCCGTCGCCGGTGGTGTGCCAGTCGAGGCACAGCAGGTGCCCGGAGGACTCGCCACCGTACTGCCAGCCCTTCTCGCGCAGCATCTCGAGCACGTAGCGATCGCCGACCTTGGCCCGTGCGAACTTCACGCCGAGACGTTCCATCGCCTGCTCGAGCGCCAGGTTGGACATGAGGGTGCCGACGGCGCCCTCCACCGGCCCGCTCGCGAGGCGCGAGCGCACGATCACGTAGAGCAGCTCGTCGCCGTTGTAGATGCGGCCGGTGGCATCCACGACGATCAGTCGGTCCGCATCCCCGTCGAGCGCGAGGCCCAGGTCGGCGCGATACTCCGCCACCGCCCGCTGCAGCGCTTCCGGCTGGGTCGCGCCGCAGCCGTCGTTGATGTTCAGGCCGTTGGGCTGGTTGCCGATGCGGATCACGTCCGCGCCGAGCTCGTGGAATACGTGTGGCGCGGTGTGGTATGCCGCCCCGTGGGCGGTGTCCACCACGATGCGCATGCCCTTCAGGTCGAGCGCGTTGGGAAAGCTGCTTTTGCAGAACTCGATGTAGCGGCCCGCGGCATCGTCGAGGCGCCGCACCTTGCCGAGGTCGACCGAACCCACGCAGCCCATCGGGCGCTCCAGCGCCGCCTCGATCTCTTCCTCGACGGAATCGGGCAGCTTGTTGCCGTCGGCCGAGAAGAACTTGATCCCGTTGTCCTCGAACGGATTGTGCGAGGCGCTGATCACCACGCCCGCCGCAAGGCGCAGTGCCCGCGTCAGGTAGGCGACCGCCGGCGTCGGAAGCGGGCCGGACAGCACCACGTCCACGCCCGCGGCGGAGAAGCCGGCCTCGAGGGCCGCCTCGAGCATGTAGCCCGAGATGCGGGTGTCCTTGCCGATGAGAACGGTCGGCCGGTCGCCGACCCCGCGGTTGCCGGCCAGCACCCGCCCCGCCGCATAGCCGAGTCGCAGCACGAACTCGGGGCGGATCGCGCCCTCGCCCACGCGCCCGCGGATCCCGTCGGTACCAAAGTATTTCCTGCCCATCGTGTTCCTCTGACTGGTCATCACCGCGCCGGGCTTCGCCGGTCGCCTCGCCTTTCTTCAATCGGGCCCGGCGGCCTTACGGACCCGGGCGTCGCTCTTCCCCTTGCGCGGGCGAGCCCGCCTCGATCGCATTCCAGACGCGGAGCGCATCCACCGTCTCGCGCACGTCGTGGACCCGCAGCACCCGTGCGCCACGGCCGGCCGCGGCCAGGGCCGCCGCGAGACTGCCCGCGAGTCGCTCGCCGACGGGTCGCCCGGTGAGGGCGCCGATCATGGACTTGCGGGACACCCCGACCAGCACCGGCCTGCCGAGCGCCACGAGGCGATCGAGCGAATGCAGGAGCGAAAGGTTGTGCCCCAGGTCCTTGCCGAAGCCGATGCCCGGATCGAGCACGATCCGCTCCGCGGCGATGCCGCCGGCCATTGCCCGGTCGAGGCGAGCCTGCAGGAAGCTCGCCACCTCGCCCACGACTTCCCGATAGGCGGGCGCCTGCTGCATCGTCAGCGGCGAGCCGCGCATGTGCATCAGGCACACGCCGCAGTCGGTGCCGGCCACCGCGGCGACGGCCTCCGGCGTGGCCAGGGCCTCGATGTCGTTGATCATGTCGGCGCCGGCCCCGATGGCGGCCCGCATGACCGCCGGGTGCCGGGTATCCACCGAGAGGGCCACCGGCGCGCCACGCAGCGCCTCCAGCACCGGCAGCAGGCGATCGAGCTCCTCGCCCTCCGAGGTCGGCGTCGCCCCCGGCCGGGTGGATTCCGCGCCGAGGTCGAGGATGTCCACGCCATCGTCGATCATGGCGTGCGCGGCGGCGATCGCATCCGCCGGCCGCAGGTGCCTCCCGCCGTCGGAGAAGGAGTCCGGTGTCAGGTTGAGGATGCCCATGACGAGGGCGCGCTCCATCCCGTAGGTGAAGCGGCCGCAACGCCAGGCGGGGGCGGACGGCTGCGCTGGCGGGTCAGGGTCCTGCATCGGCTTGTCGGGGGAACGCTGCATCCAATGCAAAGCGGCGGACGCCCTGGACGTCCGCCGCTCCGCGACCGGTCGGCCCGCTCAGGCCGCGGGTTCGGCCGAGCCGGATACCGGCGGCGGCTTGACCGCGCCGGAACTCGGCGACGGCGGATTGCTGCCGCTCGATGAACCGCTCTCCTTCGGCGGGCGCGGCGGCCGGCCGGCGATGATGTCGTCGATCTGGTCGGCGTCGATGGTCTCCCACTCGAGCAGCGCCTTGGCCATGGCCTCGACGAGATGGCGGTTGTCCTCGATGAGCTTGCGGGCCACCGCGTACTGTTCGTCGATGATGCGCCGGATCTCCTGGTCCACCTTGCGCATCGTCTCCTCGGACATGTTCGTGGTCTTGGTCACCGAGCGACCGAGGAAGACCTCGCCCTCGTTGTCCGCGTACACCATCGGGCCGAGCAGGTCGCTCATGCCGTAGCGGGTGACCATGTCGCGCGCGATGCTGGTGGCCCGCTCGAAGTCGTTCGACGCGCCGGTGGTCATCTGGCCCATGAACACTTCCTCGGCGATACGGCCGCCGAACAGGACCGCGATCGTGTTGAGCATCCGCTCGCGGTCCATGCTGTAGCGGTCGCCCTCGGGCAGCTGCATGGTCACGCCCAGCGCCCGGCCACGCGGGATGATCGTGACCTTGTGCACGGGGTCGGTCTTGGGCAGCAGCTTCGCCACCAGTGCGTGGCCGGCCTCGTGGTAGGCGGTGTTGCGACGCTCCTCCTCGGGCATGATGATCGAGCGTCGCTCGGCGCCCATGATGATCTTGTCCTTGGCGCGCTCGAAGTCGACCATCTCGACCAGCCGGGCATTGCGCCGCGCGGCGAAGAGCGCCGCCTCGTTCACGAGGTTGGCGAGGTCCGCACCGGAGAAGCCGGGCGTGCCGCGCGCGATGAGGTCGGCGCGCACGTCCGGCCCGATCGGCACCTTGCGCATGTGCACGTTGAGGATCTGCTCGCGGCCACGGATGTCGGGCAGCGGCACGACGACCTGGCGATCGAAGCGGCCCGGCCGCAGCAGCGCCGGGTCGAGCACGTCCGGCCGGTTGGTGGCGGCGATCACGATGATGCCCTGCCCCGTCTCGAAGCCGTCCATCTCCACCAGCAGCTGGTTGAGCGTCTGTTCGCGCTCGTCGTTGCCGCCACCGAGGCCGGCGCCGCGCTGCCGGCCCACGGCGTCGATCTCGTCGATGAACAGGATGCAGGGCGCGTGCTTCTTCGCGTTCTCGAACATGTCGCGCACGCGTGCCGCGCCGACGCCCACGAACATCTCGACGAAGTCGGAGCCGGAGATCGAGAAGAACGGAACCTTGGCCTCGCCCGCGATGGCCCGGGCGAGCAGCGTCTTGCCGGTGCCCGGGGAGCCCACCATGAGCACGCCGCGCGGGATCCGGCCGCCGAGCTTCTGGAACTTCGAGGGATCACGCAGAAAATCGACGATCTCCTGGACTTCCTCCTTCGCCTCGTCGCAGCCCGCGACGTCGGCGAAGGTGACCGTGTTGTTGCTCTCGTCGAGCATGCGCGCGCGCGACTTCCCGAAGGAGAACGCGCCGCCCCTGCCACCGCCCTGCATCTGGCGCATGAAGAACACCCAGACGCCGATGAGCAGCAGCATCGGGAACCAGGAGACGAAGATGGAGAACAGCAGCGACTGCTCTTCCTCGGGCTTGGCCTTGACCTCCACGCCGTACTTGAGCAGGTCGCTCACCATCCAGAAGTCCGGCGGGGCGTAGCTGATGATCTGCCTGCCGTCCGTGGTGCGCGCCTTGAGGACGCGGCCCTCGACGGAGACGGAGTCGATCCGGCCATCACGGGCGTCGGCCATGAACTGGGAATACGGCACGTCGCCGACCCGGCCGGGGTGCGTGTCGAACTGTTTGAACACCATGAACAGTACGAACGCGACGACGACCCAGATAGCCGCCTTTGAGAAAAGATTGTTCACGAATCGGCTCCTTGACAAGCCCTGTCGATTTTACGCAGATTGGGGTACTTGCGCCAGTTGCAAGCTACTCGCAAGTCATTGATCCATAAAGGGACATTTATGCCGGCTGGCGTAATCGCCGGCCCAGCAGGAAGGTTTCGGCCGATTCGTCGCGCGAGGCGGCCGGCTTCCGGGGCGAAACCTCCCGGAAAACCCGCTTGAAACCCTCGACGACCTGGCTGTAGCCGCTGCCGTGGAAGCACTTCGCGAGCAGCGCCCCCTCCGGCTTGAGGTGACGCTGCGCGAAGTCGAGCGCGAGCTCCACCAGGTCGGCCATCCGGGCCGCATCGGCCACCGCGACGCCGCTCAGGTTGGGCGCCATGTCCGAGACCACGAGGTCGACCCGCGCGCCATCGAGCATCGCCTCGAGGGCCTCCAGGACGGCCTGCTCGCGGAAATCGCCCAGCAGGAACTCCACCCCGGCCACCGGCTCCATCGGCAGCATGTCGAGGGCGATGATGCGGCCCCGCAGCTGCCCCCCGGGCGCCGTCAGGCGCTCCCTCAGCACCTGGCACCATGCCCCGGGGGCGGAGCCGAGGTCCACGACGACCATCCCCGGCCGGACCAGCCGGTCCTGGTCGTCGATCAGGCGCAGCTTGTAGGCCGCCCGCGAGCGGTAGCCATGCTGCTGCGCGAGCCGGACGTAGGGGTCGTTCACGTGGCGATCGAGCCACGCCCGGTTGACCTTTCCCTTGCGCTTCTTGGCCATTCGTCCAGCCTACAATATGCCGATGCCAGCATCCGATACCGCGACCCCGCCCCTCACGCCGGCCCAGCGCCGCGAACTGCGGGCCGCCGCCCATCATCTCCACCCCGTCGTCATGATCGGGGAGGCCGGTCTTTCCCCGGCGGTGCTGGCGGAGGCCGACCGGGCACTGACCGCACACGAGCTCATCAAGTTGCGGGTGTTCGGGGAGGACCGGCAGCACCGGCGGCAGATCCTCGAGACCCTCTGCGCCGAACTCGGCTGCCAGCCGGTCCAGGAAATCGGCAAGCTACTCGTCGTCTATCGCAGGCGGCCGCCGAAGGCCCCGCGCGAGCACGTGCCCAAGAAGCTCGCGGCGACCGGCGCAACCGCCGGGCCCCGCTCCAGGGAGCGCAAGCCGTCGGCCGGCATGGCCGCCGGCAAAACGGCGGGCGGCGTCGCCACGTCCGCGGCGAGGGGTTCGCGCGGGCCGGCGAGCGGCTCGGGGCGCTCGGCCTTGCCCGTCCAGCGCCGCTCCGGCGCGGGTCCCGTCACCGCCAGCGGAAAGCGCGCCGGCACCGGGTCTCCCCGGCGGCGCGGAAGCGGCCGGACGCCACGCTAGCGTCGAGGGCGATGCCGCCTGCCGGCGGCTAGACGAACTTGACACCCAGGACCTGGTACTGGCGCACGCCTCCGGGGGCCTGCACCTCGACCTCGTCGTCCACGTGCTTGCCGATCAGCGCGCGCGCGATCGGGCTGGAGACCGAGATCCGCCCGGACTTGATGTCGGCCTCGTCGTCCCCGACGATCTGGTAGACGGAGACCTCGCCGCTCTCGATGTCCTCGATCTCGACGGTCGCCCCGAACACGATGCGCCCGTCCGTCTCGAGTTCGGTCGGATCGATGATCTGGGCATTCGCGAGCTTGGACTCGAGCTCCGCGATCCGGCCCTCGATGAAACCCTGGCGCTCCCGCGCCGCTTCGTATTCGGCATTCTCGGAGAGGTCACCCTGGGCGCGCGCCTCGGCGATCGCCTGGATCACGGCCGGACGCTCGATCGCCTTCAGTCGTTGCAGCTCTTCCCTGAGCAGGCCGGCGCCTCGCACCGTCAACGGTATGGTGGCCACGCTTTGCCTCCTTGCCAAAAACGAGAACCCCGGATCGTCTTGCGCGAATCCGGGGCTTTTCGATATTGCGATGCACCGGCCTCGGGCCGGCGCGAATGGAAGTTTCATTCTAGCACTGGTGCAGTTCCTTGAGGCGGTACACCTCGATGCCGTTCTGGTAGCGCAGGCCTTCGACCGCGGCCCGCGCCCCGGCGATGGTGGTGTAGAAGGCAACCCGCTGCGCCAGGGCGGTGGTCCGGATCGAGCGCGAGTCGGCGATGGCGCCGCGCCGGTCCTCGACCGTGTTGACCACCAGCGAAATATCCCCGTTGATCAGGAGGTCGACGACGTGCGGCCGGCCGTCCTGCACCTTGTTGACCCGGCTCACCGGCAGGCCGGCGGCCGCGATCGCGGCGGCGGTGCCCTTCGTGGCGAACAGCTTGAAGCCGAACTGGTGCAGGCCGCGGGCCACCTCGATGATGCGCGGCTTGTCGAGCTCCCGGACCGAGAGGAAGGCCCCGCCCCCCTCGGGCAGGGTCATGCCCGCGGCGAGCTGCGACTTGACGAAGGCCTCGCCGAAGCTCGCGCCGACGCCCATGACCTCGCCCGTGGACTTCATCTCCGGGCCGAGGATCGTGTCCACGCCCGGGAACTTGACGAAGGGGAAAACCGCCTCCTTCACCGAGTAGTGCGACGGCACGACCTCGGCGACGATGCCCTGCTCGTCCAGCGAGCGGCCCGCCATGCAGCGCGCCGCGATCTTGGCGAGCTGCAGTCCGGTTGCCTTCGACACGTAGGGAACGGTGCGGGAAGCTCGGGGATTCACCTCCAGGACGTACACCCGGTGCTCGCCGTTGATTTCCTGGATGGCGAACTGCACGTTCATCAGGCCGACCACGTTCAGGGCGCGCGCCATCATCGCGCTCTGGCGCTTGAGCTCCTCGACGAGCTCGGCCGACAGCGAGTATGGCGGCAGGGAGCAGGCGGAATCGCCCGAGTGCACCCCGGCCTGCTCGATGTGCTCCATCACGCCGCCGATCAGCACCCGCTTGCCGTCGCAGACGAGGTCCACGTCCACCTCGATCGCATCGTTGAGGAAGCGATCGAGCAGCACCGGGCTGTCCTCGCTCACCCGGACCGCCTCGCGCATGTAGCGCTCGAGGTCGCGCTGCTCGTGGACGATCTCCATCGCCCGGCCGCCCAGCACGTAGCTCGGGCGCACCACCAGCGGATACCCGATCTCGGCCGCAAGCTCGACCGCTTCGGCCTCGGTGCGGGCGATGCGGTTGGGCGGCTGCAGCAGGCCCAGCTGGTCGAGCAGCTGCTGGAAGCGCTCGCGATCCTCGGCGATGTCGATCGATTCGGGCGAGGTGCCGATGATCGGCACGCCGTTGGCCTCGAGCGCGAGCGCGAGCTTGAGCGGCGTCTGTCCACCGTACTGCACGATCACGCCTTCGGGCTTCTCGACGGCCACGATCTCGAGGACGTCCTCGAGCGTCAGTGGCTCGAAGTAGAGGCGATCGGAGGTATCGTAGTCGGTCGAGACGGTTTCCGGATTGCAGTTGACCATGATGGTCTCGAAACCGTCGTCGCGCAGCGCGAGCGCCGCGTGCACGCAGCAGTAGTCGAACTCGATGCCCTGCCCGATCCGGTTCGGCCCGCCGCC
>CAZDYQ010000124.1:0-7744 GCA_964509685.1 uncultured Burkholderiaceae bacterium
TACCTGACGCGCCGCCTCTGGTCGTGGCGCGACGAGTTCGGCGGCGAATCGTGGTGGCAGCGCCGGCTCGGCCGGGAGGTCGCGCGGATCGGCCCCGACGCGCTCTGGCCCGCGATCGTCGATCTCTAGCATCCGCCGTCTTTCCCCTGCGCCCGTCCGTACGGGCTGCCGCCATGCTCTTGGCAATGCTGAAGGTGATGTTATAACATCGCAAAGCGAACTCGCCGGCGGTGCCGGACATCGCCGCAGACCCAACTATTCCCGCAGGGGCCGCATGACACCGCATCCGATACATCCGCGCTCCGTCGCTCCGATCGCCGGCGCGACCAATGCCCGAGCGCTGGTGCGTGCGGCATTGTGGCTCGCCGCTTGCTCGGCGCCGGCAATCGTCGTGGCGCAGCCCGCATCGCTGCCGGTCGGCACGGGCCCCCTGGAGTACGGCCTCGTCCTCGACGGCGCCTACACATCGCGCGAGATCGGGCTCGCGCATCGAGAGCGAGGATTCGGTCTCGGCCATGCGGAGCTGTCCGTGGGCGGCCGGATCGACGATCTCTTCTCGGGCCGATTGACGGCAGGCCTGCATCATCACGAGGGCGACACGGATGTCGAGCTCGAGGAAGCCTTCATCGATACGCGACCATTCGCCAACGGCCTCCAGCTGCGCGCCGGTCGATTCCTGTCGCAGGTGGGCTACCTGAACGAGCGCCATGCGCATGCGGATGACTTCACCGAGCGACCCCTGCTGTACCGGGCCCTCCTGGGCAACCACTGGTCCGACACCGGCCTGCGGCTGAACTGGGTCGCGCCCACGGCCTTGTACTGGCGGATCGGCATCGAGGCATTCGACGGCGACAGGCTCGCGGGCGGCTCGCACGGCGGCCGCACGGTCGGCGTCGCCACGCTCTCGACCCGCCTCGGCGGTGACCTCGGCCTGTCGCACAGCTGGCAGGTGGGCTTCGCCGTGCTGCGCAACCGGAATGCGAGCTCGACCGCGCCCGACGCCGACCGACATGACCACCAAGGCGACGATCACGACGCCGCCGACCACGACCACGACGAGGCCGGCCACGGCCACGCGCATGGGGCGCGGCACACGGGCGGCCGCATGTTCGTCGCCGACGCAGTCTGGAAATGGGCACCGGATGGCAACAACGCGGCGTGCCAGCTGCGCCTGTCAGGCGAATACGCCCGGGTGTCCGGTCTCGGCGAGTTCGCAGGCGACGACGACATCCACGAGGGCTGGTACATCGCCGCCGTGTATCGCTTCGCGCCACGGTGGGAGGCGGGCGTGCGCACCGGCGCGCTGCGGGTCGGCGAACCGCACGGGGACCACTTTCACCGCAATCGGCTGCGCGAGACGAGTCTCATGCTCGCCTGGGCGCGCTCGCATTTCTCCACCTTGCGACTGCAATGGACGACCCAACGCGACCGCGGCGGCTTCGACCGGGCGGGAGATGCGCTCACCCTCCAGTACGTCATGAGCCTCGGAGCCCATCGTGCGCACGCATACTGACAGCGGCCGGACGGTCCCTCATCCCCACTCGATCCGCCGCGTCGTGGCTGGCGCGGCCTGCGCGATCGCGCTCGCCCTGGCGCCGGCCACGGCGCGCGCGTTGACGATCTTCGCGTGCGAGCCGGAATGGGCGGCGCTTGCCCGCGACCTGGCGCCGAACGCCACCATCGTCGCCGCGACGCACGCCCGGCAGGACCCGCATCGCATCGAAGCCCGTCCGGCCCTGATCGCGGCATTGCGCCGGGCCGACCTCGCAGTATGCACGGGCGCCTCGCTCGAGGCCGACTGGCTGCCGATGCTCCAGGAGCGCGCGGCCAATTCGCGCGTGGCGACCGGCGGTCCCGGCATGTTCTTCGCGGCCGACGCGGTCGAGACGATCGACGTGCCGTCGTCACTGGACCGGGGCATGGGGGATGTGCATGCGCAGGGCAATCCGCATGTCCATCTGGACCCGGAGCGGCTGGCCCACATCGCCGAAGCGCTGGCGGGGCGCCTCGCGTCGATCGATCCGGATGGGGCGGCGGAGTACGCGGCAACGAACGCGCGGTGGCAGGCGGACTGGGCAACGCGCATGGCCGGCTGGCGCGAGCGTGCCGCGCCGCTCGCGGGGCGCCGGATCGCGGTCCAGCACTCCACCTTCGAGTATTTATGGCGCTGGACCGGCCTGCGGCCGGTGGTCGACATCGAGCCGTTGCCGGGCATGCCGCCGACGCCCGCCCACCTGCGGCGGGTGCTCGACCGGGTGCGCGCCGAGCCCCCGTTCGCGGTGGTGCAGACGCTCTACCAGGATCCCCAGCCGGGCCGCTGGCTCGCCGACCGGATCGAGCGGCCCTTGCTCGCGCTTCCCTCGACGGTGACTCCCGAGGGCCGGAGCGCCGACCTGCCGGGGCTCTTCGACGAACTGCTCGACAGGCTGGCCGGCGCCGCGGGAGACCGACCCTGATGGAGGATGCGCGGATCCTTGCCGCGCCCCTGGGCGCGGGCCTGCTGGCGCTCCTGGGCCACCTGCCACTGGGCGTCCAGGTGCTGCGCCGGCGCATCGTCTTCATCGACCTGGCGATCGCGCAGTTCGCCGCATTCGGCGTCCTCATCGTCGGTGACGATGCCGATCGTGCGACCGCGCTGGCCGCGGGCATGGGATTCGCGCTGGCGGCAGCGCTGCTGGCGGCCTGGCTCGAATCGCGTTGGCCACGACAACGAGAGGCGCTCGTCGGTCTGCTCTACGTCGGCGGCTCGGCCGCCGCGATGCTCTGGGCCAGCCGCGATCCGCACGGCGGCCAGGCCCTCGCCCGCATCCTCGCGGGCGACATCCTCTGGGCGGGCTGGCAGGACCTGGCGCCGCTCGCTCTGGCTACCGCGCCCATCACCGCGCTCGCCTGGCGGCGCCCCCGGCTGCTCGACGATTCGCGCGTCTTCTATCCCTGCTTCGCGGTACTGGTGAGCCTCTCGGTGCCCTTGCTCGGGCTCTACCTCGTGTTCGCCACGCTGATCGTGCCCGCCCTGGCGACGCGCGCCGCCCGCTCGCCGGCGGTCGGCCTGGCCGTGGGTGTCTCGGGGCTCGCCGCCGGTCTCGCGATCTCCCTGCTGACGGACCTGCCGAGCGGGCCGGCCGTTGTGCTCGCGCTGATCGCGAGCGCCCTGCTAGCGCGCCTGATGGCACGCGCCCGGCGCCCGGCGCTACACTCGGGCGGAGATGAGCAGCACGACACGCACCTCCCGTAGCCCGCGGCGGGCCGACACGAGGCCCACCGAAAGGCAGATCGCGGCCCGGATCGCCCATGCCGAGGCGCACTGCCGCGAGCGCGGCGCGCATCTCACGGCCCAGCGCGCGGAGGTCTACGAGCTGCTGCTGCGCCGGAACGGCAGCGCCAAGGCCTACGACCTGCAGCACGACCTCCAGCAGCGCCGCGGCCGGGTGGCCCCCACCACGATCTACCGGGCGCTCGAGTTCCTCGTCGAGCAGGGCCTGGTGCACCGGGTCGACGCGCTCAACCGCTTCGTGGCGTGCAGCCACGATCCGGACGAGGCGCAGCGCCACCATCCGGTCTTCCTGGTCTGCGAGGCCTGCGAACGGACCACGGAACTCCACGACGAGACGGCGCTCGCCGTGCTCGCCCGCAGCCTCGAGGCCGCCGGCGCCGACTTCGTCCAGTCGGCCGTGGAGGTCAAGGGCCTGTGCCGCGACTGCCGGGACCTCGCCCACGAGCACTGACGACGTCGCCGCTATACTCCCCAGCTTTGGCAAGACGTCCGGAGACAGCCCCTTGATCGACCGAACAGTGGACAGCCTCGAGGCTGCCGTGGCCGACATCTTCGACGGCGCGACCGTGCTGATCGGCGGTTTCGGCGGGGTGGGCGTGCCCGGCGAGCTGATCGACGCCCTTATCGCGCAGGGCGCGCGCGACCTCACGGTCGTGAACAACAACGCGGGCAATGCCGAGGAGGGCGTCGCCGCCCTGCTCAAGGCGCGGCGGGTGCGCAAGATCATCTGCTCGTTCCCGCGCCAGGCGGACTCCTGGGTGTTCGACGGGCTGTACCGCGCCGGCGAGCTGGAGCTCGAGCTCGTGCCGCAGGGCACGCTGGCCGAGCGCATCCGGGCGGCCGGCGCGGGCATCGGCGCCTTCTACTGCCCGACGGCCTACGGCACGCCGCTCGCCGAGGGCAAGGAGACGCGCGAGATCGGGGGCCGCGGCCACGTGCTGGAGTACGCGCTGCACGCCGACTTCGCGCTGGTCAAGGCGAAGCGCGCCGACCGCTGGGGCAACCTCGTCTACAGCAAGACCGCCCGCAACTTCAATCCCGTGATGGCGGCCGCCGCAAAGTGCACGATCGCGCAGGTCGACGAGATCGTTCCCTTGGGCGAGCTCGATCCCGAGGCGATCGTCACGCCGGGCATCTATGTCAAGCGCGTCGTGCGGGTCGCGCCCGCCGCCGCGGCGGCCTCCTGAGGAAGCGACGATGAGCACTCCCCGCTGGAGCCGCGAGCAGATCGCGGCACGGATCGCGAACGACATTCCCGACGGCGCCTACGTCAACCTCGGCATCGGCGCGCCGACGCTGGTGGGCAACCACCTGCCGAAGGATCGCGAGATCGTCCTGCACAGCGAGAACGGCATCCTCGGCATGGGGCCGGCGCCGGGGCCGGGAGAGGGTCACCCGGACCTGATCAACGCGGGCAAGCAGCCCGTCACGCAGGTCCCGGGCGCTGCCTTCTTCCATCACGCCGACAGCTTCGCGATGATGCGCGGCGGACACCTCGACATCTGCGTGCTGGGCGCGTTCCAGGTCGCCGCCAACGGCGATCTCGCCAACTGGTCGACCGGCGAACCGGACGCCATCCCGGCGGTCGGCGGCGCGATGGACCTCGCCACGGGCGCCCGCCGGGTCTTCGTGATGATGGACCATCGCACCAAGTCGGGCGAGCCGAAGATCGTCGAGCGCTGCACCTACCCGCTGACGGGCGTGCGCTGCGTCTCGCGCATCTACACCGACCTCGCGGTCATCGACGTCACCCCCGACGGCCTGGTCGCGCGCGACTGGGTCGAGGGCCTGTCCTTCGACGAGTTGCGCCGGGCGACCGGCGCGCCCCTCGCCGACGGTCGCGCCACCGCCACGGCCTGAGGCACCCGAATGCCCGATACCGAACTGTTCGAACGGATCCTCGCGCTCGACGAGGAGCGCATCGCCGCGACCCTGGCCGGCGACGCCGGCAGGCTCGATCCGCTGATCGGCAGCAGCCTGCGCTACGTGCACAGCAGCGGCACCGACGAGGACCGCGCGCTCTACCTGCAGCGCGTCGCCGAGGGCTACTACGACTACCGGAAGCTCGCCTCGATCGCGCGGGCCTTCCGCCGCTTCGGCGACGTCGTGCTGGTCAACGGCGACGTCGAGATCGACGTGGTCGTCCGCGAGAAGGGGCGCAAGCACTTCCGCAGCCGTTACCTCCAGGCCTGGGCGCTGGAGGACGGCGAGTGGCGGATGGTGTCCTGGCAGAGCACGCCGTTGCCCGCCTAGCGGCGGACGCGCGCGCCGGCACCGCCCCGGCGGGCCGGGCCCCTCAGCGGGCCGGGCGCACCGTCTCGGCGTCGAGGTCGAGCAGGGCGACCCGGATCGCCTCCTCGACGACGGCCGGGTCGCCGCAGCGCCAGGCCAGCGTCAGGGCGAGCTTCGCGAGGAAGAGCTCGCTGTGCTCGCCGGCGGCATCGATCGCCTCGGCGATGCGGTCGTAGGCGTCCTCGACGCCGGCCGTGTCCAGCGTCTTCCCCTTCATCGTTCGCCCTCCGTGGCTCGTTCGCCCTCCGTGGCCGCGCCCGCTGGTTCTCCCCCGCTGCTGCCCGCGGCCAGGCCGAGCCCCAGTGCCCGCCCCACCGCCGCGCCGATGGCGGCGGCGTCGGGCCGGTGCCATGCGGCGCACAGGTGCTGGTCGGGGCGGGCGAGCCAGCAGTCGCCGCTGCGGGCGCGGTAGCGCGCCCGCGCCCGGCCGAGGGCGTCGACGACGCGCCCCGCGCCCGCCAGTCCGGGCGGGACCACCCAAACCGCCGAGAACGGCGCGCCATGGGCATTGGCCCGGGCGGCGTTGCGCTCGAGCGCGGCGAGCGTGTCGGCATCGTCGGCGAAGCCGAGCAGCACGAAGCCCGCGGGCAGGTGGCCCAGCAGGAAGTCGTCCTCGCCCAGCCGGGCGTCCGGGACAGGGGCGCCCGGGACGGGCGCGGCGGGATCGATCCCGGCCGGCGGGGTGTTGAGCGGGCTGTCGAGGTAGTCGTGGGGACGCGAGGTGCGCCAGTGCAGCAGGGGCTTGGGCCACTCCTGCGACAGCACGAGCGAGAGCGTGGCGTCGCGCATCAGCCGGTAGCCGCGCGAAGGCGGGCTCATGAAGCGCGTGCTGCGCCCGCCCTCGGCGCAGATCTCGCGCGCGGCTGCCACGCGCTCGTGCGAATAGGTGTCGAGCAGTGCCTCGGGCGCGATGCCGCGCTCGACCATGGCGAGCTTCCAGCCGAGGTTGCCGGCGTCCTGGAAGCCGGTGTTGGCGCCCCGCACGCCGAAGATGGGCAGCAGGTGCGCGGCGTCGCCGGCGAACAGCACGCGCCCGGCGCGGTAGTCGGGCAGCGTGAGCGTATTGGCGGTGTACACCGTGGCCCAGTCGAGCTGCCACTGCACCGGCCGGCCGATCATCTCCAGCACCTGGCCGATGCGCGCGGCGAGCGTCTCGGGCTCCAGCGCGGCCTCGGGCGTCTCGTCGTCGGGCAGCCGGAAGTCGATGCGCCAGATGCCGCCCGGCTCGCGATGCACCAGCACGTTGTTGCCCGGGTTCCAATCGGGATCGAAGAAGCAGAGCCTTTCGGTGGGCAGGTCGAGGTCGGCGCGGATGTCGGCGATGACGAAGTGGCCCGGATAGTTCCGGCCCTCGAAACGCAGGCCGAGGCAGCGGCGCACCGTCGAGCGCCCGCCGTCGGCGGCGACCACGCGCCGGGCCCGCAGCCGGTACTCGCCCTCGGGCGTATCGAGCAGGAGCGTCACGCCGGTGTCGTCCTGCTCCAGTCCCGTGCAGGCGGTCTGCCAGCGCAGGTCCACCATCCCGCTGGCCTCGGCCGCATCGACGAGGTACTGCTCGATCAGCTGCTGCTGGGTGTTGGTGCCCGGCCAGAAGCGATCGTCGTCGTCATGCGGCATCTCCATCCGGTAGACCTCGTGGCCACGGAAGAAGGAGCGGCCCGACTTCCAGGGCAGCCCGGTGGCCACGAAGGGCTCGATCGCGCCGACCGACTGGATGATTTCCATGGAGCGGCGGGTGAGGACGATGGCCCGGCTGCCCTCCGACACCTGGGCCTCGGCCTCGACCAGCACCGAGGGCACGCCGAGCCGCGCGAGCGCAAGCGCGGTGACGAGCCCCACCGGCCCGGCACCGACGATCGCCACCGCGTGCTCGATCCGGGCGCCATCCATCTCGGGCGGGCGCCGGAACGGATGGACCTTGTAGTCGTGGTAGAGGGACTCGCGGGGTTCGGTGCGGGGCTGGTGCATGTCGGTCCGGTTGCCGGGATGCGTCCATGCCGTCCCGGCGCATGATCTCCTTTCGCTGGTTTCCTAGAGCAGGCGACGGCCGATGACCTGCGCCTGGATCTCGCCCGCGCCCTCGAAGATGTTCAGGATGCGGGCATCGCACAGCACGCGGCTGATCTCGTACTCGAGCGCGTAGCCGTTGCCGCCGTGGATCTGCAGGGCGCCGTCGGC
>CAZDYQ010000125.1:0-7734 GCA_964509685.1 uncultured Burkholderiaceae bacterium
CGCTACGGGCTGCGCATCCGGCCGGGCGTGGACTTCGAGATCGTCAATCCCGAGTGGGACGAGCGCTACCGGACCTACTGGCAGGCCTACCACGCGCTCGCCGACCGGCAGGGCGTCACCGAGGAGATCGCGAAGATCGAGATGCGCCGGCGGCTGACGCTGATCGGCGTGATGATGATGCGCCAGGGCGACGCGGACGGCCTGCTCTGCGGCACGTACGGCATGTACCACGCGCACCTCGCCTACGTGGACCAGGTGATCGGCCGGCGTCCGGGCGCGCAGGTCTATGCGGCGATGAACACACTGATCCTCAAGGGTCGGCAGGTGACGATCGTCGATACCCACGTCAATGCGCAGCCCACCGCCGAGCAGCTGGCCGAGATCACGCTGATGGCCGCCGAGGAGCTTCGCCGCATCGGCATCCTGCCCAAGGTCGCCCTGCTGTCGCATTCCAACTTCGGCACCTCGAACGCACCCTCCGTCGGCAGGATGCGCGAGGCCCTGGCGCTGATCCGCGAGCGTGCGCCCGACCTGGAAATCGACGGCGAGATGCACGGCGATTGCGCGCTCGACGCGCGGCTTCGGGCGGCAATCATGCCGCGCTCCACGCTCACGGGCGAGGCCAACCTCCTGGTGATGCCGGGACTGGACGCGGCCAACATCAGCTACAACCTGCTCAAGACGGCCGCGGGCAACAACGTGGCGATCGGCCCGGTGCTGCTCGGCGCGGCGCGTCCGGTCCACATCCTGACCGCGTCCGCCACGGTGCGGCGCATCGTCAACATGACGGCCTGGACCGCGGTCGACATCGAGAACCAGCGCCGCTGAGGCGTCGCGGGCCGGCCGCCGCCGAGGGGCCGCCGGCGACCGCCGACGGCCCCGGGCGTCCATCCGCGGGCCGCTGGGGGCCGTTCGTCGGACCGCCCGGGCGGCACGTCTGCCGGGCCCGCCCGATTCATTGACCCCGCCGGGTGGGCCTCCTACGCTAGGTCGACAGCATCTCCCCCCAGCGTGGTCCCCAGCGATGAGCGATTCCGGCCTTCCCGACCAGACAACCGACGCCGATACCCAGCCGCCGGTGGATGCCCAGCGGCGCCGGCGCCTGCTGGCCGACTGTCGCCAGTTGCTCGCCGACCGGATGGCGGTGGTCATCCACGAGGCGCTGGAGAAGATGAGCGTGGAACTCACCGCGATCGCCTTCGAGAAGGTGCGCGCCGATGAGCAGCAGGCGCTGCTGGAGGCGGTCTCGGTGGTGCGCACCCATCGCGAGCAGATCGAGTCGCGCTTTCGCCGGGCGTTCCTGGAGATCTTCGAGCGGCGCCTCTTCAGCCGCCCGTCGCCGGCGCAGGCGGCGGCGCCGTCCGGCGAGCTGAGCCTCGTCGACGATGCGGTGGTGAGCGGGCAGATCGAGATCGACCGGCTCGTGCGCCGGGCACGCAGCAAGCTCGATCCCGACGAGGTGCTCGGGATGCGGGCGCGGCTGGCCGAGCTCGTCGAACGCGACTGGTTCGAGGAATCGCGCCATCCTGCCTCGCCCGAGGCGATCTTCGAGGCCCTGATCCAGGTGCTCGACGAGCTGGCGCCGGAGCCCTCGGTCAAGAGCGCGCTGCTCGAGGCGTTCGAGCCCTACGTCTCCGCGAACCTGAACCTGGTCTATTCGAATGTGAACGAGCGGCTGAGGTCCAACCGGATCCTGCCGCAGATCCGGCCGCGGCTGCAGCGGGTGCCGCAGTCGAGCGCCCGGCCGGCGGCGGTGCGGCCGGCGGGCCACGAGGTCTTCGACGTCACCACGCCGCAGGGCGATGCCGGCGGTCATGCCGGTGGCCCTTGCGCCGGCGGGGGTCAGTTCGCCGGGCCGGCGGGCGGTGTCGCCGGTGGCGGGTTCGGCGGTTCACCCGCCGACGGATCGATCGGCGGAGCGATGGGCGGTGGCCCGGCCGGCGCCGCCGCGGTGGGCGGCCTCGCCGGCGCGGCCGCTCCCGGGGGGGCGGAGGGATTCCTCGGCGGCGTCGCCGCCGGGGGAGCCTCTGCCGCCGGTGGCGGCGTTGCCGGGAGCGGCTTCGCCGGGGGCGCGCCAGGGGGAATACCCGGCGGCTTCCAGGGCGGGGCCGGCGGCCCCGGCCATCCGGGCGCCGGCGGCGCGGGCCGATGGGGGACCGGCGCCGGCGAGCTGTCGCTCGCCACCGCCGTGGACGAGACGGTCGAACTGCTCGCCCGCCGGATCGCCGCGGGCGACTCGGGCGCGCGCGCGCCGGCGGCCCGGCTGCTGTCCGATCCGCAGCAGTTCGGTGTCGCCGACCTGCCGATGCCCTCGGTCGAGCCCCCGCTGCTCGACGCGCTCGGCACGGTCCAGGTCGATGCCGGCGGCGAGGTCCGGATCCCGGGCCAGGTCTTCGCGGAACTCGGCCAGCATGCGCGCTCCAAGGGCTCGCCGCTCGACCAGCTGACCGTCGAGATCGTCTCGCTCGTCTTCGACTACATCTACAACGATCGACGCCTCGACGACACCGTCAAGCAACAGCTGCTGCGCCTGCAGGTGGTCGCGGTCAAGGCGGCGCTGCTCGACCGCAGCTTCTTCGCGCGGCGCCAGCATCCGATGCGCCGGCTGATCGACGCGATCACCGACCTCGCGACCGACCCGGATTCCGAGGTGGCGCCCGGTTCGCCGCTGGTCGAGGGGCTCGCCGAGCTGGTCGACTGGGTGCTCGCGAACTTCGAGACCGACCTCGCCGTGTTCGAGGAGGCCCAGCGTCGCCTCGAGGTTCTGGCGATGTCCGAGTCGGAGCGCCGGGTCGCCCGCCTGCAGGAGATCACCCGCCAGGCCGAGCACGAAGAGGCGCTCGCGCGCGCGCAGGACGAGGCGCGGGAGGCGATCGCGAGTCGCCTGGACGAGTCCACGCCGGAGTTCGTGCGCGAGTTCCTCTACCGCTGGTGGGCCGAGGTCATGGCCTTCGCCCGGGTCGACGGCAACGACCCGCAGGTCGAGTACAAGCGGGTCCTGCGCCTGGCCGAACACCTGCTCTGGAGCGTGGCGCCGAAGGGCCCCGAGGAGATCGCGCGGCTCGCCTCGATGCTGCCCCGCCTGATCAACGGGCTCCTCAAGGGACTGCAGCTCGTCAATCCGCCGGACGAGGAACGCGAGGCGTTCTTCAACGAGCTCCTCGCATGGCATACGCAGGCGATCGCCGAGGCGAAGAAGCTCGCGGGCGAGGCCGCCCGCCAGCGCGCGCGCTCGAACGTGCGGCTGCACGAGGACGGCAGCGTCGAGTTCCGCCACGCGGGCAGCGTGCCCATGCCCCCGCCGGAGCCGGTCATCGTGGAACGATCGGTGGTGGACGAGCTCGAGCGCGGCTGCCTGCTCGACATCGACGAAGGCGACCAGACCCTGCGCGTCAAGCTCGCCTGGGTCAGCCCCTCGCGCAAGCTGTTCGCGCTGTCGCGTTATCCGGACTTCGCGCGCTCCCTGACCCGCGACGAGTTCGCGGCGCTGTTCGAGGAGCGGCGGGTGCGGGTGGCCACGGAGCATTCCCCGCTCGACCGCGCCATCGAGTCGGTTGTCGAGGAGTCGAGCGAAGAGGCCGCCGAGACGGCCTGAGCCGGCGCGCCGAGCGCCTTCCGGGTCGGCACGCCGGGGGCGTCGGGCCAGGCGGGGATGCGCGCCCGGGCCCCGTATCCGCGGGCGCCCATCTGCTCTAGTATTGGCCGGATGGCGGCTCGCAAGTCGATTGCGCTGCTGGTGGTGGCGATCGTGCTGGCGCTCGTCGGCCCCGGCAGGGAACTGTTCGGCCCCGGCGAGCCGGGCCAGCCGGTCGTCACTGCGATCGGCGAGATCCACGTCGGGCAGCTCCCGCCCGAGGCGCGCGAGGTGCTGGCGCTGATCCGCCAGGGCGGCCCCTTCCGCTACGACAAGGACGGGTCGGTGTTCCGCAATCGCGAGGGCCTGTTGCCCGAGCAGCCGGCCGGCTACTATGCCGAGTACACGGTTCCCACGCCGGGGGCGAACGACCGTGGCGCCCGCCGGATCGTTGCCGGCGGCCGGCCGCGCGGCATGGGCGACAACTACTACACCGACGATCACTATCGATCGTTCCGCCGGATCCGGGAGTGACGATGAGCGCACTCACCAGCATGCCCGCCCATGTCGTGCTGCCCCTGGCCGCCTATGGCCTCGAGGAGCTTCGCAAGGCGGCGGAGCGCGCCGACCAGCGCTGGATCCATGCGGACTGCTCGCACGCGTCCACGCGCGACGAGGTGCTCGACGCGATCGCGAAGGCGGCGGGCTTCCCGGACTGGTTCGGGCGCAACCTCGATGCGCTCTTCGACTGCCTGACCGACCTCGAGCCCGATCCCTCGGCGAGCCGGCCGGGCATCGTCGTCGTGCTCGAGAACCTGCCCGAGTCGGCGGCATTCGACAGCGAGGCGCGCCACGCCCTGATCGACGTCTTCCGCGACGCGGCCGACGAGTTCTACGATCGCGGGATCGCGTTCCGCGTCTTCTATTCGGTCAGGCCCGCCGCCCGGCGGCGGCGCGCCTAGAAGTCGCCCGCGATCGCCTGCAGGGCGGCGAGGGCCGCGAGCCCGGCGGTCTCGGTCCGCAGGACGCGCGCGCCGAGCCGGACACGCTCGAAACCCGCCTCGATGGCGCGTTCCTCCTCGGCCGGCGACAGCCCGGATTCCGGCCCCACGAGCAGCTGCAGCGGCCGGCCGGACTCGATCCCTGCCTGCGTGAGGCGAACGGGCGCGCCCGGCGACAGCAGCAGCCGCCGCGGCGCATCGTCAGCGAGACCGGCCGCGCCCTCCTCCAGCCAGGCGAACAGCCCCACCGGCGCCTCGACCCGGGGCAGGTCGTCGCGGCCGCACTGCATGCAGGCCGCCTCGGCGATCCGTTGCCAGTGCGCATGGCGGCGGGCGGCGCGCGCCGGGTCGAGGCGCACGGTGCCGCGCTGGGTGAAGACCGGCACGATCCGCTCGGCCCCGAGTTCGCACGCCTTCTCGACCACGAGGTCCATGCGGTCGCCCTGGGCGATGCCCTGCACCAGGGTGGGGCGCAAGGGGCTCGGCTCCGGGCCGGGCACCTCCTCGCCGATCTCGAGCCGGGCGGAGCGGCGATCGGCCGCGGCGATGCGCGCGCGCATGCGTCGGCCGCGGCCGTCGAATACCTCGACCGCATCGCCCGCGCGCAGGCGAAGGACGTCCAGCAGGTAATGGGCGCGGTCGGGGGCGAGCACCACCTCGGCCCCCGCCGTCGCCCCGGCGACCAGCAGGCGCGGAATCATCGGCGCGCCCCTTCCCGGCCCGCGCCGCTCAGTCGAGCAGGCGCCGGTAGTAGTTCGGCAGCGCGAACAGCGCCCGGTGCGTGTCGCCGTTGTAGAACGACAGCGCCTCCAGCCCGCTGGACCGGATGCGGCTGTCCACCTCGGCCGGCGCGAGCTCGAGCGGGTCGAGCGCATCGGAGGCCATCGCCATGCCCCAGTACGATCCGTAGAGCGGCACGTAATTGCCCATGGGCCTGACGTGGCGGAAGCGCTCGCGCAACAGGCGCACCAGGCGCGTGACGGTCTCGGGCTTGAAGATCGGCGAGCCGATGTGCAGCGTGACGGCGCCCCGGGGCGACAGGACGCGCTTGATCGCGTCGAAGAATTCGCCCGTGTAGAGCCGCTCGGCCGGCGTGTCCGGGTCGGTCAGATCCAGCACGACGATGTCGAACTTCTCGTCGATCCCGCCGACGAGGTCCCAGGCGTCGCCGATGCGCACCTCGAGACGCGGATCGTCGAATACGCCGCGATGCACGCCGGAGAGATGCTTGCGCGCGATGTCGATGACGACGGCGTCGAGTTCGGCCATGACGACGCGGCGCATCGACGGGTACTTGAGCAGTTCCTCGCTCGAGCCCCCGTCGCCGCCGCCGATGACCAGGGCCGAGGCGGGGGCGCCGTGGGTGATCGCCGCGGGGTGCACCATCGGCTCGTGATAGAAGAACTCGTCGCCCTCGGACGTCATGTAGCAGCCGTCCAGGCGGAACAGCCGGCCGAACTGGGGCGTCTCGAAGACCTCCACCAGCTGGTAGGGGCTGCGGATCGTCTCGAGGCGCCGGTTCACGCGCAGCCCGTAGGCGGCATGCGGCCCGAGCGATTCCAGCAGCAGCTCGCCGTCGCGGATGTCGGACTGCGGGTCGTTGCCCCCGCGCAGGATACGGTTCGTTTCCTGTTCGCGCGGGGCGAAGGCGACGATCAGGGCGTCGAGCAGCCCCTCGGCCTTGCCCGAGTTGTCCGTCGAGAAGTTGCAGACATAGACGTCGAGCGTGACGCCGCCGCGCTCCGGCCAGGTATGCAGGGCGAGGTGCGATTCGGCGAGCAGGACCGCGCCCGTGACGCCGCCGGGCTGTCCCTGGTAGTCCGGGAATGTGAAGAACTTTTCGTCGACGATGGTCAGGCGCGCGTCCTCGACCGCGCGCCGGCACAGGTCGGCGAGCTTGTCCGCATCGATCAGAAGGCTCGTATCACATCCGCATCCATACAAGTCAGCGGTGAGATGTAGTCCTTGCATTTCTTACCAACCCCAGTCAGTAGATGACCGCCAAGTCAGCGGAAATTGCCCCGGTCCTTACCGGAGGGACCCCCACAACCAACCCGGACTTCAGAATCCTCGGAAACCTCCGACCCGGACTGCGTGCGCCCGACGGCACGCGCGCTCGCGATGACTGCCGTGGGTAGGACGCCGGCCGGCGACATGCCGGCCTCGACGCTCGGGCGCAGAAAAGCCGGAGAGGATAACACAGGCGGCCCTCCTCGACCCCCGGTCTCTCGGAAACCCGCTGGGTTTGATAAACTTTCACGCTTTCCCCGGTGCCATTCGAGATGACCGCAAGATCCGCCGCGTCCGCATTCGATCCCACGCTCGCACCGCAGATGGCCGCCGCGATCCGGGCGCTCTCGATGGACGCCGTGCAGCGCGCGAAGTCGGGCCACCCCGGCATGCCCATGGGCATGGCCGAGATCGCCGTGGCGCTCTGGGCCGGGCACCTGAAGCACAACCCGGCCGATCCGCGCTGGCCCGACCGCGACCGCTTCGTGCTGTCGAACGGCCATGGTTCGATGCTGCTGTACTCGCTGCTGCATCTCACGGGCTACGACCTCGGCATCGACGACCTGAAGGCCTTCCGGCAGCTCGGCTCGCGCACGCCCGGGCACCCGGAGTTCGGCATCACCCCGGGCGTCGAGACCACCACCGGGCCTCTCGGCCAGGGCCTGGCGAACGCGGTCGGCATGGCGCTCGCCGAGCGCCGGCTCGCCGGCGAGTTCAACCGTGAGGGCTTCCCGGTCGTGGACCACCTCACCTGGGCGTTCGTGGGCGACGGCTGCCTCATGGAAGGCATCTCCCACGAGGTCTGCTCGCTCGCCGGCACCCTTCGGCTCGCACGGCTGATCGTGCTCTACGACGACAACGGCATCTCGATCGACGGGGAGGTCCGCCACTGGTTCCGCGACGACACCCCGGCGCGGTTCGCGGCCTACGGCTGGCACGTCATCCCGGACGTGGACGGGCACGACGTGGCGGCGGTCGACGAGGCGATCGCCACGGCCGCTCGCTGGGCGCGTGAGGGCCGCGACGGCGTCTTCGCGCCCACGCTCATCCAGTGCCGGACGATCATCGGCAAGGGCGCCCCGGCCCGGGCCGGCACCGCCAAGGCGCACGGCGAGCCGCTCGGCGAGGACGTGATCGCCGAGGCGCGCC
>CAZDYQ010000126.1:0-4678 GCA_964509685.1 uncultured Burkholderiaceae bacterium
GCGCGTACTCCACCGGCACCTCCAGGCCTCCGCGCACTTCGCGCCGGGCGCTCGCCGGGACGTACCAGCAGTGCATGCGCCACAGCAGCCGGAAGCGCCAGGTGTTCTCCGGCGCATAGAGCCGGTAGGCGTAGGTCATCCAGGCGAGCTCGTCGGCCGAGAGCTCGATCCGGTCCACGTGGGCATCGTTGGGGTCGGTCGCCACGAAGCGCACGAAGTCCGACACCGGCCGGATCGGCAGGCAGTTGGGCGTGAGCAGCTGGAAATAGTCGAAGTCCACGTGCTCCAGGCAGTGCTCCAGCAGCCGCATCACGCCGCGGCTCATCGACCAGTCGCCGCGCCGGACGATGTCGGGGTCGGGCACGAAGTCCACGTTGGCCGAATCGACCCGGAAGTCCGGCTGCAGGTGCGGCGAATGGTGGATGACCACCCGGTGGGGCGCCAGCAGGCGGGCGAGCTGCGTGACCGTCTCGGGCGGCGTCGCGGCCGAGAGCATCGCGAAGACGATGCGCGGCGGTCGGCCCGCGACCTCGCTACCCGAGGGGAGCGGCCTCTGGCCGAGCGCGCCACGAAGCGGCGGGGGCGCGTTCATTCGACCTGCTCCCTCAGCCGTGCGCGGGCGCTGCCGTCGGGCCTGCCCGGCGCCGGCGCCTGCGTGGAGAGCTCGCGCACCAGCGCGCACCAGCGCGCCGCCACGGCCTCCTCGTCGATGCGGGCGGCGGCCGCCCGCGCGAGCCGTCCCATGCGGGCGCGCCGCAGCGGGGTGGACCGCAGCAGCGCCTCGATCGCCCGGCGCTCGCTTTGGGGATCGCCCGCGTCGAAGACCCAGCCCTCGCGGCCGTCGCGCACCATCTCCTCGATCGCCTGCGCCTGGCGGGCGCCCAGCACCGGCAGGCCGACCGCCATCGCCTCGTTCACGACCATGCCCCAGGTCTCGAAGGCGCTGGGCAGCACCAGCGCGTCCTGGCGCGCGAGCAGCGCGGGCAGCTCCTCGTGGTCCACCGGGCCGACGATGTCGAAGGCGAGCCGCGAGTGGTCGGCGAGCCGCAGCGCGAGGCGATCGAGCGTGCCGCGCAGCGGGCCCCGGCCCACCAGGGTGAGGACCACCGGGGGCGCCTCCCCGCCCGCCTGGTCCAGCGCATCCGCCAGCCGCTCGGCGAACTCGACGATGCGCTTGCCGTGCACGAACTGGCCGACGAAGACGAGCCGCAACGGACGGTCGTCGGGCTGGCCCCGCGGCGCGTCGAGCGGGGCGCCGTCCTGGGCCGTCGCCTGTGCGTCCGTTCCCGTGTCGTCATCCGCGCGCCGCCAGTCGAGGAACGCCGCCTCGGTGGCATACGGGATGCGCAGCAGGCGGGCGCCGGAGCCGATGGCGCGCATGTGGCGCTCGCCGCTCGCGCCGTTCACCACCACCGCATCGGCGCCCGCGGCGAGCAGGCGCTGGCGCAGCCGCACGGGCCAGCCGCGCCCGGCCTCGGCCGCCTCGGACAGGTCGGCATGGATCACGAGCCGGTCGATGAGCCGCATGCGCCGCATCAGCCAGCCGATGGCGGTGCGCGAGCCGAATTCGCTCGCCACCAGGATCGCGGGGCGCTCGCGCCAGACCAGCCCGGGCAGGCCCCACGCCCAGTCGCCCGTGCGGGCCCCGCCGCCCGGGAGCCGGCCGCCCACCTCGGTGGCGGCATAGGTGCGCACCATCACCTTGCCCGCGGCGGCCGCGGCGCCGCGCGAGGGCGGGCGCGCGACGAACACGGCGACGCGGCCCGCCTGCCGCGCGAGCGCCGCCAGCGTGCCCCAGCGATAGCGCGACACCGTGTTGACCGCGAAGGCCACCAGCGGCCCGGGCCGCGCGCCTTCGCGCAGCCGCCACGACACGAAACCCTCGAAGCGGCCGAGCGCGATGGCGAGGCCATGCACCAGGCCGGCGAGCCGCTGCGGGTTGTTGGCGGCCAGCACGAGCGGCGGCGCGATGACCGTGCGCAGCCAGCGCCAGACCGGCACCCGGTGCTTGGCGAAGAGCGCGCCGCCGCCGCGGGCGCGCCGGCGCGAGAGCCGCAGGTTCTCGCGGGTGAGCGGCGGCAGGGCGTCGGGCGCATTGTGGTGGGCGACGATGGCGGGCGCGTACTCGAGCCTGGCCCCGGCGCCGAGGGCACGCATCACCACGTCGGTCTCCTCGCCGGCGCCGTACCACTGGCCGACGCCCAGCCGGTCGTCGAAGCCGCCCAGCTCCAGCAGCAGCGAGCGGCGCAGGAACAGGCAGATGGAGGGTGCCGATTCGCTGCGCAGGCTCATGCGCGCCCATTTCTCGCTGTCGAGCCGGCGCCGCACCGGCCGCATCGGGTCGTCCATCTCGATCCAGCTGCCGACGTAGCCGTGCGCCTGTGTGCGGCTCGCGCGCACGAGGGCGGAGAGCGTCTCGGGCTCGTACCAGCAGTCGTCGTCCGGGAAGCCGATCCATTCGCCGCGCGCCGCCTCGATGCCCGTGTTGCGCGCCAGCGCGAGGTTGGGCACCGCCTGGCGCAGGTACTGGAGCGGAATGCCCGCCGCGCGCGCCCGGGCGAGCACCGGGCCGAGCCGGTTGTCCGGGTTCTGGTCCACGACCACCAGCTCGAAGCGGCGCTCGATCTGCTCGGCGAGGGATTCGACGAAGCGCATCGGCTCGGCGACCCGGTCCACCGTGGCGAGCACGAGCGAGACGCGGATCTCGTCCGCCTCGCGTTCGTCCCGGGGGCCGCCCTTCATGCCGCCCTTGATGCCGCCCTCAGGCACCGCAGGCTCCGCAGGCCAGCTTGCCCAGCCGGCGCAGCCGCTGCTCGGTGCGCCAGAGGCAGGCGCGCGCGATCGCGCGCTCGAGGGCGCCCTGCGCATACCGCAGCCGCAGCTCGCGGTCCTCGCGCAGGCACACGTCGGTGAAACGACTCGTGATGGCGGCGTCGTGGTAGCGGAAGGTCGCGATGAAGTCGTCGATCACCCGCGGGCGGCTGATGCGCGAGAGCCGCAGCCACAGGTCGTAGTCCATGCAGCAGCGCAGGCTGGTGTCGAAGCCGCCCGTCTCCAGGAAAAGCTCGCGCCGGATCGCCACCGCGGGATGGGCAACGAAGTTGCCGCGGGTGCGCAACCGCCGGGCGCTCCAACGCGGCGCGCGGCGTTCCAGGAAGCGCCCCTCGCCGAAGTCGCTGCGGCACTGGCCGTAGAGCCAGCCGCAGCCGAATCGCTCGAAGGCCGCCGCCACGCGGGCGAGCGCATCCTTGCCCGCCAGGTAGTCGTCGCCATGCAGGTGCATGACGATGTCGCCGGAGGCGGCCTCCACCCCGGCGTTCATCGCGGCCGACAGGCCGCGCACGTTCTCCACCAGCACCGTGCGGTGCGGCGCCTTGGCGATCAGCTCCAGCGTGCCGTCGGTCGAGCCGCCGTCCACGAAGACCTGCTCGACATCGACGTAGTTCTGGGTGGCCACCGACAGGATGTTGTCGATGAGCCAGGGCGCCGCATCGAGCGTGCAGGTGATGACCGAGATCCTCATGCCGCCATCCCGCCGGCGGCGCGGTCGCGCGGTCCGGAAGAAGAGCCCGGGGCGGACGAGCGCCGGCGCCTGCGCCCGGGGCGGCGCGAGCCGCCGCGGGAGGACGCCGGCGCGAGGCGCAGTCGCTCGGCCCGCAGCAGGTAGCCCAGCACCGCCACGAAGGTGGTGAGCTGGAAGAGGAAGTCGCCGAGCAGCACGGTGGACATCTCGAGCGGCACCTCGGTGGCCATGCGCACCAGCATCACCGCCACCAGCGCCGGCGCGAGCCCGCGCGAGGCGCGTGCGGCTCGCAGCGCGCCCACGATCAGCGCGCCCAGGTAGGCGAGCAGCCCGAGCACGCCCACGATGCCGGCCGCGCCCAGCGACTGCAGGAACTGGTTGTGCGCATGGAAGGCCGCCGGCACGCGCCAGGTGGCGCGGAAGGCCTCCGACCAGATCGTGGGGCCGTATCCGAAGAGCGGGTTCTGTCGCCAGACCTCGAGCGCGATCATCCAGATCTGCGTGCGGCCGGAGAGCTCGGAGATCTCCCGGCCTTTGCGCGAGGCCTCCAGGGCGCTGGCGAAGTCGCTGCGCACGCCGGAGCCGACCTTCAGCTCCACCACCAGCAGCGCGACGGCGAGCGCGACCGCGAGCAGCACGCCGACGAGCGAGACGATGCGCATGGGCGTCCAGTCGCCGGATGCGTGGCGCCCGTGCCGGCGGCGCAGCCGATAGACCGTGAAGGGCACGAGCACCAGCGCCGCCGCGCCCCAGGTGGTCTGCGACTGGGCGAGCAGCAGGATGAGCGCGCCGACCGCGAGCGCGAGCAGCGTGACCGGCGCCCGCCCGAAGGGCCGGTGGATCGTGAGCAGCATCAGCAGCAGCGCGAGCGGCGCGATGCCGTTGGGGTTGGAGCCCAGGCCCCAGTAGCGGTAGGTGATGCCCGGCAGGCGGGCTTCCCGGCTGTCGTACTGGGTGGTGAGCCCGGGATCGATGGCGCTCGCGACCAGGCTGCCCGCCAGGAAGGCAAGCAGCGACCACTTCACCGCGTCGAGCCACTCGGAGGGCTCGTGGTTGCGGCTCATGTAGACGGCGCCCACCACCGCCAGCGGATAGAGCATCTGCACCGCGAAGGACGGCACCGTGCCGAAGGCGGCCGGCAGCAGCACGTTGCCG
>CAZDYQ010000126.1:4778-7729 GCA_964509685.1 uncultured Burkholderiaceae bacterium
TGGCGATCGTCCGCGTTGGCCCAGCGCACGACCTTGGGGAAGACCTTCGGGCCCTCGAAGAGATCGTTGAAGGGCGGGCTCAGCACGACGATGTCCGGGTCGGCGCGCTTGGCCGCGAGGTAGGCCTCGCGGCAGAGCTCGGCGAGGTCCTCGGCCGTGTCGCGCCAGTAGCGCCCGCCGTGGAAATCGGGCTCGTTCCAGATCTCCAGGTAGGCGATGCGCCGCTTGCTGCCCGGCGCGTTGTAGCGCGAGACGAGCGCCTCGGTGAACTCGCCCACCAGCTTCATGTCGATCGGCCGGCTGTCGCCGCCGAGGTAGAAGTACGGGTCCAGCACGCTCGGCCGGGTCGAGGCCCAGGTGGGCGTGCCGTAGAGCGTGAACATCATCGTGTGGCCGCGCGCCGCGTGCGTGTCCACCCACTCGTCCAGGCGCTTGAAGTCGTACGCGCCGGGGGCGAGCTGCAGGTCGCGCCAGGCCACGCCGTCGTAGTTGAGCGAGCGCACCGCGCCGTAGCGGTAGGTGGGCGCGGGCGAATCGACGTCGCCCATGCGCCAGCGTCGGGGCCAGCGGTGGAAGTGGATGCCGACGTAGTCGCGCGGCACCTGCACCGGGCCGCCCTCGAGGAGGGTGCGGTCGCGCGGCGGCAGCATGCGGCGCCAGTTGAAGTTGAAGCCGGTCAGCAGCCCGCCCGAGGCGAGCGCCGACCCGGCGACCAGGAGGCTGCGTCGCTTCATGCGCGGTCCAGGAAGTCGATCAGTTGCCGGGCGACCTGGTTCGATGCGTGACGGGCAACATAGCGGGCGCGCGCCGCCTTGCCCATGGCGGCGACGCGCGCCGGGTCGACGACGAGCTCGACGATGCGCCGCGCCGCGGCCTCGGCATCGTCGGCCGGCAGCGCCAGGCCCTCGATGCCGTCGTCGAAGAGCTCGGCGGTGCCCCCTGCGGGAACCGCCAGCACCGGCCGGCCGGCCGCGAGCGCCTCGATCGGCGCGATCGGCAGGTTCTCGATGTGCGCGGTATGCAGCAGGGCACGGTGGCGCGGCAGCAGGCGGGCGGCGTCCGCCACGTAGCCGGCGAAGCGCACGGCCCCGGCGATACCGAGTTCGGCGGCGCGCGCCTCGAGCTTCTGGCGGTCGGGACCGTCGCCCACGATGGTGAGCGTGAGCGGGCGGCCGGCCCGGTGCGCGGCGGCGACGATCTCGAGCTGGGCCGCCTGGTTCTTGCGCGGCTCGAGCGTGCCGATCGAAATCAGGTCGGCGTCGAAGGCCTCGCCGTGGCCCGCGGCGGCGCCGCCGATGGACGCGAGCACGGTCGGCTCGCCGGGATCCGCCACGAAATTCGGCACGATGGCGTGCGGCACCTTCGCCAGCATCGGCAGGCGCTCGAGCAGCACGTCGCGCATGAAGCGCGAGACGAAGACCAGCGCATCCACCTGCGGCAGCCAGCGCGCCTCGAAGGCGCGGATGGCGTAGAAGTCGTAGCCGTGGTCGGGGATGCGGCCGCTCAGCACCCATTCATCGGCCTGGGACACGTTGAAATGCACGGCCATCACCACCTTCTGGCGGGGGCTCGCGCGGGCGGTGAGCGCCGCGGCGGCCGACACGGGGCACTGGGCGTAGATGGTGCACGGTGCGCCGTCGGCCAGGCGCCGGGCGAGCACCGAGCGCAGCAGCCAGCCGTGGCCGGTGCGATACCAGCGCACAGCGAGGCTGGGGAAGAGCGGCTCGATCAGCGCGCGCACGCCGAGCAGAATGCCGATGCGCCAGGGCGCGGCGAAGGGCGACACGACAGACACCTGCGGCCAGGCCTCGGGGCCGTCGTCGCGCCGGCCGATGGCCACGGCGGACATGAGCGCCCGCATGTGGGCGCGCACGCCGGTCTCGCCCATGGGACGCATGATGCTCGCGATGACCACCGGCCGCGGCGTGCGCGGCGCCTCGACAACCGGCTGGAGCTCCTCGGCCACCGCGGGTGCGGCGCGTTCCCCGAGGCGGGCGGTGGCGCTCGCCGCTTCGGGGATCCTCAGGCTGGTGACGGGCGGGCTCATCGATGTATCAATGGCCTTTGCGATCGACCGGGCCCAGATCGACATCGTGCAGGCCAAGGAGCCGCACGACGCGGCGCTTCAGCGCACGCAGCGGATAGCGCCGGTGCTCCGGCAGCGGCGCGAGCGGGTCCTCCGGCTGCGTCGCCCAGAAGCGCAGCGCCGCGTAGTGGTAGGCGACGAAGAGGGCGACCCAGGCCCAGAACATGACCCAGTCCGGGACACCCGCGCGCCAGCCGAGCACGCCCAAGCCGCCCAGCACGAAGGCCACCGCCAGGATGATCGCGACCGAGCGACGGATCGACAGCCCCATGGCGGGCAGCAGGTGGTGCAGGTGGCGATGGTCGGGCGACATCGGCGTGGCCCCGTGCGCCACCCGGCGCATCATGCAGGAGACCGTGTCGGCCAGCGGCACGGCAAGGATCCAGAGCGCGACCACCGGCGCCGGCGCGTCGGCGCCGAAGGCGTTGGTGACGCGCACCGCGAGCCAGCCGAGGACGAAGCCCAGCATCATGCTGCCGCCGTCGCCCATGAAGATCGCCGCCCGGGCGCGCCACGGGGTGCGCAGGTTCATGGCGAGGAAGCCGACCAGGGCGCCCGCCAGCGCGCAGGCGACCGGAAGCAGCGCGGCGGCTTCCGCATGCGAGCCCGCCAGGTACGCGAGCACCAGCGCGAACCAGCCGGTGGCGACGAAGGCGAGCCCGCCCGCCAGGCCGTCGGCGCCGTCGCTCATGTTGAGCGCGTTGATCACCCCGCAGACGCCGAAGACAGTGAAGGGCACTGCCAGGAGCAGCGGCAGCCGCAGCTCGCGCGCCCAGAGAAGCTCGCCCAGAGTGGAGATCCAGGTGCCGCCCACGACGGCGGCCACGACCGCCGCGCCCTGCGCGATGAAGCGCCAGCGGGCGCG
>CAZDYQ010000127.1:0-7575 GCA_964509685.1 uncultured Burkholderiaceae bacterium
GTGGCGGGCGAGCCGAGCTGAGCGGGCCTACGGACCGGCCGCGCCCAGCAGGCTGCGCGCCCCGATCGCCACGGCCATTCCCATCAGGAGGAGCAGTACCGCCCGTCGGGCGGCTCGCTCCTCCACGCGCCCGACCAGGCGCGAACCGAGGAAGACCCCGACGACGAGCGCCGGCAACGAGACGAGCGCGAGCATGACGGCTTCGCGCGTGAACAGGCCGAAACCGTAGAGCGTCGGCAGCGCGGCGAAGTCCATCGCGAGGAAGGCGGCGATGATCGATGCCCGGCCGGCCTGGAGGGCGATCGACGATCCCAGGAAGAAGAGGATGATGGGCGGGCCGCCCATGCCGAATGCGCCATTGAGCACGCCGCTCGCGGCGCCGGTCGCCGCCGTTTCCATGGACGTCGGCATTCGTCGCATCTGGAGCCCGGACAGGAGCGCCGCCGCCGTGGCGAACACCACGATGGCGATGGCGATCTTCATCGGTTCGGCCGGGACGTTCGCGAGCAGGTAGACGCCCATCGGCGTGCACGCGATCGAGGTGACCACGATGATGCCGATCGAGCGCCAGTGGACATGCCGCCAGATGGAGGGCAGCAGGTGGATGCCGGCCGCAACCTCCAGCACGAACATGGCCGGGACCACGGTCGCGGGCGCCAGGACCAGCGACATCGACGTGATCGTGAGCATGCCGAAGCCGAAGCCGGAGAAGCCTCGCACGATCGCGGCGAGGAACACGCACAGGCTGGCGTAGAGAAGCTCGAAGCTGGCCACTCGGTCTGCTCGCGCCCGGCTCAGAGGTTTCGGGACTCGTCGAAGCCGAGGTGTCGCCAGGAGAGCGCCAGCGCGATCATGACCACGATCGCGACGATGAACGACGAGGCGGCGCCGAGCCCCAGCTGGAAGGCCTGCATCTGGTTGGCGATGAGCGGCGCGATCATGACGCTCGACGCATCGCCGAGGAGCATGGGCACGAAGAACATTCCCATGAGGGGAACGAAGGTCAGCACCGTGGCCGAGGCGACGCCCGGCAGGGTCTGCGGCAGCGTCACGTGCCGGAACGCCCGCGCCGGCGAGGCGCCGAGGTCCGCCGCGGCATCGACCAGCGACCAGTCCATCTTCTCGAGGGAGGCATAGATGGCGATGACCGCGAACGGTAGCGAGAAGTACACCATCACCAGGATCACCGCGAACGGGTTGTAGAGGAGGAACCCGAGCGGCTCGTCGATCAGGCCGAGCTGGATCAGCCCCTTGTTGATGATCCCCGAATCGCCGAGGAGCGCCATCCAGGCGTATGCGCGCAGCAGCCCGCTCGTCCAGAAGGAGAGGATGATGGCGCCGAGCAGGACCTTCTGCCACTTGCTCGTGAAGCGCACGATGAAGTACGCGAGCGGGTAGGCCGCGAGCAGGGTGATGACGGTGATCAGGATCGAGGACAGGAAGGTCCGGAGCAGGACCCTCGGATACGTGGCGCTCTGGAAGAACGTCACGTAGTTGGCGAGGGTCCACTCCATGATGACCTGGTAGCTCTTCGTCGTCCAGAAACTGTAGACGAGCATGATCCCCAGGGGCACGACGAACAGCGCCACCTGCACGAGGAGCATGGGCGCCAGCGGCCACAGCTGCCGCGGCCCGGATGTGCGAGAGACCGTCATGCCGTTCGTCGTGCCCGCCGGGTTCCTCAGGCCGCCAGGACTTCGTTCCAGGCCGCGGCGTACTCGTCCTGGTTCTCGGGCGCCTCGATGAGCCGCATGTCCTTCACGAGCTCGGGCTGGTCCATCAGGTTGGCCGTGACCATGTCTCCCATGCCCTGCTGCTTGAGCAGCTCGACACCGCCCCTGTTGGCGGCGCCGCGCTGCAGGCGCTTGAAGTTCATCGCGACGTACTCCGGGCTGTGGATGTGGTTCAGCCACGCAAGCGCGGCCTCGCGATTGGGCGAGCCCTTCACGAGCATGTCGCCGTCCACCCAGCCGTAGTAGCCTTCCTTCGGGTTTGACCAGCCCATCTCGGGGCCCCCTGCCGACTGGATCGTCATGGCGCGCCCCGGTGACGACATGCCGATCCACACCGATTCCTCGACATAGAGCCGCATCTGCTCGTTCCATCCCTTGGTGACGTTGCGCGCATTGCGCTTGATGCGGATCAGGATCTCGGTGGCCTTGGCGAGCTGCGCCTTGTTCATGCGGAACGGGTTCTCGAAACCGAGGATCATGGCGGCGACCGGCCACATGAACTCGTGCTGGTCCGAGAAGCCGACGCGTCCCTTGTACTTCGGATCCAGCAGCGCCTCCCACGACGTCGGGGGCTCGGAGATCTTGCTCTTGTTGTAGATGATGGTGGTCGGGTTCCATCCCCAGGGCACGATCAGCGACTTGCCGTCGCTCGTCTTCAGCGGGGCCAGGTTCTTGAACTCCGGGTACATGTATTTGGCCACGTTGGGGATGCTGTCGAGGTCGATCGGCTCGATCAGCCCCTCCTCGTAGTACCGCACGGGCCACAGGCCGTCCGCCTCGAAGAGGTCGTACTGCGATGCGCCCGAGAGCTTGAGCTTGGCGAATGTCTCCGCGTTACCGCTCATCCCGATGTGGTTCACCCGGATGCCGGTCTTGTCATGGAAGTCCTTGATGCCCGCCGGCTCGACGTGCCCTGCCCAGGCGAGCCAGTTGACCGTGCCGGCGGCCATGGAGCGGCCGGGCCATGCGCCGAGGACGGCGGTGGTTCCGCCGATCACGGCCGTGTGCTTCAGGAAGGTGCGCCGATCAAGATGTCGTGGCATGTCTGTCTCCTCCGAGGATCTGCCATCGCGAACCGGCGGTCAGGCGCCCACGAGGGCTCCCGCCGTACTCATGTCGAAAAGCCTCGCGTCGTCCAGCGACCACCAGACGCAGACGCGCTGCCCCTGGCCGACCGCCGGGGCGCTGCCGCCTTCCGGCTGGCTCAGCCTGAGCACGAGGATCTCCTGGCCGTTGTCCAGGCGAACCGTGTACTGGGTGACCGACCCGAGCGGCGCGACCTTCGCCACGGTTCCGGACGGCGCCCACGGGGGTGCGGACGTACCTGCGGGTGCGACCTGGATCCGCTCCGGCCGGACGAGTAGTGCGGCCGGTGTGCCGGCGGCCAGCCTGCCCGCCCCGGGCGCGGGCAGCTCGCCGATGCCCGGGATCCCCAGGCGGGCCGGCCCGCCGGCGGCGGCGCCCTCGAAGGCGTTCGCGGAGCCGATGAACTCCATGACCGCGCGGCTGGCGGGCGAATCGTAGATCTCCGCGGGCGTGCCTACCTGCAGCAGGCGCCCCTTGTCCATCACGGCGATCCGGTCGGACATCGCCATCGCCTCTTCCTGGTCGTGAGTGACGTACACGAAGGTGATCCCGACCTGGCGCTGGATGCGGGTCAGCTCGGTCTGCATCTGCTTGCGCAGCTTCAAGTCGAGCGCGCCGAGGGGCTCGTCGAGCAGCAGCACCGAGGGGCGATTGATGAGGGCGCGCGCGAGCGCCACGCGTTGACGCTGGCCCCCGCTCAGCTGCGTCGGCCGGCGGTCGCCGAAGCCGTCGAGCGACACGAGACGAAGCATCTCCGCGACGGCGACGCGACGCTCCTCGACCGGCACCCGCTTCATGGCGAGACCGAAACCGACGTTCTCGGCCACGGTCATGTGCGGGAAGAGTGCGTAGCTCTGGAATACGGTGTTCACCGGCCGCTGGTACGGGGGCACGCCCTGGACCTCCTTGCCGTCGATCCGGATGGAGCCGCGCGTCGCCTCCTCGAAGCCGCCGATGAGGTTGAGGGTCGTCGTCTTGCCGCAGCCGCTGGCGCCGAGCAGGGAGAAGAATTCCCCCTTGCGGATTACGAGGTCGAGCTCGTGCAGGGCGATGGTCTCGCCGAAGTGCTTTGCGACCCCCTGCAGCTCGACCGCGGGGGTGTTCGCGGGATTGCTCATGCGCGGCCTCCGGATGCCTTCGTTCCCAGGCCACGGTCACGCAACCAGGCGCCGAGCAGGAGGAGGGCGAACGAGGCCGCCAGGAGGACGGTGGCGAGCGCATTGACCCGCGGCGCGATGCCGTCCTTCAGCAGGCTCCAGATGTACATCGTGAGCGTGCCCTTCTGACCGGACACGAAGTACGTGATCATGAACTCGTCCATCGACAGGGTGAAAACCAGCAGGGCGGCGCCGATCACCCCGGGCATGATGAGCGGCAGCGTCACGTGCCAGAAGGTCCGCAGCGGATTGGCGCCCAGGTCGCTGGCGGCAAGCTCGAGTGTGCGATCGAAACCGTAGAGCCGGGTGGAGACGATCAGCACCGCGAACGGCAGGGTGAACACGACATGGCCGAGGATGATCGTGAAGCGCGACAGGGGCAGGTCCAGGTAGGTGAACAGCAGCAGGAGAGCCACTCCCATCAGGAAGTGGGGGATGACCATCGGCAGCAGCACGAGCAGCCGGGCGCCCTGCTTGAAGCGGAACACGCAGCGGACCAGGGGGAATGCCGCCATCGTGCCGAGGACGGTCGAGACGACGGTCGTGACGGACGCAATGATGAGGCTGTTCTTCAGGGCGTCGTGAAGCACGAAGTCGTAGGCGAGCTCCTGGTACCACTTGAGCGTGAACCCGCGGAACGGCAACGACGGGATGATGTAGTCGTTGAACGAGAAGAGGACCAGGAACACGATGGGCAGGTACAGGAACCCGAACCCGAGTGCGCCGTACAGTGCGAAAAGCCTTCTGGTCGTTGCCGACCCTGGGGTACGCAATTGCGACATCGCCCGATGCCCGAGAACGCCCGACGCCTAGTACGTCGCCTTGATGCTCGCCTGCTCGCCGGGGTTGGTGCGCAGGGCATCGACGGCGGCGCGCAGCTCGCCGATGTAGTCGTCGACGACCGGGGCGTGGACGAGCGACATCATTCGGTGCAGCGCACGGGGCTTCTGCAGCAGGCCGGGGAGATAGCCCTTGCCGGCCATCAGTTCGGCGACGCGGAAGATGTCGACGTCGTCGGACGTGTAGGCGACGATCGAGAGATGCGGATCCCCGATGATCCGCATGCCGGGGATCTCCAGCACGCGCGCCTTGAAATCGTCGATGAAGCCCATGAGCTCGGAGGCGATGCGCTTGTAGCCGTCGATGCCCAGGTGGTTAAAGACGGCCCAGGCACCGGACACGCCGCCCGCCGGGCGCGTGCCGCATATCGTTGTGGTGTAGAAGCGCCCGTTGGGCCAGCCGTCGAAGTCGAAGGCCTGGAACCGGGCGCGTTCGGCGCTCCGGTAGAAGACTGTCGAAGCCGGCTTGGGACAGAAGCCGAACTTGTGCAGGTCGGCCGAAATCGACTGGACGCCGTCCACCGAGAAGTCGAACGCCGGGATGTCCCGCCCGATCATCCTGACGAAGGGGGCCAGGTAGCCGCCGACGCAGGCGTCGACATGCATCCACAGTCCGCGGCGCTTGGCCATGGCGGCGAGCTCCGTGATCGGGTCGATCACGCCGTACGGGAAGCAGGGGGCCGATCCGGCCACCATGATCGTCTCGTCGTCGATCGCCGCTTCCATCGCGGCCACGTCCGCCCGGTAGTCCGGGCCAACCGGGATACGGCGCACCTCGAGGTCCATCAGCTTCGCGCCCTTCTCGAACGCCGGATGGATCGACTCGGGCGCGACGATGTTCCCGCGAAGCTGCTTCATGCCTCGGTCGTGACGCGTCCAGTCGCGGCAGGTCTGGATGGCGAGGATGATGCTCTCCGTGCCGCCGGTGCTCATGAAACCCTGGGCGTCGTCCGGCGCCGAGAACAGGCTCAGCGCCATCTCGACGATGTCGGTTTCCATCTGCTTGACGCTGGGGAACGCGCGCCCGCCGCCGAGCGCATTCTCGTAGAAGTATTCGAAGAAGGCCGAGCGACCCATCTCCGATACCTCGTCGCTCGCCTTGAAGTAGAAAAGCGGCGCCTTGCCCGCCTTCCAGTCGATGTCTCCCGCCTTCATCGCCCGCAACTCCCGGAGCAGGGCTTCGCTGGAACGTCCGGTCTCGGGCAGTGTCTTGCGCGTCATGGGTAAAGTTCCTCTGACACTTTGTTGGGAGCGGCAACTTCGTGGCATTCTGGCCATCAACCATGAGTTCGTCAATGACTTACGAGAGTTCGACAAAACCGAAATCCGCCCGCCAGCGGTCGGGCCTGAACAGCGGGCTGGACGTGCTGGAATGCCTCGCCGCGCACAGCGAACCGCTTTCGATGACGGAGATCGCCACGACGATCGGCATGGCGAAGTCGAGTGTCAGCCAGCTGCTGGCCACGCTGCAGGAGCGCGCGCTCGTACGGCGCCTGCCGGACCAGCGCTATGTGATCGGTATCCGCGCCTGGGAGATCGGATGTCGCGCGGGTCCGGTCGGCTTCGGTCGACTGGCGCTCCCGCACATGGCCCAGCTCTCGCGCGACATCAGCGAGGGCGTGGCGCTGGGCGTGCTGGAGTTCGACCACACCGTCTGCATCCAGCTTGTCGATTCGCCGAACGTCCTGCGGGTGCATGCCTGCATCGGCGATCACACGCCCGCGCATTGCGTATCGACAGGCCTCGCGATGCTCGCCACCCTTCCGGACGCGGAGGTGGAACAGATCTTTCCCGAGGAACTCGAGCGTCTCACGCCCCTGACGATCGGTACGCGGCGCGATCTCGTCGAGGAACTCGCGCGCGTACGCGAACGGGGCTATGCGATCGTGCGAGGCGGCTGGCGAGCCGACGTGGGCGGCGTCGCCGTCGCACTATGCGGTCATGACGGGACCGCGGTGGCGGCGCTCAATGTCGCGCTGCCGCTTACGCGAATGACGGATGCCTGGATGGAGAGAAGCCTCCCGCTGATCCACGGAACGGCGCGAGCCATCGAGCGCGAGTTCGGGGCGCGTGACCAGTCCGTGCCGCGCGCGGAGCCGCGGTACTGGAACCGGCGGGCCTTGCCGCTGGACCGGCCGACCCGCGCCTGACACGGACGCCCTCCCGGGCACCGAAGCCGCGCCCTTCGACCAGCGCCCGTGCGCGGTGGAACGGGCTCGCTCAGGTCGCGGCGGCCGGCGCGGACGGCCGCAGCCGGTCGCGCCTGAGCGCCGACAGCAGCACCAGCGCCGCCGTGGCCGCCCACAGGCCGTACCAGGTGGGGAAGATCGACAGTGCGGCGATCACGAGCAGGACCCCGCCGTTCAGCCAGCGCGAATCGAGCAGGCGCGCGCCGCCGAAGAACATCGCGAAGGCCATCGTGAAGACGATCCCGGAGACCGCCGCCTCGAGGAAGTCCGGCAGGCTGCCGCCGGCGAGCATGCCGGGGTAGGCGATGAACATGAAGGGGATCAGGTAGATGACGGCGCCGAGCTTGAGCGCCTCGCGGGCCACCCGCAACCAGTCGGTCTGGGCGATGCCGGCGGCGACGAAGACCGCGACGCACACCGGCGGCGTGATCACCGAGATCGTCGCGTAGTAGAAAACGAACATGTGCGCCACGAGCGGCTCGATGCCGACGTTCGTGAGCGCGGGCGCGAGCACAGCGGCCACCAGCACGTAGGCCGCGGTGGTCGGCATGCCCATGCCGATCACCATGCA
>CAZDYQ010000128.1:0-7468 GCA_964509685.1 uncultured Burkholderiaceae bacterium
TCGCTGCTCGATGCGCGCGGCGAACTGATGCACTTCGGCGGCCAGGTGATGAAGAACGTCGCCGGCTACGACATCTCGCGCCTGCTCTGCGGCTCCTACGGCACGCTCGGCGTGATCGCCGAGGTGTCGCTGAAGGTCCTGCCGGTGCCGCCCATGCGCGCCAGCCTGCGCATGACGCTGGGCGCCGAGGAGGCGCTTTCGGCCCTGCATCACTGGGCGGGCGAACCGCTGCCGCTCTCGGCGTCCTGCTGGGGCGACGGCAAGCTGGTCGTCCGCTTCGCCGGTTCGGAGGCCGCCGTCGAGGCGGCCATGAACCGTTTCATCAACCGCTACAGCGCATCCCCGCTCGCGCCCGAGCTGGCGGACGCGTTCTGGCACGAGCTCACCGAGCACCGGCTCCCGTTCTTCCGGACCGAGGGCACGCTCTGGCGCATCTCGGTCCCCTCGACGTCCCCGCAGCTGGAGCTGCCCGGGCGCCAGCTCATCGAATGGGGCGGTGGCCTGCGCTGGTACGTCGGCGAGGCGAGCGCCGTCGAGGTGCGCGCGGCAGCGCAGGCGGCCGGCGGCACGGCGATGCGGTTCCGCGGCGGCGCCCGCGAGGAAAGCTTCCATCCGCTGCCGCCCGCGATGCTCGCGCTGCAGCGCCGGGTGCGCATGCAGCTGGATCCCCTCGGCATCTTCAACCCGGGTCGCATGTACGCGGCCCTCTAGTCCTGGCACCAAGCGCATGGAAACCCATCTCGCAGACTGGCTGAAGGACACGCCCGACGGCATCGAGGCCGAAGCCATCCTGCGTCGCTGCGTGCACTGCGGCTTCTGCACCGCCACCTGCCCGACCTACCAGCTCCTGGGCGACGAGCGGGACGGTCCGCGTGGCCGCATCTACCTGATGAAATCGGTGCTCGAAGGCGAGGAGCCGACGCGCGCCACCCAGGTCCATCTCGATCGCTGCCTGACCTGCCGCAACTGCGAGACGACCTGTCCCTCGGGCGTGGAGTACGGGCGCCTCGTCGACATCGGGCGGCGCCACGTCGCTGCGCGCGTGCGGCGGCCGCTCGGCGAACGCATGCTGCGCGCTGCGCTGCGCGAGGGCCTGACGCGCCGCTGGCTGTTCGATCCGGCCATGCGGCTGGGCAAGCTGTTCCGCCCCCTGCTGCCGCCCGGGCTGAAGTCCAAGGTGCCCGCGGCGCTGTCGCCGGGCGAATGGCCGACACGGCAGCATGCGCGCCGCGTCCTGCTGCCGCAGGGCTGCGTGCAGCCGGCCATGATGCCGAACATTGATGCGGCGACCGCGCGGGTGCTCGATGCCGTGGGCGTGCAGGCGCTGCGCGTTCGCGACTCGGGCTGCTGTGGCGCGATCCGCCTCCACCTGGACGACGAGGCCGGCGCGCAGGCGCAGGCGCGGGCCAACATCGACGCCTGGTGGCCGCATCTCGACCAGGTCGAGGCCATCCTGGTCAACGCCTCGGGTTGCGGTGTGATGGTCAAGGACTATGGCCACCTCCTGCGACTCGATCCGCAGTACGCCGAAAAGGCGGAACGGGTGGCGAGCCTCGCCCGCGACCCGGTGGAATGGCTGCCCCAGGCCATCGCCGCGGCCGGCCTGTCGCTGCCCTACGATTCGACACCGCTCGCCTTCCATCCGCCCTGCACCCTGCAGCACGGCCAGCGCATCCGGGGTGCCGTCGAGGCGCTGCTGCGCTCGCTCGGGGCCCACCTGGTGCCGTTCGCCGAACCGCACATGTGCTGCGGGTCGGCGGGAACCTACTCGATCACCCAGCCCACGCTCTCGCGCAGCCTGCGCGACCGCAAGCTGGCGAACCTCGAGGCGGCGCGCCCGGCCGTCATCCTGTCGGCCAACATCGGCTGCATCTCGCACCTGGCGAGCGGCAGCCAGGTGCCGGTGCACCACTGGCTGGAGTGGCTCGATGCGCGCATCGCCGCTTCGTCGGCGACCGGCCAGGTGGTGGGCCGCGAGGCGACGCCGTCCACGAGCGGGGAGCCCGCCTAGCTTCCCGCGTTCCGGTTATTGATCGAACCGCGGCCTTGATCCCGCTCAGAGGGCGGCACGGCCGGACGGTTCATACTTGTTTCTGCCGCGATAGGGGCCATCTCCATGGCATGGGCCGTATCGCGGCATGGTAGTCGCCCTGGGAGCTTGCCTGGATGTTCAACGAGGAAACGGTGCTGAAGGTCCATCACTGGACCGATCGCCTCTTCAGCTTCACCACCACCCGCAGCCCGACGTTCCGCTTCGAAAGCGGGCATTTCACGATGCTCGGCCTGCGGATCAACGGCGGCAAGCCGCTCCTGCGCGCCTACAGCATCGCCAGCGCCAACTACGAGGATCACCTGGAGTTCTTCAGCATCAAGGTGCCGGACGGGCCGCTCACCTCGCGGCTGCAGCACCTGCGCGAGGGCGACAAGGTGCTCATCAGCCGCAAGCCGACCGGCACCCTGGTCATCGATGCGCTCAAGCCCGGCAAGCGGCTCTGGCTGCTGGGCACGGGCACGGGGCTCGCGCCCTATCTCAGCCTGATCCGCGATCCGGAGGTGTACGAGCGCTTCGAGCGCGTCATCCTCGTGCACGGCGTGCGCCACGTCGCCGACCTCGCCTACCAGGAATACATCACGAACGAGCTGCCGAAGCACGAGCTGGTCGGCGAGCAGGTGCAGAAGCAGCTTTCGTACTACCCGACCGTCACGCGCGAGCCCTACGTCCACCAGGGCCGCATCACCAGGCTGCTCGAGACCGGCCAGCTGCATGCCGACCTCGGCCTGCCGCCCCTCGACCCCGCCGAGGACCGGGTCATGATCTGCGGCAGCATCGACGTCCTGCGCGACCTGCGCGCGTTCTTCGTCGAGCGCGGCTTCGAGGAAGGCGCGACCAACCGGCCAGGCGACTTCGTCGTCGAAAAGGCCTTCGCCCAGTAGGCCGCCGGTTCAGGTCGCGGGCCGTGGCGCCGCGGCCGGCCAGGAACCGAGTTCGCGCGCCCAGTCACGGAGCCGGCGCGCGACCTTTCCGTTCCATGTGGCATCGAAGCCCCGGCTCGGTCCGATGGCCGCCACGACCATCGCGAGCGCGCCGCCGGGGCCGTGCACCGGGGCTGCCAGGCTGTCGATGCCCGCCACGAGGTCCCCCGTCACCCGCGCGATCCCATGCGCGCGGGCGGCCCGCAGCACGACATCGAACTCGGCGGCGCTCGCCGGTCGCAGGCCGGCGCGGGCGTTGTCGGCAAGTTCGGCGTGCAGCGCGGCGGCCACTTCCGGTCGTCGGTCGAAGGCCGCGAATGCCCGGCCGCTCGCCGAGCGGGTAAGCGGCATGGAGGCGCCGATGCGCAGGCTCGCGGCCACGAGGACCGTCGCGTCGAGCCAGTCGACGATCAGCACGCGCGAATCGACCCAGGTCGCGAGGGCCACCGACAGGCCCAGTTCGTCGCGCAGCGCCGGCAGGCGCTCGCGGGCGATCGCCAGCGCATCGCCGCGGCCGAGGCCGGCCACGCCGAGGCGGATCGCGAGGGGCCCGATGTCGTAGCGGCCGGACTCGGGCAGTTGACGCGCCAGGCCCACGCGGATCAGGCTCACCAGGTAGCGATGCGCCTTGGCCGGCGCCATCTGCGCGGCCTGCGCGAGATCGCGCAGCATCATCGGCCCGTTCGCGTCCGCAAGCGCCGCCAGGAGGCGGCCGCCGGTCTCGATGGCATCGACCCCGCGGCGGCGCGGCGCCCCGTCCATGGTCGCTTTCGTTGTGCCCACTATGCCGGTCCGCTAGACTGGTTTATGCAAATCGTAAGAGATTACGCATAGCGTAATCAAGGAGGCAATCATGGACCTCTCGACGCAGACGCATCCCGACTCCGCGCTCGAACAGGCGGGTCCCGGCGAGGCCGGCTACATGAGCGGCTGGGGCAACGAGTTCGCGACCGAGGCGCTCCCTGGCGCGTTGCCGGTCGGCCAGAACTCGCCGCAGGTCTGTCCCTACGGCCTCTACGCCGAGCAGATCTCCGGCACGGCCTTCACCGCGCCGCGTGCATCCAACCGGCGCAGCTGGTTCTACCGGATCCGCCCGAGCGCCGCGCACGGACCGTTCGAGCGCATCGACAACGGCCGGATCGTGAGCGATTTCAGCGGGCTGGAAACGCCGCCGGATCGCCTGCGCTGGAGTCCGTTGCCCATGCCCGGGACGCCGACCGACTTCATCGAGGGCCTGGTGACCATGGGCGGGCAGGGCGACCCGGGCGCGATGACCGGCTGCGCGATCCACCTGTACGCGGCCAATGCCTCGATGCGCGACCGCTTTTTCTACGACGCGGACGGCGAGCTGCTCGTCGTTCCGCAGCAGGGCAGGCTGCGGGTCGCCACCGAGATGGGCGTGCTCGAGGTGGCGCCGCTCGAGGTGCTCGTCATACCGCGCGGGGTGCGCTTCACGGTGACCCTGCCCGACGGCGAGGCGCGCGGCTATGTCTGCGAGAACTACGGCGCGCCGTTCCGGCTGCCGGACCTCGGCCCGATCGGGTCCAACGGCCTGTCCAATCCGCGCGACTGGCTGGCGCCGCGGGCGGCGTACGAGGACCGCGAGGGCGACTTCCGCCTGGTGGCGAAGTTCCTCGGCAACCTGTGGGAGGCGCCGATCGACCACTCGCCGCTCGATGTCGTGGCCTGGCACGGCAACCTCACGCCGATGAAGTACGACCTGCGCCGCTTCAACACGATCGGCTCGATCAGCTTCGACCATCCCGATCCCTCGATCTTCCTCGTGCTGCAGTCGCCGAGCGACACGCCGGGGGTGGACATGATCGACTTCGTGATCTTCCCGCCGCGCATACTCGCGATGGAGCACACCTTCCGGCCGCCCTGGTTCCATCGCAACGTCGCGAGCGAGTTCATGGGCCTCATCCAGGGCGCCTACGACGCCAAGGGCGAGGGCTTCGTGCCGGGTGGGAGCTCGCTCCACAACATGCACAGCGCGCACGGGCCGGATGCCGAGTCGTACGCGAAGGCGGTGGCGATCGACACCAGCAAGCCGCAGTACCTGCGCGACACCATGGCCTTCATGTTCGAGACGCGGCTGCCGATCCGGCCGACCGCATTCGCGATGTCCTCGCCCATGCGCCAGACGGACTACCATCTGGCCTGGCAGGGATTGCAGAAGAACTTCCGGCCGACGCCCTGAGGCGCCATGCCACGGGCTTCCCGCGCGGGAGGCCCGCGACCGGGGCGGCGGTCGGCGCAAGGAGACGAGGATGATCCGACTCGACGAGACGCACGATCCGGCCGCCCGCAGCTGGGTGGCCTCCGCCCAGGCCGAGGGCTGCGACTTCCCCATCCAGAACCTCCCCTTCGGCGTCTTCCGGCGAGCGGGCACGAACGAGGCGTTCCGCGGCGGCATCGCGATCGGCGACCGGATCCTCGACATCGGCCGCGTCCATGCCGGGGGCCACTTCACCGGCGAGGCCGCCGTGGCGGCCGCCCATGCCGCCCGGCCGGAACTCAACGGCTTCCTGGCGCTCGGGCCGCGCTACTGGCGCGCCCTTCGGCTCGCCGCCTTCCGCCTGCTGCGCGACGATTCGCCGGCGCGCGACGCGCTCGCCGGATGCCTCGTGGAGCAGTCCGCGGCGCAGTACCGCGTGCCGGCGCGCATCGGCGACTACACCGACATGTACGCGTCGATCCATCACGCGACCAACATCGGCCGCCTGTTCCGTCCGGACAATCCGCTGATGCCCAACTTCCAGTGGCTGCCGGTGGGCTACCACGGCCGCGCCTCGTCGATCGGCGTCAGTGGCCAGTCCTTCCACCGGCCGCGGGGCCAGACGATGCCGCCCGGCGCGAGCGCACCGGTCTTCGGCGAATGTCGCCGGCTCGACTACGAGCTCGAGGTGGGCATCTGGATCGGCACGGGCAATGCCCTGGGCGAGCCCATACCGATCGACGATGCCGAGTCGCATGTCTTCGGGCTCTGCCTGCTCAACGACTGGTCGGCGCGCGACATCCAGGCCTGGGAGTACCAGCCGCTCGGTCCCTTCCTCGCCAAGAACTTCGCGACGACGATCTCGCCGTGGATCGTCACGCTCGATGCGCTCGCGCCGTTTCGCTGCCCCTGGACTCGTCCGGCCGACCATCCGCAGCCACTGCCGTACCTCGAATCGGCGCGCAACCGCGAGAGCGGCGGCTTCGACCTGCAGCTCGAGGCCCTGATAGAGACCGCGGCCATGCGCGAGCGCGGCGATCCGCCGGCCCGCCTGTCGCGCACGACGTTCGCCCACTCCTACTGGAGCGTGGCGCAGATGATCGCGCACCACACGGTGGGAGGCTGCAACCTCGCCCCGGGCGACCTGCTGGGCAGCGGCACCCAGTCGGGGCCGGGCGACACCGGCGAGGCCGGTGCGCTGATCGAGCTCTCCGTGGGCGGCACCCGTCCCGTGGCCCTGCCGGGCGGCGAGGAGCGCACGTTCCTCGCCGATGGCGACCGCATCGTGTTGCGCGGCTGGTGCGAGCGGCCCGGCGCCGCCCGGATCGGCTTCGGCGAGTGCTCCGGGACGGTGCTGCCCGCCCGCTGACTTCGTTCGCCTCGGCGGCGGGGATCTCTGTTGCCGCGTCGGTGCCGGCCGCCGGCGTCCGCGAGGCGCTTCCGTGGACGCTCCCTCGGTGGCATGCGATACTTTCTTTGCAGAACTTGCGTTCTGCAAGACAGAACATAACGCCCAGGACAGTCCCCCATGAGCCCAGCGCCGCATGACGAGCCCCGGCCGATGCTGATCGGCGGGCAATGGACCAGCGCCGACGCGAAGATTTTCGAGTCGATCAACCCGGCCAACGGCGAGCGGAACTACCAGGTGGCCGGCGCTGACGCCCGGCACGTGGACCTCGCGGTGGCCGCGGCCCGCAAGGCGCAGGCCGACCCGGCGTGGCGCGAGATGCTGCCGCACCGGCGCGCGGCGCTGCTGATGCGCATCGCCGACGGCATGGAGGCCAACGCCGACCGGCTGGCCGATGCCCAGCGGCTCGAGAACGGCAAGGTCGTCGCCGAATGCCGCGCCCAGGTCGCGAGCGCCGCGGCGACATTCCGGTACTACGCCGCCGTGTGCGAGACGCAGGGCGAGGAGATCACCCCGCCGCGCGGTCCCTACCTGTCGATGGCGATCCACGAGCCCCACGGCGTCGTGGCGGCGATCACCCCGTGGAACTCCCCCCTGACCATGGAGGCGCAGAAGGTGGCGCCCGCGCTCGCCGCCGGCAATGCCGTCATCCTCAAGCCCTCCGAGATCACGCCCACCCCGGCGCTGGAGCTCGGGCGGATCGCGCTCGAGGCGGGCCTCGCGCCGGGTCTGCTTAACGTCCTGCCCGGCTTCGGGCCCGAGGTCGGCGGTCCGCTGGTGGAGCATCCCGGCGTGGACATGGTCTCGTTCACCGGCGGCACCGCCAGCGGCCGGCGCATCGCCGAGGCGGCCGCCCGCAAGCTGATGCC
>CAZDYQ010000129.1:0-7062 GCA_964509685.1 uncultured Burkholderiaceae bacterium
CGTCGCCCTGCGTGAGCTTCTTGCGCTTCTCCTCGAAGGCGAGGTCGAACTGGTGGCGCTTCTGCTCGATCGAGTCCTTGAGCGCCTCGAGCTGGGCGGCGACCGCCTCGTCGGCCATGCGGATCTCGAACCAGTGGAAGCGGTCGAGGTCGGCGAGGTACTCCTTGGTGATGATCGTGCCCTTGGCGATCCGCTTCGGCCCGCCGTTGGCCGGCTTGCCCACCAGCAGGCGCTCGATACGGGCGAAGGCGTCGTTCTCGACGATCCGCAGCTGGTCGTTCAGGTCGAGGCGGTAGCGCTTGAGCTCGTCGTCGATGATCGACTGGGCGCGCTTGTCGCGCGCGATGCCCTCGCGCGTGAAGACCTGCACGTCGATGACCGTGCCGCTCATGCCGGAGGGAACGCGCAGCGAGGTGTCCTTCACGTCGCTCGCCTTCTCGCCGAAGATGGCGCGCAGCAGCTTCTCCTCGGGCGTGAGCTGGGTCTCGCCCTTGGGGGTGACCTTGCCCACGAGGGTGTCGCCCGCCTGCACCTCCGCGCCGATGTACACGATGCCCGACTCGTCGAGTCGCGCGAGCTGGCTCTCGGAAAGGTTCGAGATGTCGCGGGTGATCTCCTCGGGCCCGAGCTTGGTGTCGCGCGCGAGCACCGACAGCTCCTCGATGTGGATCGAGGTGTAGCGGTCGTCGGAGACGACCTTCTCGGAGATCAGGATCGAGTCCTCGAAGTTGTAGCCGTTCCAGGGCATGAACGCGACCAGCATGTTCTGGCCGAGCGCGAGCTCGCCGAGGTCGGTCGAGGCGCCGTCGGCGATGACGTCGCCGCGCGAGATGATGTCGCCACGCTGGACGATCGGCCGCTGGTTGATGTTCGTGTTCTGGTTGCTGCGGGTGTACTTGATCAGGTTGTAGATGTCGACGCCCACCTCGCCCTGGCTCGCCTCGTCGTCGTTGACGCGAACCACGATGCGGTTGGCGTCCACGTAGTCGACGACCCCGCCACGCTCGGCGGTCACGACGGTGCCGGAGTCGACCGCGCAGGTGCGCTCGATCCCGGTGCCGACGAGCGGCTTCTCGGGCCGCAGGCAGGGCACCGCCTGGCGCTGCATGTTCGAGCCCATCAGGGCGCGGTTCGCGTCGTCATGCTCCAGGAACGGGATGAGCGAGGCGGCCACCGAGACGATCTGGCTCGGGGCGACGTCCATGTACTGGACGTTCTCCGGCGAGGTCAGCTCCGATTCGCCGGCCTTGCGCACCGACACCAGGTCGCCGACCAGGCGGCGGTTCTCGTCCATCGCCGCGTTCGCCTGGGCGATGACGTAGCGGCCCTCCTCGATCGCCGACAGGTAGTGGATCTCGTCGGTCACCTGGCAGTTGTCCACCTTGCGGTACGGCGTTTCGAGGAAGCCGTACTCGTTCAGGCGCGCATAGAGGGCGAGCGAGTTGATCAGGCCGATGTTCGGGCCTTCCGGCGTCTCGATCGGGCAGACCCGGCCGTAGTGCGTCGGGTGCACGTCGCGGACCTCGAAGCCGGCGCGCTCGCGGGTAAGACCCCCTGGACCCAGCGCCGAGACCCGTCGCTTGTGCGTGATCTCCGACAGCGGGTTGGTCTGGTCCATGAACTGCGAGAGCTGGCTCGACCCGAAGAACTCGCGGATCGCCGCGCTGATCGGCTTGCTGTTGATCAGGTCGTGCGGCATCAGGTTCTCGGTCTCGGCCTGGCCGAGGCGCTCCTTGACTGCGCGCTCGACCCGCGCGAGCCCGGCGCGGAACTGGTTCTCGGCCAGCTCGCCGACGCAGCGCACCCGGCGATTGCCGAGGTGGTCGATGTCGTCGATCTCGCCGCGACCGTTGCGCAGGTCCACCAGGATCTTGATGACCGCGAGGATGTCCTCGTTGGTCAGCGTCATGGGACCGTCCGGATCGTCGCGGCCGACCCGGCGGTTGAACTTCATCCGGCCGACCTTGGACAGGTCGTAGGCATCCTCGTTGTAGAAGAGCCGGTTGAAGAGCGCCTCGACCGCATCCTCGGTCGGCGGCTCGCCGGGCCGCATCATGCGGTAGATCGCGACGCGCGCCGCGGTCTGGTCGGCGGTGTCGTCCAGGGCCAGCGTCTGGGAGATGTACGGGCCGTGGTCGAGGTCGTTGGTGTAGATGGTGCGAAGCTCGCGGATGCCGGCCTCGCGCAGGGCAGCGAGGACCTCCTCGGTGAGCTCCTGGTTGGCCCGTGCGAGGATCTCGCCGGTGTCGGGGCTCACGATGTCGTGCGCGAGCACGCGCCCCACGAGGTAGTCCTCGGGCACGGAGATCCGCCTGGTGCCGGCCGCCTCGAGCTCACGAATGTGACGCGCGTTGATCCGCTTGTCCTTGGCGACGATCACCTTGCCCTCGCGGTCGGTGATATCGAAGCGGGCCACCTCGCCGCGCAGCCGGTCCGGCACGAACTCGAGCTGGGCGCCCTCGCCCATCAGCTGGAAGTGATCGAACTCGAAGAAGTGCGCGAGGATCTGCTCGGGATTGAGGCCGATCGCCTTCAGCAGGATCGTGACCGGCATCTTGCGCCGGCGGTCGATCCGGAAGTACAGGATGTCCTTCGGGTCGAACTCGAAGTCGAGCCACGAGCCCCGGTAGGGGATGATCCGGGCCGAGAACAGGAGCTTGCCCGAGCTGTGCGTCTTGCCGCGGTCGTGCTCGAAGAACACGCCCGGCGAGCGGTGCAGCTGGGAGACGATCACCCGCTCGGTGCCGTTGATGATGAACGAACCGTTGGCCGTCATGAGCGGGATCTCGCCCATGTAGACCTCCTGCTCCTTCACCTCCTTGACGGTCGGCTTGGCCGCCTCGCGGTCCATGATGACCAGTCGTACGCGGGCGCGCAGCGGGGCGCAGTACGTCAGCCCGCGCTGCTGGCACTCCTTGACGTCGAAGGCCGGCTGGCCCAGGGCGTACTGGACGAACTCCAGCCGGGCCATGTCGTTGTGCGAACTGATCGGGAAGATCGAGTTGAACGCGGCCTGCAATCCCTCGTCGCGACGCTCCGAAGCCGGGACGCCCGCCTGCAGGAACTGCTCGTAGGACTCGATCTGGGTCGTCAGCAGGAACGGGACGTCGAGCACCACCTGGCGCTTGGCGAAGCTCTTGCGGATGCGTTTTTTCTCGGTGTACGAGTAGGGGGTCGACTGGGTCATGAACACTCCGGTGTCATGCAGAAACTGAGATCGACGCGCTCTGGGTGCTCAGGGGTCGAGCGAACGCAGCGATGTCGGTTCCCGCGTTTGCGGGACGCGAAAACCCGGCGACGCCACCCCACCGGGGGTGGCGGCCGGGTACGGAAGGCGGCAGCGCCAAGTTACTTGAGCTCTGCTTTCGCGCCGGCGTCTTCGAGCTGCTTCTTGAGCGCTTCGGCATCGGCCTTCGAGATGCCCTCCTTGATCGGCTTCGGCGCGCCGTCCACGAGGTCCTTGGCCTCCTTCAGGCCCAGGCCGGTCGCGGCACGGACCACCTTGATGACCTCGACCTTCTTGTCGCCGACGGCCGACAGGACGACCGTGAACTCGGTCTGCTCCTCGGCGGCCGGGGCGCCCGCGCCACCGGCGGCCGGGGCGGCGACCGCCACGGCGGCGGCAGCCGCGGACACGCCGAACTTCTCTTCCATCATCTTGATGAGTTCGGACAGTTCGAGAACGGTCATGCCGGCGACGGCGTCGAGGATCTCTTCTTTGCTAAGTGCCATTGTTGGATGCTCCGGGAATAGCGAAAAGTTTGGTTCGGATGCTGGAAATGTCGGCGTCGCGGATCAGGCCTCAGCCTTCTGGTCCCGCACCGCGGCAAGGCCGCGGACGAACTTCGAGGGGACCTCGTTGAGCGTCTGCACGAACTTCGCGACTGGCGCCTGCATGGTGCCGAGCAGCCTGGCGAGCAGTTCCTCGCGACTGGGCAGGTCGGCAAGGGCCTTGACGCCGGCCACGTCCATCGGGACGTTGGGCATGGCGCCGCCCTTGATGACGAGCTTGTCGTTCTGCTTCGCGAAGCCGTCGAGCACCTTGGCACACGCGACCGGGTCTTCGGACATGCCGTAGATCAGCGGACCGACGAGCTTGTCGGTCAGCATCTCGTAGGGCGTGCCGGCGACCGCGCGGCGCACCAGCGTGTTCTTCAGGACACGCAGGTAGACGCCGCTCTCGCGCGCCTGCTTGCGCAGGCGGGTGATCGCTTCCACTTCCAGACCACGGTACTCGGCGTAGACGATCGCCTCGGACTTCGCCACCTGGGCGGCGATTTCCTCGACGACGGCCTCTTTCGCCTGTCGATTGAGAGCCACGGTCTATCTCCAGAAAAGGGCTTGCGCCCGGACGGGGGCGTCACCACCCCCGAGTTTTCGGCGACCGAGAAAGCGTTCTTGGAGCATCAGCATGATTGCCACTCAAACCCTTGCTTCGGGACCGCCGTCTGCGCAGGGCCTTCCCGTGTGGGGACGGGACGGTTTGAAGACCTGGCCCGGCCGGCTCGCCCACCCGTCGGATGGAACTTGCCGCCCTGGCCGACGACCCCCCGGGCCGTCGATCTCCCTGCGGTCTTTGACAACCCGCCGCGGATCACGATCCGGCCGGAGCCGGGTCGCGGGCCGCGACGGCCCAAAGTCCTATGCGCCGGCAGCGATGCTGGCGGTGTCGACCTTGACACCCACCCCCATCGTGGAGGAAACCGCCACCTTGCGCAGGTAAATCCCTTTCGCGCTCGCAGGCCGGGCGCGATTGAGCGCTTCGATCAGCGCCCGCATGTTCGTTTCCAGTGCCGTTGTGTCGAACGAGGCACGTCCGATGGTCGCGTGGACGATGCCCGCCTTGTCGGTCCGGTACTGCACCTGGCCCGCCTTCGCGTTCCTGACCGCGGTGGCGACGTCGGGCGTCACGGTTCCGACCTTCGGGTTCGGCATCAGGCCGCGCGGGCCGAGGATCTGGCCGAGCTGGCCGACCACCCGCATCGCGTCGGGCGACGCGATCACGATGTCGAAGTCCAGCGAGCCGCCCTTGATGCTCTCGGCGAGGTCCTCCATGCCGACGATGTCGGCACCGGCCGCCTTCGCCTCCTCGGCCTTGTCGCCCTGGGCGAACACGGCCACCCGGACGGCCTTGCCGGTGCCGGCCGGCATCACGACCGCGCCCCGGACGACCTGGTCCGACTTGCGGGGATCCACGCCGAGCTGGACGGCGACGTCGATCGACTCGTCGAACTTCGCCTTGGCGCACTCCTTCACGAGGCTCAGCGCATCGCTGAGCGGATACAGCTTCTGGCGATCGACCTTCTCGCGGATCGCCTTCACGCGCTTGGACATCCCGGCCATGATCAGACACCCTCCACGTTCAGGCCCATGCTGCGGGCGGAGCCCACGAGCGTGCGCACGGCCGCATCCATGTCGGCGGCGGTGAGGTCGGGCATCTTGGTCTTCGCGATCTCCTCGAGCTGCGCCCGGGTGACCGTGCCGACCTTGTCGGTGTGCGGCTTGGCGGATCCCTTCGCGATCTTGGCCGCCTTCTTCAGAAGGATGGTCGCCGGCGGCGTCTTCATGATGAAGGTGAAGCTCTTGTCGGCGAAGGCGGTGATCACCACGGGAATCGGCAGCCCCGGCTCGAGGCCCTGCGTCTGGGCGTTGAACGCCTTGCAGAATTCCATGATGTTCAGCCCGCGCTGGCCCAGCGCCGGGCCGATCGGGGGCGACGGGTTCGCCTTGCCTGCAGGGACCTGCAGCTTGATGTAGCCAACGATCTTCTTGGCCATGGTTACTCCTGGTAGTGAGTGCTAGCGCCCGGGCCGAAACCTGCCGACCCGAGCTCCTCGGAAAGCGCCTGCGCGCCCTGCGGCGATTCTGCCGCCTGGGCCCGCGGCGCTGGCGCGCCCCGGACCCGGTTCATGCGGCTTCGCACGGCCATGCGAAGCCGGCCCTGACTCAAAGCTTCTCGACCTGGCCGAACTCGAGCTCCACGGGGGTGGCCCGCCCGAAGATGCTGACCGACACCCGCAGCCGGCTCTTCTCGTAGTTGACTTCCTCGACGTTGCCATTGAAGTCGTTGAAGGGGCCGTCCTTGACGCGGACCATCTCGCCGACCTCGAACAGGACCTTCGGCTTCGGCTTCTCGACGCCTTCCTGCATCTGCTCGACGATCGCCTGGACCTCCTTCTCGGAGATCGGGGTCGGGCGGTTGCCGGCGCCACCGACGAAGCCGGTGACCTTGTTCGTGTGCTTGACGAGGTGCCACGTGTCGTCGTCCATCTCCATCTCGACGAGCACGTAGCCGGGGAAGAAGCGCCGCTGCGTGAGCGTGCGCTGGCCGTTCTTCATCTCGACCACTTCCTCGGTCGGCACCAGGATCTGGCCGAACTTGTCCTGCATCCCGGCCCGCTCGACCCTCTCCTGGATCGCGCGGGCGACGCTTTTCTCCATGCCCGAATAGACATGGACGACATACCAGCGCTTGGCCATTGCTAATTCCTCCAGCCCAGGAACCAGTCGTAGAGCGCCAGTTGCAGCGTCTTGTCGACCAGCCACAGGAAGATGGCCATGATGATCACGAAGACGAAGACCGTGGTCGTCATCTGGACGGTCTCCTTGCGGCTCGGCCACACGACCCGCCGGGTCTCGTTCCAGGAATCGCGGGAAAACGCGAAGAACCTGCGCCCCGGCTCGGACCAGGCGGCGATCGCGGCGCCCACGAGCAGCCCGGCAAGCACCGAGCCCACCCTGGCGATCGCGGGCTGCCCTTCGAGCACGTAGAAGCCCACCAGCCCGGCGATCACCACCGCGAGGGCCACCACGAACTTCAGGCGGTCCGCGACGCTCGTTACCGTATCGACGTTCTGGTTAGCCATGCGCTTGCCGTTGCCGCGGGTTGCTGGCAGGGGCAGAGGGAATCGAACCCCCAACCTTCGGTTTTGGAGACCGACGCTCTGCCAATTGAGCTATGCCCCTGTTGCGACCCACTATGGATTCCGTCCTGCCTCGCGCGTCGGCGCGTAGCCGGGTGCCCGTGGGGCCCCGGCCCGGCGCCTCTTACTCGATGATCCT
>CAZDYQ010000130.1:0-6944 GCA_964509685.1 uncultured Burkholderiaceae bacterium
TGCGCAGGTTCTCGGCGACGGTGAGCCGCGGGAAGATGTGCCGGCCCTCGAGCACATGTGCGATGCCGAGCGACGCGATGCGGTGGGCGGGCTCGGAGAGCAGCGGCTTGCCCTCGAAGCGCATTTCGCCGCGGTACCAGCCCTCGCCGAGGCGCGAGATGCCGCGCAGCAAGGTGCTCTTGCCGGCGGTATTGGGCCCGATGAGGGATACGATCTCGTGGCTCTCCACCCGCAGCGAGATGCCGTGGAGGATCTCGACGGGACCGTAGCCGGCGCGCAGGTCGCGGATCTCAAGCATGGCCCTGCGCCTCCTCCACCGAGGAACCGAGGTAGGCGGCCACGACCTTCGGGTCGCGCGAAACCTCGGCCGGCGTGCCCGAGGCGATCAGCTGGCCGAAGTTGAGCACCAGGATGCGCTCGCACATCGACATGATCGTCTTCATGTGGTGCTCGATGACGAGGAAGGTGATGCCCTCGTCGCGCAGCTCCCGCACCAGCGCCACCATGTCGCGCTGCTCGGCGGGCGTCAGGGTGGCCATGGCCTCGTCGAGGAGCATCATGCGCGGCTGGGTCGCCAGCGCCCGGGCGATCTCGAGGCGCGCCTTCTCGGGCAGCGACAGGTCGGCGGCCATCGCGTCCTCGCGGCCGGCGAGCCCCACCCGCGCGATCGCCGCCAGGGCGCGCTCGCGCGCCTGCTCCAGGTCGAGGCGGGCGAGCCCGCCGACGGTGGCGTTCTCGAGCACCGTCATGTCGCCGAAGGACGCCACGTTCTGGAAGGTCTTGACGACGCCCGCGCGGCAGATGCGGTGCGCCGACATGCCGGCGAGCTCGGTGCCATCGAACCTGATCGACCCGGCGTCGGGCCGGATCAGGCCCGAGATCTGGTTGAAGATGGTGGTCTTGCCGGCGCCGTTCGGGCCGATCAGCCCGACGATCTCGCCCTTCGCCACGTCGAAGGAGACATCGTCGGTCGCCACCAGGCCACCGAATCGCTTGCGCAGGCCGCGCACCTGGAGGATGGCGCTCATCGCTTGCCTCCCAGCCGGGTGAGCAGCGACAGCAGGCCGCGCGGCTGCCAGATCACGACCGCGATGAGCACCGCGCCGAACACGAGCTGCGACAGGCCGGCGGCGGTCGAGGAGAACAGCATGTTGGTCAGCTCCTCGATCGGGATGATCAGCACTGCGCCGATCAGCGGCCCGGCGACGGCCCCCATGCCGCCGATGATCGTGATGAGCGCGGCGCGCACCGAGATGCCGGCGAGGCTGAACACGGTGTCGGGATCGAAGAAGAACATGAACTGCGCGTAGAGCACGCCGATCACCGCGGTGATGGCGCCCGAGATCACCGCCACCGTGAACTTCGCCCGGGTGGTGTCCACGCCCAGCGAGGCCGCCGCATCGGGATGGTTCTTGAGCGCGCGCAGGCGCAGGCCGAGGGCGCCCCGCCGGATGCGCTCGAAGACCAGGCAGGTGATGATGAGCGCCACCAGCAGCAGGAAGTAGTATGGGCGCAGCGACTGGAACTGCATCACCGCGAAGCTCGGCTGAGAGAAGGGCACGGACAGTCCCACCGGCCCGCCCGTGACGTCGCTCCAGCTGTTGCCGATCACCCGCATCACCTCGCCGAACGCGATGGTCGCGAGCGCGAAGTAATGGCCGCGCAGGCGCAGCGTGGGCAGGCTCAGCAGCGCGGCGAGCAGGGCGCCGAACAACAGCGCGGCGACCATGCCGAACCAGGGCGAGATCCCGAAGTTGATCAGCAACAGGGTGGACACGTAGGCGCCGGCGCCGAAGAAGCCGGCATGGCCGAGCGAGATGAGCCCCGAGAGGCCCGCGGCGATGTTCCATGCCTGCGCCAGCGCGGCGAAGAGCAGGATCAGGCAGGCGACGCGCAGGGTGTAGCCCTGCTCGGGCAGCAGCCAGGGGAGGATGACGGCGGCCACGAGCAGCACGCCCCAGCCGATCCGGCGGCGGCGGGCGGCGACGGCGTCCGAGGCGCTTCGATCGACGGGTGCTTGGCTCATTTCTGCCTCAGGAGTCCTTCGGGGCGCAGGGCGAGCACCAGGATGAAGACGATGAAGAGCACGAGGTTCTGGAGCTGGATGGGCAGCACCAGGGTGGACATCGTCTGGATCACCCCGACCGCCAGGCCGCCGATCACGGCGCCGAGCACGTTGCCGAGGCCGCCGAGCACGACCGCAGTGAACATCAGCACCACGAACTGGCCGCCGATCGTCGGCGAGGCCGTGAAGTAGGGAAGGATCACCGCGCCGCCCAGCGCGGTCATGCCCACGCCCAGGCCGAACGCGATCTGGCGGATCCGCCGCACGTCCATGCCCAGGCTCAGCGCCGCGTTGGCGTCCTGCGAGGTGGCGCGCATGGCCTGGCCGAGCCAGGTGAAGCGCAGGAAGGCCCACAGCAGGATGCCCGCCACCAGCGACACCGCGAACGCGAGCAGGTACGGCACGCCGATGATCAGCTCGCCCAGCCGGATCGCCGAGGTCTGGTACGGCACCTGGACCGAACGGAAGTCCGAGCCGAAGGCGAGCAGCGCGGCGTTCTCCAGGACGATCAGCAGGCCGACCGTCAGGAAGATCTGGGCGACGTCCGGCGCCTTCATGACGCGCTCGATGAGCCCGCGCTGCACGAGCATGCCGAACGCGAACACGACCGCGAAGGCGACCAGGGCCCCGAACATCGGGTCGAGGCCGAGGTACTGCCAGCAGAAGAACGCGATGAACATGCCGAGCATCAGGAACTCGGCCTGCGCGAAGTTGATGATCGACATCACGCCGAAGACCAGCGTGAGGCCGATCGAGATCACCGCATAGACACCGCCGATCAGGAGTCCGTTGACCAGCGCCTGCAGGATTTCCATCGGGGAGGGCTCAGAGGCTGATCGTCTTGCCCTTCCACCGCGCGGGCGCGGTCGCAAGGTCCTTCGGCCAGACGGTGCGCAGGCGGCCCTCCTGCCACTGCACCATGACCGGCTTGGCGAGGGTGTTGAGGCCGGTCTCGTCGAACTTGACCGCGCCGGTCATTGCGGTGGACCAGCCCTTCTCGAAGCGCTCCTTCGCGAGCGTGTCGCGCACCTTGGCGGGATCGGCGGACTTGCAGATGTCCATCGCCTCGGCGAGCACGCCCATGCAGACGGCATGCTCGAGCGCCTCGTGCACCATGAAGTAGCCGTAGCGCTTCTCGAAACGGTCGGTGAGCTCCGGCACGCGGTCGTAGTTGGCCGGCGACACCGAGAGCACGTCGTTGGCGAACTCGCCCAGGCCCTTGACGAAGTCGGGGATGACGTAGCCCGCGGCGCCGCCGATGGCCGGGATGTCGATCTGCTGCTGGCGCATCGTGCGGATGATGAGCAGGCTGTCGTTCAGGTAGGACACCGGGAACACCATCTGCGCGCCCGAATTGCGCAGCTTGGTGATCAGTGGCGTCACGTCCGTGATGCCGAGCGGATACGCGTCGTCCATCACCACCTCGACGCCGGCGGCCTTGGCCGCCTCGCGCAGGCCCTTGGCCTGGGCCGTGCCGTAGGCCGTGTCCTCGTACATGATCGCGGCCTTCGTCACCGTCTCGCCGGCGGCCTTCGCGATCGCGAGCGCGTCGTTGAACTGGGCCGCGCCGATGGTCGAGGCCTTCGACACCACCTGGAAGATGTTCTTGAAGCCGCGGCCGGTGATCTGGTCGGCGAAGGACATCGTGAGCAGCGGGATGCCGCGACGCTCGGTCACTTCCGAGATGGCGATCGTCAGCGACGAGGCGAAGGCGCCCAGGATCGCGGTCACCTGGTTCTGCGAGATCATCCGCTGGGCGACGTTGGCCGCCGTGGTCGGGGTGGACGTGCCGTCGGCCACGATCAGCTTGATCTTCGCGCCGCCCAGGCCCTGGATGCCGCCCGCCTCGTTGATCTCGTCGGCCACCAGCTCGATGCCGTTGCGCGAGTTGATGCCGAACTGGGCGTTGGCCCCCGACAGCGGCATGATGACCCCGACGTTCACTTCCTTGGGCTGCGCGCGGACGATGGCGGGAAAGCCCGCCGCGACGGTGGCGACGCCCGCCGCGGCGACCAGGCCACGGCGGGTGGAATCGACGGGACGGCTCGAGATGCACTTGCGGTCGGAACTCATGGTCATGCCTCCAGGCGTCGGATGCGTATCATCCGGGGGTCTTGTCGTATTGTCTGATTGCCAGACACGATTCGAAATGTGGAGGGAATGCGCCATGTTGTCAAATCCGGGGACCGGAATCCGATGAGCGCCGGGGCATGGATGCACGGGCTCGCCGCCCCGGCGCTGGCCGAGCCGGCGGTCGCCCGGCTGGCCGGCCGGCTGCCCCACCGCCTGGTGCTGGTGGCCGACGGGGAAGAGATTCCGGTCGTCGAGCATGCCGGGGCGCCCGCGACAGTAAGCGCCCACGCGCCAGCGGACGTCTGGCGGGAGATGCTGGCCCCTCTGCCGCCGCCGGGGCGCCAGTCGGTGGGCGCGGCGCTGCGCGCCGGCTGCGGCTTCGAGCTGCGCGGCGAGCCGCTCGCGGTCGCGCAGACGCTCCCCCTCCTGGAACAGCTCGTCGAGGCGATGCGCAACGTGGCCAGCGGGACGATGCCCTCGGATGCGAACGGCGCGGAGTCGGCGCTCACTGCGGCGGACGACGCCCCGCCCGTGGCACTCGACCGGATCGAGTCGCGCTACCTGCGCATCGACTGGCCCGAGGGCGACCACTGCTGGATCTTCGAGGAGGCCGCCGGCGACCCCGCCGAGCCGGTCATGCTCCTGCTGCATACGGCGGGCGCCGATTCGCGGCAGTGGCATGCCCTGATGACGGACCCGGAGCTCGGCCGGCACTGGCGGCTGGTGGCCTTCGACATGCCCTGCCACGGGCGGTCGCGCCCGCCCGCGGGCTGGCGGGGCGAGCCCTGGCAGCTGGACACCGAGCGCTATCTCGCCTGCATCCGTGCCTGGATGCGGGCGGCGGGCCACCGGCGCGTCGCCGTCTCCGGCTGCTCGATGGGCGCGGCGATCGGGCTGGCCTTCCTCGCCCGGCATCCGGAGCTCGCGATCGGCGGCATCCTGCTCGAGACCCCGTTCCGCTCGCCGGGCCGGCGCACCCCGATGCTCGACCACCCGGCCGTCCACGGCGGGCGGTTCGGGGCCGCCTGGGTGCAGGCGCTCCTGAGCCCGCACAGCCCGGCCTCGGAGCGGCGCTTCGCCACCTGGATCTACTCGCAGGCCGGGCCGGGCGTGTACGAGGGCGACCTCGGCTTCTACAGCGACGAGTTCGATGCCGCCGACCATGTGGGCGCGATCGACACCGCCCGCACCCCGCTGTGGCTCATGACCGGCGACTACGACTACTCGGCCAGCCCGGCCGACTCGAAGCGGGTCGCCGATGCCGTACCGGGCGCGCGCTTCACGGAGATGACCGGCCTCGGCCACTTCCCCATGACCGAAAATCCGGCCCGCCTGCTGTCGTACTTCCGCCCCGCGGCCATCGCCCTGCGCGACGCGACCTGAGGCCGCGGCCGGGGCCGCCGGCGGAACGGGAAATCGCGCCCTGCCGTGTCGGCCGCGCGCTGGCCGCGGCCAGACTAGGCTAAAGTGCGGGGTGTCGCGGCCTGTGCTCGGAACGGCGCCGGCCATCGCACATCAATCGCGCACATCATCGAATTGGAGACAGAGCAAATGCGCCAAGCCGTCATCGTTTCATACGCCCGCACGGGCCTCGCGAAGGCCGCCCGCGGTGGCTTCAACATGACTCCCAACATGACCATGCTGGGCCACGCGATCGAGCACGCCGTCCAGCGCGCCAAGGTCGAGCCGCAGGAGGTCGAGGACGTCGTCGCGGGCTGCGTCGCCGCCTCGGGCAATGTCGCGCGCGCCGCCGCGCTGCTCGCCGGCCTGCCGGTCACCACCGCCGGGGTCACCCTGCACCGCGCCTGCTCGTCGGGGCTGAACGCCATCGTGCATGCCGCGCACATGGTGATGAACGAGGGCGTGGACATCGCCGTGGGCTGCGGCGTGGATTCGATCAGCTTCCAGGGCGGTGGCGGCGGCGGTCGTGACGACCGGCTCACCGAGATGTACCCCGACTTCTGGATGCCGATGATCGACACGGCCGACGTCGTCGCCGCGCGCTACAACATCAGCCGCGAGTACCAGGACGAGTATGCGCTGCGCAGCCAGAAGCTCATGGCCGCCGCGCAGGAGGCCGGCAAGTTCAAGGACGAGATCATCCCGGTCAAGACCAGGATGAAGAAGGTCGACAAGGCCACCGGCGAGGAGTCCATCGTCGATGTCGTGGTCGACCGCGACGAGTGCAACCGTCCCGACACCACGCTCGAGGGCCTGCTCAAGCTGCAGCCGGTGAAGGGTCCGGACAAGTTCGTCACCGCCGGCAACGCCAGCCAGCTCTCGGACGGCGCGGCCGCCGTCGTGGTGATGGAGGCGAAGGAAGCCGAGCGCCGCGGCCTGCAGCCGATGGGCGCCTTCAAGGGCTGGGCGGTGGCCGGCTGCGAACCCGACGAGATGGGCATCGGCCCGGTCTTCGCGATCCCGAAGCTGCTGCAGCGCCAGGGCCTGAAGCTCGACGACATCGACCTGTGGGAGCTGAACGAGGCCTTCGCGAGCCAGTGCCTCTACTGCCGTGACAAGCTCGGGATCAACCCCGACATCTATAACGTCAACGGCGGCTCGATCGCGATCGGCCACCCGTTCGGCATGACCGGCGCGCGCCTCACCGGCCACATCCTGATGGAAGGCAAGCGGCGCAACGCCAGGAACGTCGTCGTCTCGATGTGCATCGGCGGCGGCATGGGCGCCGCCGGGCTGTTCGAGGTCTTCTGACCGACCGCTACGGCTGCGGATGGGCCGGCGCCTTCGGGGGCCGGCCCCGCAGCTTCTCCGCCGCCTGCTCCACCAGCCGGTAGAACAGCGGCAC
>CAZDYQ010000131.1:0-6813 GCA_964509685.1 uncultured Burkholderiaceae bacterium
CCGCCAATACCATGAGCTCCTCGTTCGAGGCGCTCGGCATGAGCCTGCTCGGTTCGTCGACGATGGCCAATCCCGATGCCGAGAAGCGCGAGTCGGCCGCCGACTCGGCAAGGGTCCTCCTCGAGGCGGTGCGCAGGGACATCAAGCCGCGCGACATCGTCACGCGCGAGTCGATCGAGAACGCGGTGTCGCTCATCATGGCGACGGGCGGTTCCACGAACGCGGTGCTCCACTACCTCGCCATCGCGCATGCGGCCGGCGTCGAGTGGACCATCGACGATTTCGAACGGGTGCGCCGGCGCGTGCCGGTGATCTGCGACCTCAAGCCCTCGGGCACCTGGCTCGCCACCGACCTGCACCAGGCGGGCGGCATCCCGCAAGTGCTCCGGATCCTGCTCGAGGCCGGCCTGCTCCACGGCGACTGCCTGACCATCACCGGGCGCACGCTCGCCGACGAGCTCGCCCGGGTGCCCGCCCGGCCGCGCGACGACCAGAAGGTCATCTTCCCGATCGAGCGGCCGCTGTACGAGAGTGGCCATCTCGCCATCCTCAAGGGCAATCTCGCGCCGGAAGGCGCAGTGGCCAAGATCACCGGCCTGAAGAATCCCGTCATCACCGGTCCCGCGCGCGTGTTCGAGGACGAGCAGTCCGCGCTCGCGGCGATCCTCGACGGCGCGATCAGGCCAGGCGACGTCATGGTGCTGCGTTACCTCGGCCCCAGGGGCGCGCCGGGCATGCCGGAGATGCTGGCGCCGACCTCCGCCCTGATCGGAGCGGGGCTCGGCGAGTCGGTCGGCCTCGTCACGGACGGCCGGTTCTCCGGAGGCACGTGGGGCATGGTGGTGGGCCACGTCGCACCCGAGGCGGCGGTGGGCGGGCCGATCGCCCTGGTGCAGGAGGGCGACCCCGTCACGATCGACGCCCGGCGCCTGCTCCTGCAGGTCGAGGTCGACGACGCGGAGCTCGAGCGCCGTCGCGCCCGCTGGCGCGAACCGGCCCCCCGATATACGCGGGGCGTGCTGTGGGAATTCCAGCGCCTGGCCGGCTCCGCGAGCCGCGGCGCCGTCACCGACGGCGACTGATGCAGCGCGCCGCCCCGGGCCGGATCGCCCGGGCGGGGCCGGGGGTGTCACATGCCTGGCGCGAGGCGCGGACTAGCGCGAGGCGCGCTTGCGTCCGGGCGCCTTGAACTGGGCGGCGACCCGCTCGCGACGGGCGCGGTCCGCATCCTCGTGCTGCTTGTGCTTGTCGAAGCCGAAGCGCGCCTCGATCACCTCGAACCAGATGAAAGCCACCGCCAGCGGGGAGAGGATCCACCACCACGACACCTCGGCCAGCGGACCGAGCTCGAACCACTTCGCAATGAGCAGCGCGACTCCGATCCAGACCAGAAACATGATGCACTCCTGTGCCGAGGCAGACGAGAACCCTCCCGAATTTGCCCAATGGCGCCGCCCGGCGCGGCCATCGCCCGCCGGGCGGCGGCTTGAACTGGGTCAACGGCGCGGGGGGCAACGGCGTTATAATTTCCGCTGGACGGACTCCGAGCAGAGGGGCATCGATCTCATGAAAGCGATCATTTCCATCGCGGTGGCGGCGAGCCTCGCGACGCTCGCCGGCGTGGCGCATGCCGACGCCGAGCTCGCCAAGAAAAAGAACTGCATGGCCTGCCATGCGGTGGACAAAAAGCTGATCGGCCCCGCCTACAAGGACGTCGCGGCCAAGTACAAGGCCGACGATTCGGCCGTACCGAAGCTGGTCGAGCATGTCCGCAAGGGCAGCGTCGGCATCTGGGGCCAGATCCCCATGCCGGCCAACCCGCAGGTCTCCGAGGAAGAGGCCCAGACCCTGGTCAAGTGGATCATGAGTCTGTAACTCTATGTAAATCAACGGGTTTCTCCTGAACTCCGGGTTCAGGTCGGCCTAAAATGGGGGCGTTCGCGCCCCCTTTTGCTTTTCAGGCAGGAACCTTTGACACACCGGGCGGCGGGCCGATCCGTTCATCCGAACGAGAGCGCCGCCAATCCGCGGCGAACGGCGCCCGCGGACCGCTGCCGATACAGTGAATACATTGCGCCGCCCCCGCGGGCGGCGACTGTAAGCCTCCTCTTCCAGCCATCGTAGTTTTCCTCCCTGGCTGGTTTGCCCCGGTTCGTCCGGGGCATTTTTTTTGCCTGCCGAACCGCCGCGCCCGCCGATGCCTCCGGCCCTCGCCCGCAAGAGAACTGATCGGTAACATCCCCCATGGCTGCCCCGGGGCGGCCGGGTGAAAATCCGGTGCCGTTCCGCGCGCGGCCCGCGCTGGCGGCAACGACGCTGCGACCGAGGAGAGTGCGCCACTTGTTCAACTTCGACATCCTGTTGCAGCAAGTCCTCAACGGTCTCGTGCTCGGCAGCGTCTATGCGCTGGTGGCGCTCGGCTACACGATGGTCTACGGCATCCTGCAGCTGATCAACTTCGCGCACGGCGAGGTGCTCATGATCGGCGCCATGGTCGCCTTCACCGTCCTGCAGGTGCCCGCCGTGGCCTCGCTTCCGGGGGTCGTGCAGATGGCGGTGGCGCTCGCCGCCGCGATTCCCGCCTGCATCCTCCTGTCCCTCGCGATCGAGCGGCTCGCGTACCGACCCCTGCGCAACGCCCCGCGGCTGAGCCCGCTGATCACCGCGATCGGCATGTCGATCGTCCTGCAGACGATCGCGATGATCATCTGGTCGCCCAATCCGCACTCCTTCCCCGAACTGCTGCCGACCCAGCCGATCGCGATCGGCGGGGCGTCGCTCGCGCCCAAGCAGCTGCTGGTGCTGGGCGTGGCGGCGGTGATGATGGCCGCCCTCACCCTGATGGTGAACAAGACGCGGCTCGGGCGCGCCATGCGCGCGACGGCGGAGAACCCACGCATCGCCGGGTTGATGGGTGTCAATGCCAACATGGTGATCGCGCTCACCTTCGCGATCGGGGCGGCGCTCGCCGCCGTCGCCGGGCTGCTCGTCGCGCTCAACTACAACATCGTGCACTTCTCGATGGGCTTCATTCCCGGGCTCAAGGCGTTCACCGCGGCGGTGCTGGGCGGCATCGGCAACATCACCGGCGCCATGATCGGCGGGCTGCTGCTGGGCGTGATCGAGAGCCTCGGCGCGGGCTACATCGGGCCCCTCACCAACAACTTCTTCGGCAGCCACTACCAGGACATCTTCGCCTTCATCGTCCTGATCCTCGTGCTGCTCCTGCGCCCGTCCGGCATCATGGGCGAGCGGGTGGCGGACCGCGCCTGACATGATCCGAAGCTTCTTCCCCGGACTCTCCGGCAACCCCGTCGCGGCCTTCCTCGCCACCGCCGTCGTGGGGATCGTCCTGCTCGTGCTGCCCCTCCTCGCCGGCGAGCTGCTCGGCAACTTCTGGGTCCGCATGATGGCGATGGCGCTGCTCTACGTGATGCTCGCCCTCGGCCTGAACATCGTCGTGGGCTTCGCCGGGCTGCTCGACCTCGGCTACGTCGCCTTCTACGCCGTCGGCGCCTACATGTACGCCCTGCTCGCCTCGCCGCACCTCGCCGAGCAGTTTGAGTGGATCGCCCGGATGTTCCCGAACGGGCTGCATGCCGACATCTGGCTGATCGTGCCGCTCGGCGTCGCCCTCGCCGCGTTCTTCGGTGTGCTGCTCGGCGCGCCGGTGCTGAAGCTGCGCGGCGACTACCTCGCCATCGTCACCCTCGGCTTCGGCGAGATCATCCGGATCTTCCTCAACAACCTGAATTCGCCGGTCAACATCACCAACGGCCCGCAGGGCATCACGGGCATCGACCCGATCAGGATCGCGGGAGTGCCCATGCCCCGCTCGGTGGACTTCCTCGGCCTCACGTTCAACCGGCTCCACCTGTACTACTACCTGTTCCTCGTCCTGGCGATCGCGATCATCATCGTGTCGATCCGGCTGCAGGACTCGCGCATCGGGCGCGCCTGGATGGCGATCCGCGAGGACGAGATCGCGGCCAAGGCGATGGGCATCAACACCCGCAACATCAAGCTGCTGGCCTTCGCGATGGGCGCGACCTTCGGCGGGGTCGCGGGCTCGATGTTCGCCGCCTTCCAGGGCTTCATCTCGCCCGAGAGCTTCGTGCTGATGGAGTCGATCCAGATCGTCGCGATGGTCGTGCTGGGCGGCATGGGCCACGTGCCCGGGGTCGTGCTCGGCGCGATCCTGCTGTACGCGATTCCCGAGGCCCTGCGGGTGGTGGCCAAGCCCTCGCAGGTCTTCCTGTTCGGCGAGGAAATCATTCCCACCGAAGCCCTTCGCATGCTCCTGTTCGGCGGCTCGATGGTCGCCATCATGCTCGTGCGGCCCAAGGGCCTGTGGCCGCCGCCGCGCCACGGCGAGCGGGCCCCCGTCCCGGGCGACCGCGACGGGGAAAGCCCGCCCGGCGGCGGAGCGGCGGCCCTGCCGGTCGGCACGGTCGCCGGCGGCACGCCGCCGGGGCCACTCGCGCCTGAGCGCGGCTGAAGGGAAGGTCGATGGAAGCGGTGGTCGCACAGGACGAGGACGTCATCCTGGAGGTCTCGGGCGTGGACAAGCGCTTCGGTGGCCTGCAGGCGCTCTCCAACGTGGGCATCCGCATCCACCGGGGGCAGATCTACGGCCTGATCGGGCCCAACGGCGCGGGCAAGACGACCTTCTTCAACGTCATCACGGGGCTCTACACGCCCGATGCAGGCAGCTTCAGCCTGTGTGGCCGCCCCTACCAGCCGAGCGCGGTCCACAAGGTCGCGGAGGCGGGCATCGCCCGCACGTTCCAGAACATCCGCCTGTTCGGCGAAATGACCGCGCTGGAGAACGTCGCGGTGGGCCGCCATGTCCGCACCCGCTCCGGCGTCTGGCGCGCGGTGCTCAAGACGCCTTTCGAGCGGCGCGAGGAGGCCGAGATCCGGCAGCGCGCCCGCGAGCTGCTCGCCTACGTGGGCATCGAGCGCTTCGCGGACTACCAGGCGAACACGCTCTCCTACGGCGACCAGCGCCGGCTCGAGATCGCGCGCGCGCTGGCGACGGACCCGCTCCTCCTGGCGCTGGACGAGCCCGCCGCCGGCATGAACGCCACCGAGAAGCTCGCACTGCGCAAGCTGCTCGAGCGCATCCGCGACGACGGCCGCACGATCCTGCTGATCGAGCACGACGTGAAGCTCGTGATGGGCCTGTGCGACCGTGTTACCGTGCTCGACTACGGCAAGGAGATCGCCACCGGAACGCCTGCCGAGGTGCAGCGCAACCCCGCGGTGATCGAGGCCTATCTCGGAGCGGGCCATGGCTGACCCCATCCTCGGCGTGCGCGGACTGGCCGTCGCCTACGGTGGCATCCAGGCGGTCAAGGGCATCGACCTCGACGTCTTCGAGGGCGAGCTGGTGACCCTGATCGGCGCCAACGGTGCCGGCAAGACGACCACGCTCAAGGCGATCACCGGCATGCTCGCCCCCGCGGCGGGCAGCATCGAGTACGAGGGCCGCTCCATCGTCGGCGAACCGCCGTTTCGCCTGGTCGAGCGCGGCCTCGCGATGGTGCCCGAGGGCCGTGGCGTGTTCGCCCGCATGACGATCCTCGAGAACCTGCACATGGGCGCATTCACGCGCCGCGACCAGGCCGGCATCCGCGAGGACATCGACCGGATGTTCGAGTCCTTCCCCCGCCTGCGCGAGCGCGCGACACAGCTCGCCGGCACCCTGTCGGGCGGCGAGCAGCAGATGCTCGCCATGGCGCGCGCCCTGATGTCGCGCCCGAAGCTGCTGTTGCTCGACGAGCCCTCGATGGGACTCTCGCCCCTCATGGTCGAGAAGATCTTCGAGGTCGTGCGCGACGTGGCCGCCCAGGGCGTCACCATGCTGCTCGTCGAGCAGAACGCGAAGCTCGCCCTGGAATCCGCCGACCGCGGCTACGTCATGGAGTCCGGGCTCGTCATCATGTCCGGGCCCGCGGACGAGATGCTCCATGATGCGCGGGTGCGCGCGGCCTACCTCGGGGAGGAGAACGCCGCCTGAGGCGGCGCGCGGCGTTCCTGCATGCTCGGCATCACGGACTATCCGGCGTTCGCAGCCGCCGTTCTCGTGTTCCTCATGCTCCCGGGGCCGGGCACCTTCGCGGTGCTCGCCTCGGCCGCCCAGGGCGGGCTGCGCGGCGGCTACGCCTCGCTCGCCGGAATCATCGCGGGCGACTTCATGCTGATCGTGCTCGCGCTCGCCGGCGTCGCCGCGCTGATGCAGGCGCATCCCGTCCTGTTCCGCGCGGTGCAGTACCTCGGCGCGGGCTACATGGCCTGGGTCGGCTTCCAGCTCCTGGTGCGCCGCCCCGGAAGCTTCGACGGCGGCCTGCTCCTGCGCATCGACCACGGGCGATTCTTCCGCCAGACGTTCCTGATCACGCTGATCAACCCGAAGGCCATCATGTTCTACATGGCCTTCTTCCCGCTCTTCATCGATCCGCAGCGCTTCCAGGGCGCGAGCACCTTCGCCCTGATGGTGGCGACCATCATGGCGCTCACCCTCGCCTACGGCTCCGTCCTCGTACTGGCCGGCAACGGCCTCGCCCGCAGCCTCGGGCGGCATCCGAGGCTCGCGTCGATCGGGTCGAAGCTCGCGGGCGGCGGGCTGGTGTACTTCGGCTGGCGGCTCGCCACCGACTGATCGCGCCCGCGAGGGAGCGGGGCTTCAGCCCTTCCAGCGCCTGGCGATGGAATCGAGCGCGCCGGACAGGATGCTGGCATCGACGCCCAGCGCAACGAAGCAGGCGCCGCAGTCGATGTAGTACTTCGCGAGCTCGCTGTCGCCGCAGA
>CAZDYQ010000132.1:0-6809 GCA_964509685.1 uncultured Burkholderiaceae bacterium
GCGCTGCTCCTGTCGGGCGGCCAGCAGAAGATGGTCGCGCTCGCCCGCGCGCTCGCGGTCGGGACCCGGCTGCTGCTGCTCGACGAACCCTTCGAGGGCGTGGCGCCCGCCCTGGCGCAACGCCTGTCGGAGGTGCTGGCGAGCCTGCGTGGCTCGAGTCTCACCGTCCTGATCTCGCAGTCCGAGACCGGGCATTCCGCCGCGGTCATCGACAGGGAGGTCGTCATCGAGCGAGGCGCCAATGCCTGAGCCGATTCCGATGCGGAAAGGCGGCGCAGCGAGCGCGAGCGGTTCCGGCAGCCCCTCGGGGGCGCCCGGCCGATGGGCCGGCCGGCCGTTGCCCGCCACCCGGCTGGAGACCCATTACGGCGATCGCGTGATCCGCTGCTACGTCGATCGCCCGCGCAGCGTCTGGGCGATGTTCGACGAGGCGCTGGCGCGCCGCCCCGACGCGGAGGCCCTCGTGGCGGGCGGGTCGCGCTGGACCTATGCGCAGGCCGCCGAGTCGATCCTCGCGCTGGCCGCCGGGCTCGCGCGCCGCGGCATTCGCGCGGGCGATCGCGTCGTGCTGTTCCTCTCCAACCGACCGGAGTTCTACTTCGCGTACTTCGCCTGCCAGTATCTCGGGGCGATCGCCGTCCCGGTCAGCACGCGCGAGCAGCGCGCGGGCCTCGACTATGTGCTGGGCCAGTGCGGCGCCTCGGCCGTCGTGCACGACGAGAGCCTCTCGGGCCAGGTGCCGGACCGCCCGGGCGTGCTGCGCGTGTATTGCCCGGGCCCGGCGGCCGGCACTCCCGCCGCGGACGCGGTGCCTATCGCCGGCCTGCTGGACGAGGGCGGCCCCGCCCCGGCGGCGGCCGGGGTCGACGAGGAGGACACCGCCACCCTTCTCTACACCTCGGGCACCACGGGCAAGCCCAAGGGCGCGATGCTGACCCACCTGGGCATCGTGCACTCCTCGATGAACCTGCGGGCCTGCCTCGAGCTCGACGAGGACACCCGCACGATGCTCGCGGTGCCCGCGAGCCATGTCACCGGGCTGGTCGCGATCATCACCACCACCGTCCATTGCGGGGGCGCCGTGGTGATGATGCCGGAGTTCAAGGCGGGCGACTTCCTCGCCCTGGCGGCGCGCGAGCGGATCACCTTCACCGTGCTGGTGCCGGCGATGTACACGCTGTGCCTGATGCAGCCCGACTTCGACCGCCACGACCTCTCCGCCTGGCGCATCGGCGCCTACGGCGGCGCGCCGATGGCGGTGGCCACCATCGACGAGCTCGCCCGCCGGCTGCCCGGCATGCGGCTCGCCAACGCCTATGGCGCGACCGAGACCACGTCGCCGACCACGATCATGCCGCCCGAGGCGACGCGCGACCATGCCGACAGCGTCGGGCTGGTCGTGCCGAACGGGGCGGTCGCGGTGCTGGACGACGAGGGCCGCGAGGTCGCGCCGGGCGAGACCGGCGAGCTCTGGATCTCCGGCCCGATGGTGGTGCGGGGCTACTGGGACAATCCCGAGGCCGACGCCCGCGAGTTCTCCGGCGGCTGGTGGCACTCGGGCGACCTGGGCTCGGTCGATGCCGAAGGGTTCGTGCGGGTGTTCGACCGCAAGAAGGACATGATCAACCGCGGCGGCTACAAGATCTTCTCCGTCGAGGTGGAGAACCGCCTGCTCGCCCGTCCCGGCGTGGTCGAGGCGGCGGTGATCGGCGCGCCCTGCCCCGTCCTCGGCGAGCGGGTCCACGCCTTCGTCGTGTGCTCCGATCCCGCGCTCGACGAGGCCGCGCTGCGTGCCTGGTGCGCCGAGGCGCTCGCGGACTACAAGGTCCCCGAGACGATCCGCTTCTCGGACGAGCCCCTGCCGCGCAATCCCAACGGCAAGGTGCTCAAGCGCCTGCTGCGCGAGCGCCTCCTCGCCGTGATCGCCACCGAAACCGGGCCCCGATGAAAACGGCCGGCGCGCAATGCGCCGGCCACGTCCCGGATGGCCACGCGGAGCGCCCCGCCGGTGCCGGCGGGAGCGTTTCGGGTCGTCGCGGCTCCTACTTCTCGATCACCGAGCCCTGGAGCTCCCAGGTCTCCCCGTTGAACACGCCGAGCCACATGGCCTCGAGCGGCGCGTAGTCGTCGGCCGACGTCTTGATCTTCACGCCGGGCAGGAGCATCGGCAGCTCGAGGTCGAGGTTGGCCGCCTGCTTCATGACGTTCTCGCGCGTCAGGTTGTCGCCGGCCTGCTTGAGCACCTGCTCCATGGTCTGGGCGACCAGGTAGCCGTACACGTTGAAGGTGCTGGCCTTGTCGCCGGACGGGTAGTACTTGTCCATCCAGGCTTCCCACTCCTTGAACGCCGGGTTGTCCTTCCACTGCGGGTCGGTCGGGTCGATGTGGTAGAAGCCGCTCAGGATGCCCTTCGCGTTCTCGACGCCGGCCGGCTTGAGCACGGCGCCCACCGAGTTCGACACGTTGTTGAGGTAGTGGACCGGCTTCCAGCCGATCTCGGCCGCCTTCTTGATCGCCTGCGCCGCGAACTTCGGCGTGGTGATGTTGAAGAACGTGTCCGCGCCGGAGGCCTTCAGGCTCACCATCTGGCTGTCGATCGTCGGGTCGGTGACCTCGTAGGAGACCTCGGCCACGATCATGGTCTTGGCCTTGTCGCCCAGTCCCGCCTTGAAGCCGCCCAGGTAGTCCTTGCCGTAGTCGTCGTTCTGGTACAGGATGCCGATCCTGGCGTCGGGCTTCGTCTGCAGGATGTGGCGGGCGTAGATCGCGCCTTCGTCGTGGTAGTTGGGCTGCCAGCCCATCGTCCACGGGAAGTTCTTCGGGTCGTTCCACTTGGAGGCGCCCGTCGCCACGAACAGCTGCGGCACCTTGCGGCTGTTCATGTACTTGTGGATCGCCGTGTTCGACGGGGTGCCGAGCGGCTCCATGATCAGCAGGACCTCGTCCTGTTCCACGAGCTTGCGGGCCTGCTCGACGGCGCGCGGCGGGCTGTAGCCGTCGTCGTACGTGATGTAGTTGATCTTGCGGCCGTTGATCCCGCCCTTGTCGTTGACCATGTCGAAATAGGCGCCGGTGGCCTTGCCGATCGTGCCGTAGGCCGACGCCGGGCCGGAGTACGGCATGATGTTGCCGATCTTGATCTCCGTGTCCGTGACGCCCGGCCCGTATTCCTTGGCCTGGGTCGAGAGCGCGAGCAGGGCGAGCGAAGCGCCCACAAGAAGCTTCTTGTGAAGAGAAAGCATGCGGATTGGGTCTCTCTGTCTCGTGGAATGCGGGCCGGTTGGACACGGGGTGCGGACCGGCCGGCATCTCCGCATCCCCTGGGTTCATGATACGACGCATGCCCGTGAAAACGGCGGGTTCCGGACCCGCCGTTTTCACGTAGTGGCTCACGCGTAGCGCGGGCCTGGCCCTACATCTTCTCCAGCAGCTCCCAGCTCTTGCCGTTGAACTGGCCGATGTACTCGTCCTCCACCGGGGCGAAGTCGTCCGGCGAGGTCTTGACCCGGATGCCGGGCAGCAGCATGGGAATCTCGAAGTCCATGTTGGCCGCCTGCTTCATCACGTTCTCGCGGGTCAGGTTGTCGCCGCAGGCCTTGAGCAGCTCCACCATGTTGTAGGCATGCGCGTAGCCGATGACGTTGAACGAGCTCAGCTTGTCGCCGTCGGGCAGGTACTTGTCCATCCAGGCGGTCCACTCCTTGAAGTCCTTGTCGTCCTTCCACTGCGGATCGACCGGGTCCTTCAGGTAGAAGGCCGAATAGATGCCCTTGGCGTTGTCCAGGCCGGCCGGGTTGAGCACGGCGCCCACCGAGTTCGAGACGCTGTTGAGGTAGTGGGCCGGCTTCCAGCCGATCTCGGCGGCCTTCTTGATCGCCTGGGCTGCGAACTTCGGCGTGGTGATGTTCACGAAGGTGTCCGCGCCGGAGGCCTTCAGGCTCACCATCTGGCTGTCGATGGTGGGGTCGGTGACCTCGTACGAGATCTCCGCGACGACCATCTTGCCGTACTGGTCGCCGAGCCCCTCCTTCAGGCCGTGCAGGTAGTCCTTGCCGTAGTCGTCGTTCTGGTAGAGGACGGCGACCTTGGCGTTGGGGTTGGTCTTCAGGATGTGCCTGGCGTAGTTCTTCGTCTCGTTGGGGTAGTTGGGCTGCCAGCCCATCGTCCACGGGAAGTTCTTCGGGTCGTTCCACTTGGAGGCGCCCGTCGAGAGGAACAGGTGCGGTACCTTCTTGCTGTTGACGTACTTGTGGATCGCCGTGTTGGACGGCGTGCCGAGCTGCCCCATGAGCAGCAGCACCTCGTCCTGCTCCACCAGCTTGCGGGTCTGCTCGACGGTCCTGGGCGGGCTGTAGCCGTCGTCGTAGCTGATGTAGTTGATCTTGCGGCCGTTGATGCCGCCCTGGTCGTTGATGTACTTGAAGTACGCGGCATGGGCCTTGCCGATGGTGCCGTAGGCCGATGCCGGCCCGGAGTACGGCATGGTGTTGCCGATCTTGATCTCCGTGTCGGTGACGCCGGGACCGTAGTTCTTGGCCTGGACACCAGGGGCCAAGGCCAGCAACGCCGCCGCGGCGAACGCAGAACCCAGGAACTGCTTGCGCATGACGTCTTCTCCTGTTCGGTGGAGTTACCCGGCCCGGCGTCCGTCGCCGATTGTCCGGGATCGATAAACGCTTCCGGACCGGACGCCGCCGACATGCCGGGCATGTCCTGCGGAAATCCGGCACTACCCAGGGATCCGACCGTCTCCAGGAGATCTCGGTTCTCTTGCGATCCGTGGCGCCAGGGCCGGCCTCCTTCCGGTCCCAGGTTGCGGCGCCGGGGCGAGCCCCGTCCTAGCGGCCCGCCCGCCTTGCCTTCCAGCGATACGAAACCTTCTGCAACAGGCCGGCGAAGCCGTACGGCATGACGTACATGAACAGGATGAGGAAGATCCCGTAGACGGCCCAGGGCGCCGATTTCGAGATCTGGTCCGCCACGTTCGGGATGAACTGGATGAACAGCGCCCCGAAGATGGCCCCGTGCACGGAGGCCAGGCCGCCCACGACGCAGCCGACGAGGAACGTGATCGACAGCAGGGCGTGAAAGCTGTCGGGCGCCACGAAGGCCACCACGATGGCGCCGAGCGCGCCCGCCACGCCGGTGTAGGCCGCCGAGATGCCGAAGGCCATCGACTTGAACACCGGCAGGTTGATGCCCATCGCCGCCGCGGCCGTCGGATGGTCCCGGATCGCGATGAGCGCCCGGCCGATGCGGCCCTTGAGCAGGTTCTTCGCGAGCCAGAACATCAGCAGCATGACGATCAGGCAGACGAAGTAGAGCCACCGGTCCTCGTTGAACTTCTGGCCGAACAGGCTGAAGGTGAACAAGGGCTCCGGCTTCATCAGCACGATGCCCTGCACGCCCCCGGTGAAGTCCTCGATCGCCTTCCACTTGAGCAGCTGCGGCATCGCAACGGCCAGCGCGAAGGTGGCGAGCGCCAGGTAGTGGCCCGCGAGCCGCAGGGCCGGGAAGCCCATGAGGTAGCCGACACCGAAGCAGATGACCGCGGCGATCGGCAGGGTCAGCCAGTAGGGCACGCTCGCCTGGTCCATCAGGATGGCGGCGGTGTAGGCGCCCACGGCGTAGAACGCGCCGTGGCCGAGCGAGATCTGGCCGTTGAACCCGGTGAGGATGTTGAGCCCCAGGACCGCGATGGCGTACACCCACACCAGGGTGAACTGGAACACCACGTAGTTCTTGACCAGGAAGGGCAGCAGCACCAGCGCGAGGAGGCCGGCCGCCCAGGCGAGGAGCTCCGGACGGGACTGGCCGCGCGACATCGTTGCGAATCTCATGGACAGCGGCCTCATACCCGTGACACCACGTGCTTGCCGAAGAGTCCCGCCGGCTTGACGGTCAGGATCCCGACGATGAGGATCAGCGCGACGGTGAGCTTGAGCTCGGTGCCGATCACGTAGGCGCCGAGCAGGTTCTCGACCACGCCGACGATGAAGCCGCCGATCACGGCGCCCCAGGGATTGTCGATCCCTCCCAGCAGCGCCGCGGCGAAGCCGTAGAGCAGGATGCCCGCCATCATGTTCGGGTCGAGGAAGACGACCGGCGCGATCATCATCCCGGCGACCGCCCCGATCGCCGCCGCGAGCCCCCAGCCCAGCGCGAGCATCCAGGACACCCGGATGCCGACGAGCCGGGCCGAGTCGGGATTCTGCGCCGCCGCCCGCATGGCGAGCCCCATGGGGGTGAAGCGGAAGAACAGGAAGAGCGCGAGCAGCATCAGGAGCGTGACGAACACGGTGCCCACGCTGTGGGCCGAGAAGTAGGGGCTCGAATACCAGGCGTCGGCGGGGAACGGCGAGGGGAAGGCCTTGACCGTGTGCTCCCAGATCCAGCCCGCCACCGCGTTGAAGATCACGAGCAGCCCGATGAAGACGATCACGTTGGTGAGGATCGGCGCCCGTTCGACCGGCCGCAGGATGATGCGCTGGATCGCCATGCCGGCGACGAACGAGATCGCGATCGCGAGCAGGAAGGCGGACCAGTAGGACATGCCGTACTGGATCAGCTGCCAGCCGATGTAGGTGCTGAACATCGCCATCTCGCCCTGGGCGAAATTGATCAGGTGGGTGGACTGGTAGATCATCACCAGCGCCAGGGCGAGCGCGGCATAGATGCCCCCGGTGGCGAGGCCGGCGACCAGCTGCTGAACGAATGCCTCCATGGATGCTCCCAAGTCCCCTGTGTCCGAGCCCGGCTCAGAATCCGAGGTACGCCTTGCGTACCGTCTCGTCGTTCTTGACTTCCTC
>CAZDYQ010000133.1:0-6665 GCA_964509685.1 uncultured Burkholderiaceae bacterium
CGGCGAGGCTCGGCATCGTCAGCACCGGCAAGAGCTGGCTCGACACGATGCAGGCGCTCGCCGACCTCGGCATCGACGACGCCACGGCGAAGGGGATCGGCCTGCGTGTGTACAAGGTGGCCATGCCGTGGCCGCTGGAACCCGAGGGCATCCGCGAGTTCTGCGCCGGCTGCGAGGAGGTCCTGGTCATCGAGGAGAAGCGCTCGCTGGTCGAGGCCCAGCTCAAGGAGGCGCTCTATCCCCTCGCGCAGCGCCCGGTCGTCATCGGCAAGACCGACGAGAACGGCGGTCTGCTGCTGCCGGAGTGGGGCGAGCTGACCCCGGCACTGTGCGCCCGCACGATCACCGCCCGGCTGCGTCGCTTCGCGGCCCGGGGCGGCGCGGGCGATGCGCGCGGCGGCCCGCTCGATGCGGTGCTTGCGCGCTGCGAGGCCCGCGTGGCCCTGCTCGACGCCAAGGAGAAGGCGAGCGCCGAAGTGGTGCCCGCGGCCGACCGCATCCCGTACTTCTGCGCGGGCTGCCCCCACAACACGTCCACGCGCGTGCCCGAAGGCTCCCGCGCGCTGGCGGGCATCGGCTGCCACTACATGGCGATGTGGATGGACCGCTCGACCGCGACCTTCACGCACATGGGCGCCGAAGGCGCGAACTGGGTCGGCCAGGCGCCGTTCACGGAGACGAAGCACGTCTTCCAGAACCTGGGCGACGGCACCTACTTCCATTCGGGATCGCTCGCGATCCGCCTCGCGGTCGCCACAAACACGCCGATCACGTACAAGATCCTCTACAACGACGCGGTCGCCATGACCGGCGGCCAGCCCCACGACGGGCCGCTCACCCCGCAGATGATCGCGCGCCAGGTGGCGGCCGAAGGGGTCGAGAAGATCGTGGTCGTCACCGACGAGCCCGAGAAGTACCCGTCGGGCTACTTCGCGCCGTCGGTCGCGGTCCATCACCGCAGCGCCCTCGACGACGTCCAGCGCGAGCTGCGCGAATACCCGGGCGTGTCGGTACTGATCTACGACCAGACCTGCGCCGCCGAGAAGCGACGCCGCCGCAAGCGCGGCACGTTCCCCGATCCGCAGAAGCGGGTCTTCATCAACGAGGCGGTCTGCGAGGGCTGCGGCGACTGCGGCGTACAGTCCAACTGCGTGGCCGTGGAGCCGGTCGAGACCGAGCTCGGCCGCAAGCGCAAGATCAACCAGTCCTCGTGCAACAAGGACTACTCCTGCGTCAACGGCTTCTGCCCGAGCTTCGTGACGGTGCACGGCGGCAAGCTGCGCAGCGGCCGGGCCGGCGCGTCGAAGGCGGCTCCCGCCGCGCCCGCCGCGCCCGCGACGCAGAAGACGTCGATCGCCGCGGCCATCGCGAAGGACCTGCCGCCCGCCACGCTGCCTTCCATCGACGGCTCGTATGCGCTCATGGTCACCGGGATCGGTGGTACCGGCGTGGTCACGGTCGGCCAGCTCCTCGGCATGGCGGCGCATCTCGAGGGCAAGACGGTCACGGTGCTGGACGTGACCGGCCTTGCGCAGAAGAACGGCGCGGTGATGAGCTTCCTGCGCTTCGGCAATCCGGGCGAGCCGCTTTATTCGCCCCGTATCGGGCTGGCGGCGGCCGATGCCGTGCTCGGCTGCGATGTGCTGGTGACGGCCGGGCGCGAGGCGCTCGCCCGCATGGCGCCGGGTCGCACGCGGGTCGTCGCCAACCTCGCGGCGACGCCCACGGCGGATTTCACGCGCAACCCGGACTGGAAGTTCCCGCTGGGGCAGATGGAAGCGTCCATCATCGCGGCCATTGGCGATCCGTCGGCGGCCGCCTTCGTCGATGCCACGCGCCTGGCGACCGCGCTGCTGGGCGACGCGATCGCGACCAACCTCTTCATGCTCGGCTTCGCCTGGCAGCGCGGCCTGATTCCCGTCTCGGCCGAGGCGATCGAGCGCGCGATCGAACTGAACCAGGTCGCGATCGAGAGCAACAAGCAGGCATTCGCCTGGGGCCGGGTCGCCGCGGTCGATCTCGACCGGGTCGAGAAGGCCGCCGCGCCGGTGTCCTCGATCGCGCTGGTGCGCAAGCCCGCGAAGCTGTCGCTCGACGAGCTCGTCGCGCATCGCGCAGAGTTCCTCACCGGCTACCAGGACGCTGCCTACGCGAAGCGCTACACCGACTTCGTCGCCAGGGTGCGGGCCGCCGAGGAAGGGATCGTCGGCAAGGGGCCGCTCGAGCTGACGGAGGCCGTGGCCCGATACTTCGCCAAGCTGATGGCCTACAAGGACGAGTACGAGGTGGCTCGCCTCTACACAGACGGCCGCTTCCGCGAGCAGCTCGAGCGCCAGTTCGAGGGCGACTATCGCCTGGGCTTCCACCTGGCGCCGCCCCTCTTCGCGAAGCGAAACAGCAAGGGCGAGCTCGTCAAGCGGGAGTACGGGCCCTGGATGATGAAGGCCTTCGGTGTGCTGGCGAGGATGCGAAGCCTGCGCGGCGGCCCGTTCGACATCTTCGGCCGTACGCAGGAGCGCCGGGAGGAGCGGGCCCTCATCGACGAGTACGAGCGCACGATCGGCGAGCTGCTGCCGCGCCTCACGAACGACAACCTGCCGATCGCGGTGCGCATCGCCTCGGTCCCGGAGGAGATCCGCGGCTTCGGCCACGTGAAGGCGCGGCATCTTGCCGCGGCGCGTCAGAAGCGCGCGGAGCTGCTGCGGACGTTCGACGAGACCCGGGCGCTCGACAAGGCCGCCTGAGGCCAGGCGCGGGGCGCGCCCGGGCCTCGTTCGCGAGGCTCGGCGCTCGCGCGGCGCGCTTGACGTTTCCGACGGATCGGAGTTAACTTCGCGGGCGTCGCAGCGCCCGGCCCGCGAACGCGGCCCGGACCTGCGGAACACGGATAACAAGAGGGGCGTGCTACTTCGCCGCCCCGCCATGGAGATAGCGATGAAACGTCGGACCTTCGTCACGTCGACGCTCGGCGTCGGCCTGTTCGCCCTGCTGGCCCACGCACCCTTCGCGGCAGCGCAGCAAGGGCCCGTCCGGATCGGCGTACCGACACCGGTCCAGCTGCAGGTGGGCCGGGACACGCAGGACGCGATCCAGATGGCGATCGACGAGGTCAACGCGAGGGGCGGGGTGCTCGGCCGGAAGCTCGAGATGGTCGTGGCCGACGAGACCGAGAAGCCCGAGGCCGGCATCAACGCCATCAAGAAGCTGACCGCCGAGGACAAGGTGGACGTGCTGATCGGCGGCTTCACCAGCGGGGTGACGCTCGCGCAGCTGCCGCACATCTCGCGGGCGAAGACGATCTACCTCGGCGTGGGCGCCGCCTCTCCCGCGATCACCCAGCGCGTGGCGAAGGACTACGACAACTACAAGTACGTCTTCCGCGTCGGTCCCATCAATGCCGCCCACCAGGCGCGGCAGCTCACCACGTTCATTTCCGACTACGTGATCGGCGAGCTCGGGATCAAGGACGTCGCGATCGTCGGCGAGAACGCCAAGTGGGTGCAGGACCTGGTGCCGATCCTCAAGAAGGGGGCGACCGAGGCTGGCGCCGAGGTGCGCTTCAGCGAGCTTTTCGACACGCAGAGCTCCGACTTCTCGCCGATGTTCTCGAAGATCCGAGCGTCGGGGGCCGGTTTCATCGTCGTCATCCTCGCGCACGCCTCGAGCGACATCTTCGCCAAGCAGTGGCATGACGCACGGGTGCCGATCCCCTACGGCGGCATCGACGTGAAGGCCATGGACAGCGACTTCTGCGAGCGGCTCGACGGCAAGGCCGTCTCCCATACCGCGGGCAACTTCGCCATCCGGGCGCCCCTGACGTCGAAGACCGTGCCCTTCTTCGACAAGTTCAAGGAGCGCACGGGCCGCTCGCCTGTCTATACGGCGTTCGCTTCCTACGACTCCGTGCACATCTATGCCGAGGCGGTGGAGCGCGCGGGCAGCTTCGACACCGATGCAGTGATCGCCGAGCTGGAGAAGACGAGCTACGAAGGCATCCCGGGCATCATCGAGTTCGACGAGACGCACGACGTGAAGTCGGGCGGGAAGCATCCGAACATGCTCTTCGCACAGTGGCAGCCCGATTGCGGACGGGAAGTGGTGTTCCCGAAGCACGTGCGCACGGCGGATCCGATCCTGCCGCCCTGGATGGAGAAGAAGTGACCGGACCGGCGCTCGCGCGACGGTCGGCGGCGCGGGCGAAGCGTCATCGTCGCTCGCACTTGACGGCGGGGAATCGCCGGGGCTAGCCTCGACGGCTGTGGCTCGCGAGGCTCATCCGGGCTTGGGGCCGAAAGAACAGAGACGCCACCCCGGCTGTCTCGACGAGGGGAGACATCAATGACACGTCGGATTCTGATCAAGTCGGCGCTGGGCGCCGGCCTCGCCATGGCCTTGGCCCAGTCGCCCGTCGCGCTGGCGCAGCAGGCGCCCATTCGCATCGGCGTGCCGACGGCCATCCAGCTGCAGGTGGGCCGCGACACCCAGGACGCGATCCAGATCGCGATCGACGAGATCAACGCCAAGGGCGGCGTGCTCGGCAGGAAGCTCGAGATGGTCGTCGCCGACGAGACCGAGAAGCCCGAGGCCGGCATCAACGCCATCAAGAAGCTGACCGCCGAGGACAAGGTGGACGTGCTGATCGGCGGCTTCACCAGCGGGGTGACGCTCGCGCAGCTGCCGCACATCTCGCGGGCGAAGACGATCTACCTCGGCGTGGGCGCCGCCTCTCCCGCGATCACCCAGCGCGTGGCGAAGGACTACGACAACTACAAGTACGTCTTCCGCGTCGGTCCCATCAATGCCGCCCACCAGGCGCGGCAGCTCACCACGTTCATTTCCGACTACGTGATCGGCGAGCTCGGGATCAAGGACGTCGCGATCGTCGGCGAGAACGCCAAGTGGGTGCAGGACCTGGTGCCGATCCTCAAGAAGGGGGCGACCGAGGCCGGCGTGGACGTCCGGTTCTCCGAGCTCTTCGACACGCAGACCTCCGATTTCGCTCCGCTTTTCTCCAAGGTGCGTGATTCGGGCGCCGAGTTCATGGTCGTGATCCTGTCGCACGCCTCGAGCGACGTCTTCGCCAAGCAGTGGCACGACGCCCGCTTCCCGATGCCGTACGGGGGAGTCGACGTGAAGAGCATGGACGGCGACTTCTGCCAGCGGATCGACGGCAAGTCGGTCTCCGAGATCGCCGGCAACTTCGCCGTGCGCGCCCCGATCACGCCGAAGACCGTGCCGTTCTTCGACGAGTTCCAGAAGCGCACGTCGCGCATGCCGGTGTACACGGCCTTCGGTGCCTACGACGCCGTCCACATCTATGCGGAGGCCGTCGAGAAGGCGGGGACCACCGATGTCGACCCGGTGATCAAGGCGCTCGAGCAGACCAGCTACGTCGGCATCCCGGGGCTCATCGAGTTCGACGAAAGCCACGAGCTCAAGACGGGCGGCAAGTACCCGAACCTGCTTTTCGCCCAGTGGCAGGAAGACTGCAAGCGCGAGGTGGTCTTCCCCAAGGCGCTGCGCACCGCCGAGCCGATCCTCCCGCCCTGGCTGCAGAAGAAGTAGGCCGCACCACGTGAGTCTTCCACACGATCCGTGCGCGTCGCGAGCGCCGCGCACGGCGGCCGGCTGCGGTCGATGTTTCCTTGGTTGAGCTGCCGGGAGTTCCCTTGGTAGAGATCCTGATACAGGGCGCGGTGTCGAGCGCCATCTACGCGATGCTGGCGGTCGGCTTCACGCTGATCTTCGGCGTGGCCAGAATCCTCAACCTCGCGCATGGGTCCTTCTATGCGCTGGGGGCCTACGGCACCTACGTGCTTACGACCCTGGGCCTGCCGCTGGTGCCGGCGGCCCTGGTGTCGATTGCCTTCGTCGCCCTGTTCGGGGTGGTGATGGAACGGGTGCTCGTACGGCCGATGCGGCGCAAGTCGCTGCTCGCCGTGCTGATGATCACCCTGGCCGTGGCGCTCGCGATCGAGCAGGTGCTGTTCCTGACATTCGGCTCGGAGTACCGCAACGTGCCCTCGATGGTGACGGCCAAGTACGAGCTCTTCGGCGTCGGCATCGCAGGGCAGCGGCTCTTCACCGTCATATCGGCGATCGTGCTGATCGGCGCGCTCTGGCTCTTCATCCAGCACACCCGCCTCGGCTCCGCGATCCTCGCGATCTCCCAGGATCCCGACGCGGCGCAGTACATGGGCATCCCGTCCGACCGCATCTTCGCGCTCGTGATGGCGATGTCGGCGGCGCTCGCGGCCGCGGCGGGCATCCTCGCGGGACCCTTCCTCACCGTGCAGCCGACCATGTGGCTGCTGCCGATCATCAAGGCCTTCGCGATCGTCGTCGTCGGCGGCCTCGGCTCGATCCCGGGCAGCATCCTCGCGGCGCTGATGCTCGGCTATGCCGAGACCATCGTCGCCTACACGATCTCGAGCGGATGGACCGAGATCATTTCCGTGCTCGCCACCCTGCTGATGCTGATCTTCCGGCCAGCCGGCATGTTCGGCAAGCGCGCCGCGTTCTGAGCCAGGAGACGAGCCAGGAATGTTCACGCACAGAATCGACTTGGCCGGGGCGGCGGTCTTCGTGGCAGTGATGGCGCTTCTGCCAATGCTCCTCGACAACTCCTATCTCACCGGCGTGCTCACGGTCGCGATCATCTACGC
>CAZDYQ010000134.1:0-6517 GCA_964509685.1 uncultured Burkholderiaceae bacterium
CCGAGGGCGATCACGTAGCTGCCGAAAGTCGTCGCGGCGCCGGTGAGGGTCATGACGCCGATGATCACGCCGACGAGGGCGCAGGCCACGCCGACCGACAGCGCGTTCTTGGCGCCTTCCGCCAGGCCGTTCAGCGACAGGCGAAGCGCCTCGCGGCCGCCGCGCACGAAGAAGTTCACGGCGACGAGCGCCGCGATCACGGCAAACACGGCCGTGATCCCCCACCGGAGGAAGGAGGAGGACACCAGCGCCAGTCCGATCCAGAAGACCAGGCGAAGGACCGTACTCGATGCCCCGGAGATCGCGGCGGCGCCGAAGATCAGGATCACCGTGGCCGCCAGGCCGACGGTTCCGGCGAAGAGCGGCGTGTAGCCGGAGAAGAGCAGCCATACGAGCGCGGCAAGCGGCAGGATGAGGTACCACTTGTCGCGCACAGCGGCCCAGGGATCCGGGCATTCCTCCTTCGGAATGCCCATAAGGCCGAGCCGGCCGGCTTCCACGTGCACCATCCAGAAAGCCGTCGCGAAGTACAGGATCGCGGGAATGACCGCGGCCTTCACCACCTCGAGGTAAGGCACGCCGATGGTCTCGGCCATGATGAAGGCCACCGCGCCCATGACGGGCGGCATGATCTGGCCGCCCATGCTCGACGTGGCCTCGACCCCTCCCGCGAAGGCGGGCCGGAAGCCGAAGCGCTTCATCAGGGGGATGGTGAACTGGCCGGTCGTGACGACATTGGCTACGCCCGAACCGTTGATCGTGCCCATCAGCCCGGAGGCGACGACCGACACCTTGGCCGGGCCGCCGCGGGTATGGCCCACGGTGCCGAGCGAGAAGTCGGTGAACAGGCGGATCATCCCCGCCTGCTCGAGAAACGTGCCGAACAGGATGAAGAGGAAGATGTAGGTCGAGGAAACGTAGGTCGGGATGCCGTAGATCCCCTCGGTCCCGAAGGCCATCTGGTTGATGACCTGGTCGACCCCGTAGCCGCGATGCGCGAGCGGTCCGGGCATGTACTCCCCGAAAAGCGCGTAGGCGAGGAATAGGCCGCAGATGATCGGCAGGGCAGGGCCCATGACCCGGCGGGCCGCCTCGAACACGAGGGCGAGGACCACGATGCCGACCCAAAGGTCGAGCGTCGTCAGCTCCCCGGAGCGCAGGATGAGATCTTCCTCGAACACCCACTGGTAGAAGCCCAGCACGAACCCGACGACGCCCAGGGTCCAGCCGATCCAGTGGGCGCGCTCGCCACCTCGGCGAAACGTCGGCAGCGCGGCAAAGGCGAGCAGGAGCAGGAAGCCGACATGCAGGGATCGCATGACCAGGCTCGACAGCGGCGCATAGGCGGCCGTGTAGATCTGGTAGGCCGAGAAGGCCACCGCAATCCAGAAGATCGCCCGGGTCGCCGCTGGCGAGCGGGGCCGGAAGATGTTGTGCGGATCGTCGAGGACGGGGTTGGCGATCTCGGAAGGCGGGCTGCTGGCTTGCTCGGACATCGGGAGCTCTCCGGGCGGAACGAAAGAGGGACGCGGTTCGCGCGTCCCTCGCGGTCGGGAGAGGCGGGCCGGCAGGCCTGGCGCCGGTCCGCCCCGCGGAAGGTTACTTGAGGACGCCCTTCTCGCGGTAGAACTTCTCCGCCCCCGGATGCAGCGGCAGCGGCATGCCCTTGGCGGCATTCTCGAGACTGATGTTCTTCGCCGCGGCATGGGCGGAGACCATCTGGTCGAGGTTGTCGAAGAGGGCCTGCGTCATCTTGTACGCGATGTCCTCGGAGACGCCTTCGTGCGTGACGAGGTAATTGTTGATCGCCGCCGTGGGGACGTCGCTCGTCTGGCCCTCGTAGGTGCCTGCCGGGATGGTGGCTGCCTGGTACGCGGCATCGCCGATCTTCTCGATCACGTCGGCCGGGACCGGGACGACAACGATCTTGACGGCGGTGGCAAGGTCACGGATGGACGCGACGCCGAGGCCGGCCGACTGCAGCGTGGCGTCGAGCTGGCGGTTCTTGATCAGCTCCACCGATTCGCCGAAGGGCAGGTACTCGACCTTGCCGAAGTCCTCGTAGCTCAGGCCTGCCGCCTTGAAGACCGCCCGGGCGTTGAGTTCGGTGCCCGAACGCGGCGCGCCGACGGACACCCGCTTGCCCTTGAGGTCGGCAAGCGTCCTGATGCCGGACTCGGCGCTGGCGACGATCTGGACGTAGTTCGGGTAGATCGCGGCGAGCCCCCGCAGCTTGTTCAGGGGCGCCTTGAACCCGACCTCGGGATCGCCCTTCCAGGCGGCGGACAGCGAGTCGCCGAGGGTGAATGCGACTTCGCCCCTGCCGGCCTGCAGGAGGTTCAGGTTCTCCACCGAAGCCTTCGTCGACTGGACCGAGGACTTGGCCTCGGGAATGGCCTTGCCGTAGATCTGGGAGAGGGCGACGCCGAGCGGATAGTAGATCCCGCTGGTGCCCCCCGTCAGGACGTTGATGAAGTTCTGGGCGTGCGCGACGCCGCCGAGGCCGAGGCCGAGGGCGGCGGCGAGCAGGAATGCGCGAATGTTGGACTTCATTGATTCTCCTGTGGTCGGGGTGATTGTCGTCGTTGTGGTGAGCGGATTATCGCAGGGACGGCCCGCGAGGGCATGAGACCGTCGGGAGCGGCGCGCTCCCCGGCGTACAGGGCGGTACCGGCCATCTCGGTCAGACGGGCAGGGGCGCAGGGCCGCCCGCCCCGGCGTCATTCGGCCGGCTACCCATTTCGCAATGCGGTACCGGCCCAGTCGGGGCGGAGCCTTGCGCATGGCCGGCCGACGAGTCTCGGGGCGGCGGGCATTCCGTGTCAATCCGGGTGATCCGAAGCGCTGCCGGCTTCCGGACGCCTGCGCCCGCTGCGCGCGAAACGCTGACGCCTATCCGCCGCCGCCTGCCGCCCCGGCGTCCGCCCTGAGGTACTCGTACTCGGGATGCCGGCGCATGTAGGCATCGACGAACTCGCACTGCGCGACGATATGGCGCTTCCGGCGTCTCATGTCGTCGAGCGCGGCCTTCACGAGCCGCGACCCGTAACCCTTGCCTTCATGCTCCGCGGGCACTCGCGTGTGCGTGAAGACCCGGACCGGTCCGCGATCCTCGTACTCGAGCCAGCCACCGATCGCGCCGCCCTCGCGCAGCTCGTAGCGCTTCTGCGCGGCATTGTCGGTCACCGTGGCTTCGCTCATCGCTGGACTCCTTGCGTGGATGGGACTTCGACATGCAGCCCGGGGTCGAACGACCCGTTCTCCACGACGCCCCCGGGCGCATAGCCGCGAGGATTGGCGAGCACGCGGGTCGCGCCGATGCGGTAGTCGAAGCTGTCGTGGGTATGGCCGTGCAGCCACAGGGCCGGCTGCCAGCGCCGGATGCATGACTCGAGGTCGCTGACGAAACAGGCGTTGATCGGCGAGCCCTCGAAGCGCGGATGGATGCTCCGGCGCGAAGGGGCGAAATGGGTCACGACCACGGTCGGTCCTTCGAACGGCTCCGCGAAGCGTCCGTCCAGCCAGGCGACTGATTCGTCGCACAGTCGTTGCGCGACCTCCGGGCTGAGGCGATCGGGGGATCCGGGCGCAAGCCCGATACGGCTGAAGTCGCGCACGAGTTCGGTGGCCATGGCCAGGCCCCTCTCGCGCGTCTCGTCGTCGGGAAAGAGCCGGTAGTCGGACCAGAGCGTGCAGCCGAGGAAGCGCACGCCACCCAGCCTCCATTCCTCTCGCTCGAGCACCCGCACCTGGGTGCCATGGGCAGCCTCGCGCAACTGCTCGCAGGTCGAGACAAGGTCGGAACCGTAGAACTCGTGGTTGCCGGCCACGAACAGTGTCGGCCGCTCAAGCCGCCTTGCCCATTCCATCGCCGCCGCGGGCCTGCCGAGGTCCCCGGCCAGCACCACGACGTCGGCATCGGTGGGCGGTGTTTCCATCGGGAATACGGAAAGGTGGAGGTCGGACAGCAGGAGGATCTTCATGGCGGACTGCGTCGGGCTCCCGGGATCGGTAGCGCAGGTATACCGCAGTTCCATGCGCGCGCGCCTCGATTCACGCCGGCGGCATGGACTTGCCGCCCCGCTGGCCTGGTCCCGCTTGTCACCCCCGCTCGTCACCCCCGCTTGTCACTCTTTCGGGCCGGAACGCGTCTAATGGGCATGTGGGCGCAATGCCCGGCGACCTGCACGAGAACCCCGACATGTTCCAGCAATCGAAAGCCAGCGCGGCGGGAATGCACACCGACAGGAGCCAGGACATGGCGCTCGTCGCCCGCGCCAGGAAGGGCGATGCAGTGGCGTTCGAGACGATCATGCGCCAGCACAACCGCCTGCTTTTCCGGTGCGCCCGCGGTGTCGTCGATGACGAGGCGGAGGCCCAGGACGTCGTCCAGGAAGCCTACCTTCGCGCCTTCTCGAGGCTGGACGATTACCGCGGGGATTCCGCGCTGGGGACCTGGCTCGCGCGGATCGCGTTCAACGCCGCCGTCGACGTGGTGCGGCGCAGGGGGCGTCACGTCCAGTGGGGTGGCGGCGAAGCGCAGGCCGACGACGCCGGTCCGGAGAACCCGATGAGCCATGACCGTGGAGTGGAGTCGCCCGATGCGGCCGCCGAGCGCGCCGAGGTGCGCGACATCCTGCAGGCCGCCATCGAGAGCCTGCCACCGATCTACCGCAGCGTCTTCATCCTGAGGGCGGTGGAGGAGGCGAGCGTCGACGAGACCGCCCGCTGCCTCCAGGTGAGCGATGCGGTCGTCCGGACCCGGTACCTGCGAGCCCGCGCGATGCTGCGCGAGTCCATCGGCCAGCAGGTGGAGATGCATGCGCCCGACGCGCTGCAGTTCGCGGGCGAGCGCTGCGATGCGGTCGTCAACCACGTGCTGGCGGAGCTGGCGCGCGCAGGCCTGATCCGCCCCCACTGAAGCTTCGTGTGCCGACGGGTCCCGCACGGGGCCCGCGTTGCCTCACGCCCATGCCTTCCCTCGACGACAAGGAGCTCGACATGACAAGCGCATCATTCTTCGAATCCGATACCGGCATCCTGCTGCGCCGACGCGCGCTACTGGCCGGAACGGGCGTCCTCTCCGCGGGCGCGCTGGCGCTGCTGGGCGGCTGCGAGGCGATGGCCGCCGGACCCGGGGCCAGGTCGGATACGAGGGCCGTGGACCCCGAGGCCGACGTGCGCATCCTGAATACGGCGCTCGGGGCCGAGCTCGAGGCGGTTGCCGCCTACCAGGTCGGCGCGGAGAGCGGCCTGCTGCAGAAGGACGTCCTCGCCCTGGCGAGCCGCTTCCAGGGCCATCACAGGGAGCATGCCGATGCGCTTGCCGCGACGGTCAGGAAGCTCGGTGGCAGTCCGGTCGGCCCGAAGGCCAGGTACGACTTCCCCGTGGACACGCTGCGCAACCAGGCCGACGTGCTGCGATTCGCCGCGGGACTCGAGAAGGGGGCCGTGTCGGCCTACCTCGGGGCGGTGCCCCTGTTCGGCTCGCGCGAGCTCGCAAGGGTGGCGGCGAGCATCCTGGGCGACGAGGCGATGCACTGGGCCGTGCTGCGCCACGCGGTCGGCGAGGAGCCGGTTCCCGTCGCCTTCGTGTCATGAACCCTCGCCCTTGCCGGGCGGTCCCCGGACTGCTCGGCCTGTTTCTCTCGTTCGTGGCGGGCACGGGCACGGCGGGGGCGACCGTGGACGAAGCGATCCTGCGCCATGGCGAGGAGGTGTATGGCCGCTGCCTCGCCTGCCACTCGGTCGAGGGCAACCGGACCGGCCCGCAGCATTGCGGACTGTTCGGGCGCAGGGCGGGGACCGCACCGGGTTTCGACGGATACTCGCCCGCGATGCGCGCCAGCGGCATCGTCTGGAACGGGGAAACTCTCGATCGCTTCCTCGCGGATCCGCTGGCGGTGGTTCCCATGACCTTCATGACCTATGCGGGAGTGCCCGATCCCGCCGATCGGGCAGCGCTGATCGCGTGGCTGGCAGAGGCGACGCGGCCCGGCGGGAGCTGTCACCTGTCGGACTGACCACGGCCCGTGGGGCCGGTCATCCGCGGGTGAACCGGCACGGAAGCCGTCATTCAGGCTCGGCGGTCTCGACGAAACAGGCCCCGGCGGTCCTCGCGAATCCCGGTCCAGCGCGTCGCCGGTGCATCGCCGTCTTCGGGCGCCGTCTCGTTGCCGGGCTCTCCGGCGGGCCGGGTCCAGATCGATTGCAGGCCCAGCACGCACATGACGCACACCATGAGCACGCCGAGGCCGCTCGCCCAGTCCGTGACCGGCAGGCTGGCGTGAAGCAACAACGGCACGACGGCGACGATGGGGATCGTGAGGGCGATGCGCTTGCGCAGGTCCTTCTTCATCGCATGTCCTTCTTCGTGTCCGCGCGCCGACAGGGAGCCTCCCCGCCGGCGGGTTATCCCGGGCGCAGGCATGAAAAAGGGCCGGACGCATCAACGCCCGGCCCTCGGCTGTCCTGGCTCCCCGACCTGGACTCGAACCAGGGACCTGCGGATTAACAG
>CAZDYQ010000135.1:0-6455 GCA_964509685.1 uncultured Burkholderiaceae bacterium
TGCGCCAGCCGTGGAACGCCGACGGCTCGCGGCTGCTGCTGGTGCAGTCGCCGGTGAAGCTGTTCGACGGGCGCACCTACGAGCCGCTGGGCACGCTGAGCCTGCCGGGCGACGCGATCTGGTCGAACAAGGACCCGGACGTGATCTTCGGGGTGTCGGGCAACCGGTTCGTTCGGTTCAAGGTCTCGACGCGCACGCAGACGACGCTGCGCACGTTCCCGGAGTACTCGGCGGTGTACGTCGGTGGCGGGGAAGGCAACGTGTCGGACGACGACCGTCGGGTGGCGCTGATCGGCAAGCGCTCGGGCGGGGTGGACGTGCTGGTGTACGACATCGCGAACGACACGGTGGTGGCCACGCGGCGGTTCGACGGCTACTCCGGGCCGTGGGGCGACATCGACTCGGCGGCGATCTCGCCCAGCGGCCGCTACGTGCTGGTGGGGCAGACGAAGCCTGGGCTGTCGTACACGCTGTACGACGCGCAGACGATGAACTTCCTGCGCACGCTGGTGAACAACCAGCTCTCGCACGGCGACATGGGCTACACGGTCGAGGGCCACGAGGTGCTGCTCACGCAGGCCAACGGGCAGGCGGCGCTGTACTCGATCCGGCTGTCCGACGGGGTGCAGCGGGTGGAGGTTCCGGCCTCGTACATGGCGTGGAACCAGCACACGTCGTGCCGCAACAACCTGCGACCCGGGTGGTGCTACGTGAGCACGACGTACCACAACGCGAAGACGGACGCGTACATGTACCGGCAGATCTTCTCGGTGAAGCTGGACGGGACGGGGACGGTGGAGCGGTACTCGCCGGCGCCGTTTGCGGACAACCCGGCCGACGAGGAGTACCTGCGCCAGGCGCAGGCGGTGCCGAGCCGCGACGGTCGGCGGGTGCTGTTCGCAAGCGACTGGCGCAACGCCTCGGCCGGTGCCCCAGTGCATACCTACGTCGCGGGAACTGTCCTGCCCTGATGCAGGCCCTGGCCCGCCCCCGGCCTCGGCCGGTGGCGCGGCCGGGCGGCGCTCGGACTGGAGTGTGAATTCCTGCCGGACGCGGAATTGATCACGCGCTACCCTGACGGGGCGATGTCGGCGATCCGGACCGGAGCCGCCGCGGGGTCACGATGAAGATCATTTTCTACGCGAACACCGAGTGGTACCTGTTCAACTTCCGGCTGGGGCTCGCGAAGCACCTCCGTAGCCGGGGCCACGAGGTCGTGATGGTCTCGCCGCCCGGCAAGTACGGGCCACGGCTGGAGGCCGAGGGTTTTCGCTGGATACCGCTCGACATGCGCAGGCGCAGCCTCAATCCGCTGCGCGAGGCGCGCACGGTGCTGGCGCTTGCCGACATCTATCGCCGCGAGGCGCCGGCGCTCGTCCATCACTTCACGCTGAAGTGCATCATCTACGGCGGGATCGCGGCCCGCCTCGCGAAGGTCCCGGCCGCGGTGCACGCGGTCGCGGGGCTGGGCTACGTGTTTGCCAGCCAGCGCCTGCGCACCCGCCTGCTGCTGCGGCCCCTGGTTCGCTGGCTGCTGCGCGCGGTCTCCAACCAGCCGGGCTCGGCGGTGATCGTCCAGAACTCCGACGACCTGGGCTTCGTCAAGGGGCTCGGGCTCTCGCCGGAAACGCACGTGGCGCTGATCCGCGGATCGGGCGTGGACACGAGCCGGTTCCGCCAGTCGCAGAGACTCCCGTCGTCCACGGAGCCGGTCACCATTCTCTTCGTCGGTCGCCTGCTGTTCGACAAGGGCATCGTGGACTTCGTCGAGATGGCGTCGCGCTGCACCCGGCGCGAGGGGGCCGACTTGCGCTTCCTGGTGGCCGGCGAGCCGGATACCGGCAATCCCGCCTCGGTGCCGCCGCAGCAGCTCCAGCAGTGGAAGGAAGAGGGTGTGGTGGAGTTCCTCGGGCATGTCGACGACATGGCGGCGCTGCTCGAGCGGACCGACGTCGTCGTGCTGCCCAGCCGTTCCGAAGGGGCGCCGCGATCGCTCATCGAGGCCGCCGCCTGCGCGATCCCGCTGGTGGCGACCGACGTGCCGGGCTGTCGCGAAGTGGTGCGCGACGGCCTGAACGGCTACCTCGTGCCGCTGCACGACATCGAGGCGCTCACCGAGGCGGTATGGCGGCTTGCCCGCGACGGCGAGCTGCGCAAGCGCATGGGTGCGGCCGGTCGCGACTTCGTCCTGCAGAACCTCGACGAAAAGATCGTCTTCGAGCGCACCGTCGGCGTCTACCGGCAGCTCCTGCCGGGGCCCGTCGGGGAATCGCCTACGCCGACTGGGACTGCAGCCAGCATTGGAACATCAGCACCCCCCAGAGGTGGTATTCCCAGCGGCCCTTCCCGTCCAGGTGCTCGGCCCAGGCGCGCCTGATCGGCGCGGGCGCGAGATGGCCCTCGCGCTCGAGGCGCGATGCGTCGAGCAGATCCTCCGCCCAATCCCTCAGCGGCCCGCGCAGCCAGCTGTCCAGCGGCACGCCGAAACCCATCTTCGGGCGCTCGAAGAGCGAGCGCGGCACGTGCCGCGCGAGCACCTGCCGTAGCAGCCACTTCCCCTCGCCGCCGCGTACCTTGCAGTCGAGCGGCAGCGACCAGGCGAACTCCACGACCTCGCGGCAAAGCATGGGGATCCGCGTCTCGAGGCTGACCGCCATGGCCGCGCGATCCACCTTCACGAGGATGTCGTCGGGCAAGTAGCGCAGCGCGTCGTCGAGCATCATCGCCTCGACGGGGGCGAGGCCTTCTGGACGGGGAGGCCACTCGCTCGCCCGCGCGTCGGCGCGTGGGGCGCGGGCCGCCGTTTCCGCGGGCCAGTAGGCATTCATGTGCTCGCGGTAGAAGGCCTCGAAGCGGTCGGCCGAGAGCATCGCCGCGGCCTTGTGCAGGCGCGCGCCGCTGAGCGCGTCGGCGCGGCTCGCGGGCAGCAGGGGCTGCGCCAGGCGCAGCAGGCCGTCCCAGGCTTGCGGGGACAGCGCACGCAAGGCGCTCGCGACGACGGGCCGGAGTGGGCCCGGCAGTCGCTCCCTGGCGCCCCACGCGCGCAGCGCGTCGTCGTAGCGCGAGTAGCCCGCGAAAAGCTCGTCGCCGCCGTCGCCGGAGAGACACACCGTGACATGCTCTCGGGCCATGCGCGAAACGAGGTAGGTCGGGATCTGGGACGAGTCCGCGAACGGTTCGCAGTAGATGCCGGCGAGCAGGGGGATGACGTCCCGGGCCGCCTTGTCGTCCACGTAGAGCTCGTGGTGCTCGGTGCCCAGATGCCTGGCGACGGCCTTGGCATGCTCCGCCTCGTTGTGCGCGGCCTCGTCGAAGCCGATGGTGAAGGTCTTCACCGGCCGGCTGGACTGGGCCTGCATCAGGGCGACGACGGTCGAGGAATCGATCCCGCCCGAGAGGAACGCGCCGAGCGGCACGTCGGAGATCATCTGGCGCCGCACGGCCCGCGAGAGCGTGGCCTCCATGGCGTCGACGGCCGCCCGGTCGTCGACGAAGCGTCGCGGCGAAGCCGTGCCCTCGCGAGCCACGGCGGCGAGCGACCAGTAGGGAGCGGGCGGGGGCAGGGCATCGCGCCGGCAGTCCCCCTCGCGCAGCGCGATGCGATGGCCGGGCGGCAGCTTGCGGATGCCCTCGTAGATGCATAGCGGTGTCGGCACGAGGTTGCTGCCGAGGTACGCGACGAGCGCCTGCGGATCGATCCGGCCTTCGAAGCCGGGGAACGCCCGGAACGCCTTCGGCTCGGAGGCGAAGGCGATCGTCCGGCCCACGCGGCCGTAGTACAGGGGTTTCTCGCCCATCCGGTCGCGGGCGAGGTGCAGGCACCGCTCCCCGCGATCCCACAGGGCGATGGCGAACATGCCGTAGAGGCGGTCGAGCGTGGGCTCCAGGCCCCAGCGCGAGACGCAGGCGAGGATGGTCTCCGTATCTGAGTGGCCCCGCCAGGCGGGCGCCGCGTCCGGGCCGTTCGCCTTGCCGAGTTCCTCGCGCAGTTCGAGATGGTTGTAGATCTCGCCGTTGAAGACGATGACCCAGCGGCCGTCGGCCGAGGCCATGGGCTGGTGCCCCGCGGCGGAAACGTCGAGCACCGACAGCCGGCGATGGGCGAGGCCCACGTTCGCCTCGTCGTCGCACCAGATGCCCTCGTCGTCGGGTCCCCGGTGTGCGATCCGCGCCGCGGCGCGAAGCAGGATCGCGCGGCGGTCGCCGGGCAGCGGGCCGAGTTGGCCGACGATCCCGCACATGGTTCAGGCACCCCTGCGGTGGACCTGGGCGCCAGCCGGCGCCAGGAGCCCACCGAACGCGGCCTCGTAGAGGCCGACGACGCGACCCAACTCGAAGTTGTCGCGCACGCGCTCGCGTGCCCGTCGTCCGAGCTCGACGCGCTGCTCGCGCGACATGCCGACGAGCTCCGAGAGCGCCGTTGCCAGCGCCCGCGGATCGCGCGGAGGTACCACGCGGCCCGTGTCGCCCACGATGTGGGCCGAGTCGCCGACGTCGGTCGTCACGCAGGGCACGCCGCATGACATCGCCTCGCCGAGGACGTTGGGGAACGCCTCGCCCGTGGAGGACGATGCGGCGACGTCCAGCGCCGCGGTGACGCGGGCGATGTCGTCGCGGGCGCCGAGCAGGTGGACGCGCCCGGCGAGCCCGATCTCGTCGACGAGGCCGGCCAGCGCCGCGTTGGACCGATCGCAATCGCTGCCCACCAGCAGGTAGCGCGCGTCGGGATGCGCGCGCGATACGATGCCCGCGGCGCGAAGGAAGCCCGCATGATCCTTGACCGGGTGCCAGCGCGCCACGAGGCCCACGAGCAGGGCGTCGGACGGCAGGCCCAGCTCCTCGCGCAACGCGCGTCGCGCATCGTCGGAGGGGCGGAAGCGATCCATGTCGAAGCCGTTCGGGATGACCAGGAACCGGTCGTCCCGGTAGCCCTGTTCGACGTGCAGTCGCCGTGCCGCATGGGAGCAGCAGATGATCAGTCGCGGCAGGACGCCGGAAAGCCGCGCATTGAGCCGGATGACGGCGCGCGTGAGCCGCTTGGTGCTCTCGATGGCCAGGTCGCCGTTGTGGATGCCCCAGGCCGGCCCGGGCAGGCCCGCCAGCCTCGCGGCGAGGCCACCGACGAGATCGGCGTGGTACATCCAGGTGCTCGTGAGGTCGGGCCGGATCGCACGCATGTGGCCGGCCAGCCGCAGGACCGCCACCGGCAACGCGTGGGGGCCGCGCATGCCCAGCGCGATCACGCGGGCGCCGAGTCGCTCGAGCTCGCCCGCCATCGGCCCGCGCTCGGTGAGCGACACCACCGTGAGCTCGTGCGCGGGCGCCATGCGCGTCACGAGGTTGAGCAGCATGCGCTCCGCGCCGCCGTAGTCCAGCCCGGTGATGACGAAGAGGATCCGCATGCGCCGCCGGCTACGCGCAGGCCGCCGCCCGGGCAGGGCGCGCCGCGGCGAAGATCCCGTCCCAGCGGGCGACGACCGCGTCGAGCCGGAAGCGGCGCCGCACCGAGGCCGCCGCCGACGCGCCGAGGCGCTCGCGCAGTGCCGCGTCGTCCAGCAGCCGGACGAGCGCCCGGCGCAGCGCGGCCTTGTCGTCGGGCGGCACGAGCAGGGCGACCTGGCCCTCCTCGCTCAGCTCCCGCGGTCCGCTGCGGCAGTCGTACGCCACACAAGGCAGCCCGATCGCCATGGCCTCGAGCATCACGTTGGGGAAGCCCTCGTGGGCGGAGGTGAGCGCGAGGATTTCGCCCCGGGCCATCTCCTCCCACGGGGACGCTGTGCGCCCGGGCAGGAAGACGCGGTCCGCGATGCCCGCGGCCTGCGCCTGTCGCTCCAGCTCGCTCCGCAGCGGGCCTTCCCCCCAGATCCAGAGGTCCAGGCCCGGGTAGTCGCCGGCGAGGCTCGCGAACACCGCGACGAGATGGTCGAACTGCTTCTCGGCCGAGAGACGGCCCATGGCGACGAGCCGCCGGCGCGGCCCTTCGCCCGCCCCGGGCCGTGGCGCCCGCTGCTGCGGGACGTGCAGGAGGGCGTCGGGAACGGGATTGGGCACGACCTCGACGCGGCGCGCGCCCGGGATGAACGCGCGCATGCGCTCGGCCACCGACTCGGTCTGGACCGTCACGACGTCGGCGAGCGGATAGAGCAGGCGCATCGGCAGGCGGGTGAGCGCGGTGTAGTCGCTGGAGGCCAGCGGGTCGGTCCGCTCGCAGACGACGAGGGAGAGCCCGAGGCCACGGGTCGCGAGGATCGCGGTGACGTTGACGTTCGAGAGGAACGAGACGACCACGTCCGGCCTCTGCCCGCGCAGCAGGCGCCGCAGGGCGAACAGCCGCGACAGGTAGCCGAGCACCGGGCCGCGGCGCTTCGGCAAGAGGTCGGCCAGGTACACCAGGCGCACGCCGTCGGCGAGCGCGTAGTGGCATTCGCCGCGGCCGGAGTAGGTGGCCACGAGCG
>CAZDYQ010000136.1:0-1113 GCA_964509685.1 uncultured Burkholderiaceae bacterium
AGGCCGCCGTCGGCAGCGCGTCCGAATCCGCGGCCGGGTGCCTTCCCGTCACCGACGTCGATTCCGCGGAACCCGCCAGGCTCGCGTAAAGCCGCTGGTCGAAGCCGCTGCCCGGCCGGCGCACGAGGCGCTCGGCCGCCAGGGCGCGCGCCCGGCGCATACGCCCGCAGCGCCGGTTCGCTTCCAGCAGGGTCAGGGCCAGCAGGTCGCACTGGGCGCGGCTGCCGCCGCAGCCATCGGCGAGATGCCGTAGCGCCTCGAGCTGGTCGGCGGCACGCGCATAGTCGCCCGACCCGAAGGACCACAGCGCCTCGCACACCGGCAATGCGGAGGAAGCGACGATCGCCTCGAGCTCGCCCGACTGCCGCGCATAGTCGCGCATCGCGTCCATCAGGCGCCGCGCGCTTGCGCGACGGCCGGACGCGGCGAAGGCGAGCATGGCATGCGCATCGATGAAGGGCCGCATCCCGCCGAGCGCCAGCCGCTCCCAGCGATCGGCGAGGCGCTGCCAGCGATCCCCGAGCGCATGGCCCGCGAGCTCCAGCCGCCAGAGCAGCCCCGAGCAGTCGACCAGCGCCCCCGCGCCCTCGAAGCTCGCGATCTTCCCGTCGTAGATGCGCAGCGCCTCGTGCGGCTCGCCCGCATCGATGTGCCGCAGGGCGAGATGCCACCAGAGGTGGGCGGCATAGCTCGCGCTCGCCTCCCAGACGCGCCGGGTCGATCGCAGCCACTCGATGCCTTCCCGCGCCCGGCCCTGCATCTCCATGACGTGCGCGATCGCGTGGATCGCGCCGGCGTTGTCCGGCACATGGCGCAGCGCCCGCCGCCCGGTCTCCAGCGCGGCCTCGTACTCCCCGTTCTCCACCAGCCCGAAGGACAGCATGGCGAGCAGGTGCCCGTAGAACGGCATCGACTCGTCCCAGTGTGCCAGCGCGGCGGCCACCCTGTCGCGCAGCTCGCGCTGGCGGCCCCACTGCAGGTCGCCGAAATGCGCCACCCGCAGCGCGAGCGAATCGAACGGGTCTTCCTCGACGATCCGGGCATACAGGCGCAGGGACCTCTGCAGCCTGTGGTCGAGCCAGGCCTGGGCCGCGTCCAGGTGGCGCTGCGCGC
>CAZDYQ010000136.1:1213-6427 GCA_964509685.1 uncultured Burkholderiaceae bacterium
CTCTGCAGCCTGTGGTCGAGCCAGGCCTGGGCCGCGTCCAGGTGGCGCTGCGCGCGCGGCGACAGGCGCGCCGGCGGCAGGTTGCGCAGCGCCTGCAGCGTGCGCGCCAGCTCGGGGCGCGCATCGTCGCGCGCGCGCATGACCAGGAGGGCGGCCCGCAGGCAGTGGCCGTCGGCGAACCACGGGTCGTGCCGCAGCGCGCGCTCGATCGTCGCCATGGGGTCGCCCTGGCCCGCATGCAGCATGTGAAGGGCCGCCGCGTACGCGGCGTGGGAGGACGCGCCCGCTGTCGCCGCGCGTCCGGGGTAACACTCGCTTTCGCTTCCGCTTGCCATCCTCGACGACTCCTGCCCGGTTGCTTCCGTACCGTTGAAACGACGTGCTCGCGGGCGCATCGCCTCGCGAGCACGGGGCTACTTTGAGGGCGGCGAGCGTCGGCGTGAATCGCCGAGCGTCCGGGATGATTGACTGATCCGCCGGATCTAGCGGAAGAGGGCCGTGTAGCGCTCCTGCATCTCCTCGGGCGTCAGCTTCTCGATCTGGTGGCCGATCAGCCAGGTGTGACCGAAGGGATCCCGCAACCGGCAACTGCGCTCCCCGTAGAAGTGATCCGTGGGCGGCATCAGCATCGTGGCGCCCGCGGCCACCGCCCGCTCGGCCATGGCGTCGGCATCGTCCACGTGCAGGTGGAGGGTGGCGCCCATCTCGCCATCCCCGGAGGGCGCGTCCAGGCCGTACTCGGGGTAGGGGTCGGAGAGCATCAGCACGGCCGGCCCGAGCTGCATCTCGGCGTGGCCGATCCGCCCGTCCGGCTCGGTCAGCCGGAAGAGCTCCGTCGCACCGAAGGCGGCGGCGTAGAAACGCATCGCCTCGGCGGAGTCCCGCACCCGCAGGTACGGAAAGACCTCGTGGATGGTGTTCGTGTCGCTCGACATGCGGACTCCTCGACGCTAGTTGACGAACAGTCGGTTGCGCAGCGGCCTGCGACCGCCGAAGCTCAACGGTACGGGATCGCCGCTGCCCGGGTCGAAGGCATGGACATGCAGGTGCGGCTCGGTGGTATTGCCGGAGTTGCCCACACGACCGATCGGATCACCGGGCGCCACCGCGTCGCCCGGGGCGACCGCGAGGCTGCCCTCGCGCAAGTGGGCGAGCAGCAGGCGCACGCCGCCGCAGTCGAGCAGCACATGGTTGCCCGCCGGGTGCCCCGGGTCCATGACACCGGGCGCAAGGTCCGGCAGGTCGTCGCGCGCTTCGACCACCGTGCCCTTGCAGGGACTCAGCACCGCCACGTCCCAGATCGCATAGGCCTCGAGCCGGTCGGGCAGGATGCCGCTCGCCCGGAAACCGAGGGGGTTCAACGCGACGATGTCGGCCGCGTGGGCCTGCTGCCGGTAGCCCACGTGCTGGTTGAGCAGCCCGACCGCGCCGCCCTGCCCCACGACGAAGCGACCGTCGCGAAGCGGCAGGGCCATGTCGCGCGCGGGCGCCGGCGGCGCGAGGCCCGCCAGCAACCAGGCCAGCAGCGCGCCGAAGACGAGCAGCGACGCAGCGCTTGCCCATCGCGTCCGGCGCGCACGCCCGGACCACGCCCGGTCGGCGGCGCGCCACGGGAGGCGCCGGTGCGCAAGCCACGACCGCAGCATGGCGGCCATGAGGATCGCCACGAGGACGAAGCGGATGCCGAAGCCCGCGATGTCCCAGCGCCCGACGAGCAGGATGACGGCGACGAACACCGTCGCATCGGCGGCCGCCAGGAGCCAGCCGAGCCGGCTCGACTCCTGCAGCCGCAGGAGGCGCGCGGCCTGCAGCAGCGGCAGGAAGACGCAGGCGGCGACGAGGGCGAGGATGGGCAGGAGCATGGGTTTAATATGGCCGGAGTCCACATCGAGGGGCAGACATGATCGAACTCGTCATCGAGGCACGCCGCCGCTCGCTCGGCGGCTTCGAGGTCGGCCGGGTGCTGCCCTTCGCGAAGCGGCGCATGGTAGGGCCCTTCATCTTCTTCGACCACATGGGGCCCGTCGAGCTGCCGGCAGGCATTCCCCGGAGCGTGGACGTGCGGCCCCATCCGCACATCGGCCTGGCGACGCTGACGTATCTCTTCCGCGGCGAGATCATGCACCGGGACAGCGTCGGCTCGGAGCAGCCGATCGAACCGGGCGAGGTCAACTGGATGACCGCCGGGCGCGGCATCACACATTCCGAGCGCTTCGAGCGGGCCAGGCGCGAGGGCGGCCACATGGACGGCATCCAGGCCTGGGTCGCGTTGCCCGTCGAGGACGAGGAATGCGATCCGGCCTTCGACCACATCGGCCGCGAGGGCCTGCCGCGCCTGGACGAAGGCGGCGTCGAGGGACGGCTGGTCGCCGGGGAGGCCTGGGGCACGAGGGCCGCAGTGCCGGTGCGATCGCCGCTCTTCTACATCCACTGGGAGCTCGCCCCGGGCTCGCGCGTCGCGCTGCCCCCCGGCTATCCCGAGCGCGCCGTGTACATCGCCTCGGGGGAAGTGGAGATCGGGCACCAGCGCCTCGATGGGGGGCGGATGGCCGTCCTCGGGCCTGGGGATTCGCCGACGATCACCGCCCGCGCGCCTTCCGTGCTCGTCGCGGTGGGCGGCGACCCCGTGGGCCCGCGCTTCATCGACTGGAACTTCGTCTCGTCGCGCCAGGAACGCATCGAGCAGGCCAAGGCCGACTGGCAGGCGGGGCGCATGAAGCTGCCCGACCTCGACTCGGAGGAGTTCATCCCGTTGCCGCCGGAGCGGCCCGCTGCGCCGAATCCGATGTCGTAGCGGCGCCGGGCGTGCGCCTCAGCTCGCCGCCTTTCCCTCGATGTGGAAGAGCTTGTTGAAGATGCGCCACTGGCCGTCGACCTTCAGCAGCGACAGCGTGTCGAGGTAGGTGGTGCCGGCGAAGTCGCAGCGGATGCGCGTGACCGCCGTGTCGCCGACGATGTCGATCGACAGGATCTCGAAGCGCTCGGGCTCGCCCCTGGAGGCGGCCGAGGGCTGCACGCTCGCGACCAGGTCGCCGAACTCCGCCGCCGTGCGGTCCACCAGGGTGCCCTTGCGCAGGCCCAGCACGCGGGCATGCGGATGGAATACCTCGAGCGCCTTTTCGCGGCTGGATTCGTGCATGCACTCGAAATAGGTGCGGGCGAGTCGCTGGATGGCGTCGAAGTCGGACATGGTCTCCTCCTGTTCGGATGCTCGGGCGCGCGGCCCGGCGCCGGCCCAAGGATAGCCCGCTTCGGGTGCCGGCGCCCCGGCATGCCCGCCGTGCTCAGGCGCCTGCCAGCGCCGGCCGCTCGAAGCCCTCGCGCGCCCGCGCGACCTCTTCGCGCGTGACGCAGCCCTCGGCATGGTCGTTGAGCAGGCCCATGGCCTGCATGAACGCGAACACGGTGGTGGGCCCGACGAAGCGCCAGCCGAGCTTCTTGAGCTCTTTCGACATCGCGATCGATTCGGGAGAAACGGTAAGCGACTGCGGCGACCCGAGCGAGGCGGGATCGGGCTCGAAGCGCCAGAACCAGCCGGCGAGCGAACCGTGCCGGTCCGCCATCTCGCAGGCCCGCCGGGCGTTGTTGATGGCCGCCTCGATCTTCCCCCGATGGCGCACGATGCCGGCGTCGGCGAGCAGGCGGGCGACGTCGTGCTCCCCGTAGCGCGCCACCTTGCGGTAGTCGAAGCCATCGAAGGCGGCGCGGAAGTTCTCGCGCTTGGCGAGGATCGTGCGCCAGCTCAGGCCCGACTGGAAGCCCTCGAGGCAGATCTTCTCGAAGAGGCGCCGGTCGTCGTCGACCGGGAAGCCCCACTCGGTGTCGTGGTAGCGCAGGTACTCGGGCGTGGCGAGGCACCAGCGGCAGCGGTGGCGGCCATCGGGGCCGGGCAGGACGAGGCTCATGGGCGGACGGGCTCCGTGGTCATCGGGCGCGGGGATGCTTGCTATGATCGTCCGGACCACCTGCACCGGAGGAGAGCAGCATGTCCCGCACGAGCATTGGCGACGTCGGCTACGAGATCGCCGACGGCATCGCCCGGATCATCCTGCAGGCCCCCGAGCGCGGCAATACCCTCACACGGGCTACCACGAGGGCCTTCGCCGACGTGGTCGATGCGGTGCTGGAGGCGAAGCCGCGGGTGATCATGCTGCTCGCCGAGGGCCGGATCTTCTGCGCCGGCGGCGACATCGACGAATTCACCGCGAATGCCGACGACCTCGGCCCGCTCGTGGACGAGACCGTCGCGCCGCTGCATCCCGCCATGCTGAAGCTGCACGAGTCGCCGGCGCCGGTGGTCTCGGTCGTCCAGGGCCCGATCGGGGGCGCCGGGGTCGGCCTCGCGCTGTCCGCCGACTTCGTGCTCGCCGCCACCTCGATGAAGCTGCGCACGGGCTATGTCGCGATCGGCCTGAGCCCCGATGCGGGCACCGCGTACTTCCTCGCCCGGCGCGTCGGCGCGATACGCGCCCAGCAGTGGCTCATGCTGAGCGACCCTGTCGATGCGCAGGCCTGCCTGCAGTACGGCGCCGTGGATGCCCTCCATCCGGACGGCGAGCTGCGCGAGGCTGCCGAGGCGCTCGCCGCGCGGCTCGCGCGCGGCGCCCCGGGCTCGCTCGCGGCGGTCAGGACGCTGTGCGCCGGCCTGCCCGGCCGGGGCCTTGCCGACCATCTCGATCTCGAGTACCGGCTCATCGGCGAGCGGGCCCGCAGCGGGGATGCCCGCGAGGGGGTGCGCGCCTTCATGGAGAAGCGCGCCCCTCGCTTCGAAGGCGCCTGAACCGGGAGGGCACCGGCCCGCGCCCTACAGCGAGGTGTGCAGCCCGCCGTCGATGGCGATGAACTGCCCCGTGATGTAGCTCGCGTCGTCCGACAGCAGGAAGCAGATCATCGGCGTGACCTCCTCCGGCTGGCACCAGCGGCCCAGGGGGATGCTCGCGAGCATGCCCTCGCGGAATTTCTCGCCCCGGATGGTCTCCGTCATCGGGGTCTCGACCACGCCGAAGCAGACCGTGTTCGCCCGGATCCCGTAGCGGGCCCATTCGCGGGCGATGGACATGCTCATGCCGAGCTGCCCGCTCTTGGCCGCGGCGTAGTTGATCTGCCCGATCGAGCCGCGCAGTCCCGCGATCGAGGAGTGGTTGACGATCGCCCCCGGGCGCGGATCGCCGTCCTTGAAGCGCTGGATCATGTGCTTGCCGACGGCCTGCGTCC
>CAZDYQ010000137.1:0-6369 GCA_964509685.1 uncultured Burkholderiaceae bacterium
GGTGCCAGTCGGTCACGCCCTGGTAGGCGTGCCCCGCCCTGACGAGCAGCGGCTCGTCGAGATGGCGGCCCACGAGCTGGAAGCCGATCGGCATGCCGTTCGCGCCGAAGCCGCCGGGCAGCGTGATCGTCGGGCTGCCCGAGAAGTCGAACGGCCCGGTGAAGCGCAGGGCGTCGTCGATGCCGCCCGGCCGCCGGAACAGTGCGTCGATCTCCGCATTGGTCGGGTTGCCGAACGGATGGACCGGCACGAGCAGCAGGTCCACCCGCTCGAAGATCTTGCGCAGGCCGCCCGTGAACGCCAGCCGTTCGTGATGGATCCGCATCAGGTCCATGGCGCCCAGGCCCCGTCCCGCCTCGATCAGGCTGGCGAGGACCGGGCCGTATTCCTTCGCGCGGGCCGGATAGGTGTCGGCATGGGCGATCGCCGTCTCGACGGCGCAGTAGGCGGGCCAGTCGCGATACATCGACAGGGTGCTGGCCGGCATCTCGACATCGACGAAGTTCGCGCCCAGGTCGGCAAGCACCTGGCGCGCCTCCTCCACGACCTTGCGGGTGTCCTCGTCGGTCACCTCGAAGGCGTACTTCGCGTCGATGCCCACGGTGATGCCGCGAATGCCCTGGTCGAGGCCGGCGAGGTAGTCCGGCACGGGCGCCTCGAGGGAGGTCGGGTCGAGCGGATCGACGCCGGCCATGGCGCCCAGCATGGCGCCGGCATCGGCGGCCGAGCGGGTCATGGGCCCGATGTGGTCCAGGCTCGCCGCCAGCGCGAACACGCCCTGCCGGCTGACCCGGCCCCAGGTCGGCTTGATGCCGGTCAGCCCGTTGGCGCCGCAGGGGAACCGGATCGAGCCGCCGGTGTCGGTGCCGACCGCGCCGAAGCACAGGCCGGCGGCCGTGGCCACGCCCGAGCCGCTCGACGAGACGCCGGGCCAGTGCTCGGCATGCCACGGATTGACCGGCGGCGGCAGGTCCGGGTGATGGGTCGAGAACGCGCCCTCGGTCATGTGCAGCTTGCCGAGCATGACGGCGCCGGCCTCGGCGAGCTTGCGCACGACCGTGCAGTCCTCGTCCGGCACATGGTTGCCATAGACCGTCGTGCCCCAGGTGGTACGCACGCCCCTGGTGGCGCAGAGGTCCTTGATGCCGATCGGCACGCCGTGCATCGGGCCCCGGTCCTCGCCACGGCCGAGTTCCTCCTCCGCCTTGCGCGCCTGCTCCAGGGCGATCTCCGCGGTGACGGTGGTGAAGCTGCGCAGCCGTGAATCCAGCCGCTCGATCCGGTCGAGCATCTGGCGGGTGACCTCCACCGGCGAGAGCTCCCGGCTGCGATAGGCCTTCGCCAGGTCGGTGATGCGGGCGAAAGGCAGGTTGTCCAGCGACATCGTCGAGCCTCCTCCGTGCAGGCGGGCGGTGAATCCGCCCGTCCGGCATTTGTTTCCTGCGCAATAGTTCAGGGACCTTAGGACAGGCCGCCGGGCGCGTCAACCGGGCGCCGGGACGCGGGCGGGTACCGGGCTTGCAGGAGCTTGGGTCGCCGGCCCCAGGGGCAGGCGACCGCCCCTTGGCCCGTCACCGCCAGGCAAGGGATTCAAGGACCTCCAAGGAATCAAGGAAGCATCATGCAAGCCACTACCACCGGCGCGAACCGCACCGGCGCCGCGAGCGCTCCCGACCGCGCGAAGGCGATGGCCGACGCGGTTCGCCTCTACAGCCCCCCCGTCGACATCGACACCACGGCCAGTGCGAAGGAGCGCGGCGAGTACGTGGTGGATTCGGAGTCCATCGGATCGATCCCGCCGCCCGCGTCGCTCAAGGGCGCCGTCAGGACCAGGATGGAAAAGCTCATGGGCGAGCACCCGGAGCTGCTCCTAGACAAGCTCGGCGAGCGCATCGCCTTCGAGCGCGCCGGCACCCGCCTGTACGACGCGATGATCGCGAAGTACCGGGCGGCCCTGGAGGAAGGCGGCGACCTGCCCTCGACCGCCGAGGCCCTGTCGTTCAACGGCGAGGATCCCGCGATGCTCGGGGAATTCGCCGACGAGACGCCCATGGAGACCCTCGAGCGGATCCGCGGGGAGGAACTGGCGCACTTCCACATGCTTTGCGAGGCCGTGGAAGCCATGGGAGGCGATCCCACCGCCCAGACCCCGTGCGCCGATGTCATCGGCACCGCCTCGATGGGAATCATGCAGGTCCTGACCGACCCGCGCACCACCCTCGCCCAGTCGCTCAATGCCCTGATGACGGCCGAGCTGACCGACAACGCGGGCTGGGAGCTGCTCGCCGAACTCGCGCAGCAGGCCGGCGAGGACGAGCTCAGCGCCTCGTGCCTCGACGCCCTGGCACAGGAGGAGCAGCACCTCATGGTGGTCCGCAACTGGCTGATGGCCCTGCTGACGAACGGCCAGCCTTCGGTCTCGGTCTGACACGACAATCCAACGGAGCCAGGAATGACGATCAATCTGTTGCAGGACAAGGGCGTCGCGCTCGACCGCCAGCGCATGAGCTGGAAGGACATGGTCGGCAAGCCCATCAGCAAGCTCGATGACGACGCCTTCACCCGGGTGCGCATCATCCTGATGAACGGGGTGGAGCTCGACTCGCTGCGCACCAAGCAGGTGGCCCTCCGCTGCAGTGCCGATGCGCGGGTCGCGCTGGCGCAGCTCATGCGCGTGGAGCAGCACCAGGCGACCACCATCAACTGGCTGCTCGGGGCCGACCACTCGCCCATCGAGACGACGATCGGCTACGAGCAGACGGCCATCGAGGTGACCGCCTCGGTCGCCCAGCTGGAGCCCGATCCCTACATGGCCCAGGGCTACCGCTATGCGCTGCTGGAGGACTTCGACCATCTGTTCCGCTACAGCGCCCTGCTGGACCGGCTGGAAGGCAAGGACGCCAACAACATCACCCAGGGCTACACCGACATCGTCCCGGCACGCGAGACGTGGTTCCACCATCGCGCCCCGGAACACGACCTGCTGGAGCCCTACGGCGCCGATGCCCTGCTCGCGACCAAGCTCCATGCGCTGACGCTCACCGGCGGCGAGTACCAGACGCACGACTACTACATGAACATCGGGCCGATCTTCGCGGACCCGGTGGCGAGGCAGCTCTACGCGGAGATCGCCTCGGTCGAGTCGCAGCACATCACCCACTACGGTTCGATGCTCAACCCGGACGAGTCGCCGCTCGAGAAGCTGCTCATCTGCGAAGCCAACGAGGTGTGGAACTACGCCGGCTGCGCGGCCCAGGAGGACAACCCGCGCGTCAAGGCGATCTGGGAGCGCTTCCTCGACTACGAGCTCGGCCACTTCCAGATGGTGCTCAAGCTCTTCAAGGACATCGAGCGCCGGGACCCGGCGGAAGTGCTCGGCGACGGCACGCTGCCGAAGTTCATCGAGTTCCGCAGCCACCGCGACTTCGTCCGCAAGGTCGTGGAGGAAGAGTCGGGCATGCGCAAGGACGGCACCCAGTTCGTCGATACCGACGAGGAGGGCCAGACCTCGATCGCGTACCGCGACGCGGTCAATGCCGACGGATCCCCGTCGCGCTCGGTCTCGGAGACCTGGTCCTGGTCGCCGGGCACCGAGCTCACCCGCGAAGCCGCGTAGCGACGCGACGCACGAATGCGGAAAGCCCGCCGGTTGGCGGGCTTTCCGTTTGTGGCGGGCGGGAGGGTCCCGCCCCGATGCCGCCTACTTGCCGAAGCGCGCCTTGGCGTCGGCCTCGCACTTGTCCTGGGCGTCGCCGGACATCGCCTCGCATTTCTTCATCGCCACCTCGTAGTCGGCCTTGCGGCTCTCCTTCGCGGCGTCACGATCGGCTTCCGCCCGCTTCTTGCCTGCCTTGGCCTCGGCCTCGGCCTTGTCCTTGTCGGCCTTGGCCCGCTCCATGCAGAGATCCTTGTCGTCGCCCTTCATCTCGTCGCAACGCTTCTTGGCGGCATCGTAGCGTGCGTCGATCTGGTCGTCGGTCATCGGCGTGGTGGTCTGCGCGTGCAGCGGTGCGGCCGCGGTGCCCAGGCACAGGGCGAGACCGGCGATCAGGTTGAGGTAGCGGTTTGTCATGATAGCTCCAGGGGCTGTGGGTGATGTCTCCCTTGAGCAAGGACGGTGCCCATCGCCGCGATCGGTTTGGGGCATGATTCCATTCGATGAACGCCTCGCCAGCCCGAACCGATCCGTCGCCTCCCGACCGGCCGCCCGCCCTCGACGATCCGTCCACGACCGACGTCGCGGCGGTCGCCCGGCTGCTCGCGACGGACATCGAGAAGGGACTCGACAGCCGGGAGGCCGCGCGGCGCCTCGCGCGGGACGGCCCCAACGAGCTGCGCGCCGCCGCGCCGACGCCCGCCTGGCGCCGCCTGCTGGCCCAGTTCCGGAACCCGCTGGTCTACCTGCTGCTCGCGGCCATCGTGGTCGCGCTCGTGGCCTGGATCGTCGGCGGGCGCGAGGGATGGCCCGTGGACGTGATCGTCATCGGGCTCATCGTGGTGATGAACGGCGTGCTCGGTTACGTGCAGGAGGCCCGGGCACGAAACGCCGTCGCCGCGCTTTCGCGCATGACGGCGGCGACCTCGACCGTACTGCGCGACGGGGAGCTGCGCCGGATCCCGAGCGCCCAGCTCGTGCGCGGCGACCTGCTCGTGCTCGGCGAGGGGGATGCCGTCGGCGCGGATGCACGCCTCGTCGAGGCCGCGGCCCTGCGCGTCCAGGAGTCCTCGCTCACCGGCGAGAGCGAAGCGGTGCTGAAGGATGCCGATACCCTGCCCGCCCCGGCCCCGCTCGGCGACCGGCTCAACATGGTCTTCAAGGGCACGGCCGTCGTCCAGGGCACCGGGCTCGCGGTGGTGACCGCGACCGGCATGGCGACCCAGATGGGCGCGATCGCCGAGATGCTCGAGTCCACCGAGGAGGAATCGACCCCGCTCCAGGAGGAGGTCGCCCGGATCGGGCGCGCGCTGGGCATCGCCGTCGTCGTGATCGCGCTGGTGGTGATCGCGACGGTGTTCGCGGTGTTCGAGGTGCGCGGCCTCGACGCCATCGTCAACGTGCTGCTGCTCGGCGTCTCGCTCGCCGTGGCCGCCGTGCCCGAGGGGCTTCCCGCGATCCTGTCGGTCGTGCTTGCGCTCGGCGTGCAGCGCATGGCCCGGCGCAATGCCATCGTCAAGGGCCTGTCCTCGGTCGAGACCCTGGGCTCGGCGACCGTCATCTGCTCCGACAAGACAGGCACCCTCACCCGCTCGGAGATGACGATCGAGCAGCTGCGCACCGCCTCCGGCCCCGCGCGGGTGAGCGGCGTCGGCTATGCCCCGGTGGGCTGCGTCGAGCGAGACGGCGAACCCCTGCGGGACGAGGCGCAACGCGCCGAGGTGGTCCTTCTCCTGAGCGGCGGCAGTCTCGCGAGCAACGCACAGCTGCGGTGCACCGACGAAGGCGCCTGGCAGGTCGAGGGCGACCCCACCGAGGCGGCGTTCCTCGTCGCCGAACGGAAACTCGGCGCACACGAACGACGCGAGCGACGGTTCGAGCGCATCGGCGAGCTCCCGTTCACGTCCGAGCGCAAGATGATGTCCACGATCGTGCTGGACCACGAACGCGGGGACGAGCGCGTGCTGGTCTCCAAGGGCGCGCCCGACGTCCTGCTCGGGCGCTGCACGCACGTGCGCTGCGGAACCGATGTGGAGCCCCTCGACGACGGGATGCGTCGGCGCATCCTCGCCGATGTCGATGCCCTGACCGATGCCGCCCTGCGCACGCTCGCGGTGGCCTACCGCCCGCTGCGCGCCGACGAGTCCATCGAGCCGGAGCATGCCGACGCGCTCGAGCGCGACCTCGTCTTCGCCGGCACGGTCGGCATCATCGACCCCCCGCGCGAGGAGGCGGCGCTCGCCATCCGCGACGCCCACCGCGCGGGCATCCGCGTGATCATGATCACCGGCGACCATCCGCGCACGGCGGCGCGCATCGCCGCGGACCTCGGCATCGTGCCGCCCGGATCGAACGCGCTGACGGGCACCGACCTGGACGAGCTCGACGAGGCCGGCTTCGCCGAGGCGGTGCGCCACATATCGGTGTTCGCGCGCGTGGCGCCGGTGCACAAGCTGCGGATCGTGGATGCGCTGCAGGCCGAGGGCAACGTCGTCGCCATGACGGGCGACGGCGTGAACGACGCCCCCGCCCTCAAGTCGGCCGACATCGGCATCGCGATGGGCATCACCGGCACCGAGGTGACCAAGGAGGCCGCGCGGATGATCCTCGCGGACGACAACTTCGCCACCATCGTGCAGGCCGTGCGCGAGGGCCGCGTCATCTTCGACAACATCCGCAAGTTCCTGCGCTACCTGCTGTCGTCGAACATGGGC
>CAZDYQ010000138.1:0-6298 GCA_964509685.1 uncultured Burkholderiaceae bacterium
TGCTGCACTCGATCATCATGACCGGGACGATCCCGATCTTCCTGCAGCCGACGCGGAACAACCTCGGCATCATCGGGCCCATTCCGCTGTCGGAGTTCAGCCCGGAGAGCGTCGCGGCCAAGATCCAGGCCAACCCGCTCATCAAGGACAAGAGCAAGCGGCCGCAGGTGATGACCATCACGCAGTCCACCTACGACGGCATCATCTACAACGTCGAGACGATCAAGGAGCAGGTGGAGGACTACGTCGAGGCGATGCACTTCGACGAGGCCTGGCTGCCGCACGCGGCCTTCCATCCCTTCTATCACGAGTTCCACGCGATCGGCCCGAACCGGCCGCGATCGCGCGACGCGCTGGTGTTCTCGACGCAGTCCACGCACAAGCTGCTCGCGGGCCTGTCACAGGCCTCCCAGATCCTGGTGCAGAACTCGGAGTCGCGCACGCTCGACCAGTACCGCTTCAACGAAGCCTTCCTGATGCATACGTCCACGAGCCCGCAGTACGCGATCATCGCGTCCTGCGACGTGGCCGCCGCCATGATGGAGCCGCCGGGCGGTACCGCGCTCGTCGAGGAGTCGATCTTCGAGGCGCTCGAGTTCCGGCGCGCCATGCGCAAGGTCGACGAGGAGTTCGACGGCTCCTGGTGGTTCAAGGTGTGGGGCCCGGAGCGGCTCACGCAGAACGGGATCGGCGACCGGGAGGACTGGTTCCTCGAGTCGGATGCGCCCTGGCACGGCTTCGGCAAGCTGGCCGACGGCTTCAACATGCTCGATCCCATCAAGGCGACCATCGTCACGCCGGGCCTCGACATCGACGGCAAGTTCGACGCCCACGGGATCCCCGCCGCGATCGTCACGAAGTACCTGGCCGAGCATGGCGTTGTGGTCGAGAAGACCGGGCTCTATTCCTTCTTCGTGATGTTCACGATCGGTATCACGAAGGGCCGCTGGAACACGCTGGTGACCGAGCTGCAGCAGTTCAAGATGGACTACGACGCGAACCAGCCGCTCTGGCGGGTGATGCCCGAGTTCGTGGAGGCCCATCCGCAGTACGAGCGCGTCGGGCTCAAGGACCTCGCGCAGCAGATCCATGATGCCTATCGGCGCCACAACGTTGCGCGGGTCACCACCGAGATGTACCTCTCGAACATGGAGCCCGCGATGATCCCGTCGGATGCGTTCGAGTGCCTCGCGCACAGGCGCGTGGACCGGGTGCCGATCGACGAGCTCGAGGGGCGGATCACCACGATGCTGGTGACGCCGTACCCGCCGGGCATCCCGTTGCTGATCCCGGGCGAGCGCTTCAACCGCTCCATCGTCGAATACCTGAAGTTCGCGCGCTCCTTCAACGAGCGCTTCCCGGGCTTCGAGACCGATGTCCACGGCCTGGTCGTCGAGGAGGAGCGGGGCCGCAAGGTCTACTACGTCGATTGCGTGAAGCAGTGAGCCGCCGACCCCGACCCGCCTGACCCCCTGCGAGGAGAGCCGCCATGAGCCAGCCCGATTCCCGCCTCCATCCTCAAGCCGCGGCACTGCTCGCGGAGATGGGCAGCCGCCCCGGCATGCCCACGGTGGAGATGGCCCGCGCGGGACACGAACTCCTCACCGCGAAGTTCACCGTGCCGGGGCCGGAGATGGCGCGGGTGGAGGACCTTGCCCTCGGCGGGGCCGGCGGCACGCCGCCGGTGGCGGTGCGGCACTACGTGCCCGCCTCGGCCCCGCGCCGGGCGATCGTGTACATGCACGGCGGCGGCTGGGTGACGGGCACGCTCGACACCTACGACGCCCTTTGCCGCGAGCTTGCCCGGGCCGCCGACGCGCAGGTGTTCTCGGTGGGCTACCGCCTCGCGCCCGAGGCGCCGTATCCGGCGGGCCTGGACGACTGCGAGACGGCGGTTGCCGGCATCCTCGCCGATGCCGCCGCCTTCGGCATCGATGCCGATCGCGTGGTGCTGGCCGGCGACAGTGCGGGCGGCCATCTCGCGCTCGGCGTGGCCCGGCGCCGGCAGGCGGCGGGCGCGCCGCCGGTCGCGGGCCTGGTGCTGATCTACCCCGTCACCGATGTCGGCCACGACTCCGCCTCGATGGAGGCCTTCGAGTCGGGCTACTACCTGACCCGCGACCTGATGCTGTGGTACTGGCAGCAGTTCATCGGCGAGGATCCCCGCGGCCGGGGCGACAATCCCGAGCTCGCGCCGCTGCGCGCGAACGACCTCGGCGGCCTGCCGCCCAGTTTCGTGGTCACGGCCGGCTGCGACGTGCTCCGCGACGAAGGCGAGGCGATGGTGGACCGGATCCGGGAGCAGGGCGGGCGCAGCGAACTGCTGCGCGTGCCGGGCATGCTGCACGGCTTCATTCGCTTCGGGGGGCGGCTCGACGCGGCCGGCGAGGCCATCGAGGCGATCGCCTCGCGCGTGCGGGCCTTTACCGGCTGACCGCCGCCTTGCGCCTGGGCGCGGGCGCGACGGGCAGGTACACCAGGCGCGTGCCGGCGACCACGTCGTACAGCGCCCGCCGGTCACGATCGAAGAAGCACCAGGCGTACGGCACGAAGAGCAGCAGGTAGAGCGCCGGGTGCAGCTCGTGCCCGAGGCCGAGCCCCAGCAGGATCGAGCCGAGCCCCGCGGCGAAGCGCGCGAACGCGCGTGACGTCGTGAGGACCTTGCCCTCGCGGTCGAGCAGCTGCAGGCCGAGCGTCTTCATCGGCACGGTGCGTCGGCCCCGCGCCCAGAACCCGGCGAAGTAGACGGCCAGCACCAGCCCGGTGAAGACCTGGAAGGCGAGTCGCATCGGGCCCGGTTCGCCCTGGAAGCGGGTGAGGGCGGAAAAGAGGTAGTCGGCGAACCAGAGCACGCCGAAGAGCAGGATGCACTCGTAGGTCGCGCCCATGAAGCGGCGCCACGGGTCGGCCGCCACCGCCTGCGGCGCGCTCGTCACGGGATCGGTCATCGCGCCGTCGATTCGCCGGCGTCCGCGCCGGCCGGCCCGGGTGCCACGTCGGCCAGGGGCCGGGCCGCCTCGCGGGCGAGCCCGATCCGCGGCGTGGCGAGGCCCGCGGCCGTGTTGCTCGTGCGGCCGTGCTGGCGCAGCACCGCGCGCTGCTCGGGCGTCATGGACCGGTAGCGCTGCCAGCGCTCGATCCGTTCGTGCTCGGGCATGCGGCGGGCCATCCCGAAGTTCGCGCGCGCGGTCCGGCGCTCCTCGGGCCCGAGCTGGGCCCACTCACGGATCCGTTCACGGGCGCGAACCTGCTCGGCGGGTGGCATGGCCGGGAACCGCGCCGCCAGCGCAAGCCAGGCGCGGCGCTCGCCGTCCAGCCAGCTGTCCCACTCCTCGGCGAAGGGCGCGAGCAGGTTCCGCTGGTCCGCCGTGAGCGAGGCCCAGGTGGGCGCCGCGCCGGAAGCCTGCGCCATGGCGCGGCCACCGCCGGCGACCGACGCCGCGAGGATCGCGACGAGGAACAGCGCGGCGACCAGGCCGCGGGAAGGCAGGGCGGCGCTCATCGCCCGGTATTGCGCAGGTACACGCCGAAGCCCTTGTCGGCGTAGGCCGACAGCGGCAGGTCGTCGGCCAGGATCGCGACATCGAGCGCGGCGAGCTCCTGGGCGCTGCGCAGCTCGCTCCAGTGCCAGATGCCAAACAGGCCGACGGCGAGGATCATCGCCGCCAGCGGCACGGGCACCCAGCGCAGCCAGGCGGCCTCGTTGCCGGACGCGACCGGGTCCTCGACGCGGCGCCGCGCGGTGGAGGTGCCGGGCAGGTCGCGGACCGACGGCCCGTCCTGCGGCATCCGCGCGAGCGCGGCGGTGCGCGCGGCCGCGAGCCGAGTGGCAATGCGTTCCGGAAGCTGGTCGAGCCCCGCGTCGAGCACACGGCAGACCCGACCCGCGAAGGCAGGCTCGTTCATTGATCTATCCCTCTTTCCCTCAGCGCCCTTGCCAGGGCGCGGGTCGCGCGCGAGCAGTGCGTCTTGACGCTGCCCTCCGAGCAACCCATCAGTGCCGCGGTTTCGGCGACATCGAATTCCTCCCAGTAACGAAGGAGGAACGCCTCGCGTTGACGGTCGGGCAGGCGCGCGATCTCGGCCTCGATTATGCCAAGGAGCTGCTCGCGCTCGGCCTTCGAATCCGCGCTCTCGCCGAGGCCGTGGCCGGGTTCGCCCTCCATGAACTCCAGCGGGTCGGACTCGTCCGGGTCGCCGGGCTCGCCCGGGGAGAACGAGGACACCAGCGTGCCCCACAGGCGGCGCACCTTCTCGCGGCGGAAGTGGTCGTAGATCGCGTTCTGCAGGATGCGCTGGAAGAGCGGCGGGAGTTCCTCGCGGGGCCGGTCCGCGTAGCGCTCCACCAGCCGCATCATGGCGTCCTGGACCAGGTCGAGCGCGGTTTCCTCGTTGCGAACCGCGTAGAACGCCTGCTTGAAGGCGCGGCGTTCGGTGGCGCCGAGAAAGTCTTCGAGTTCCTGCCGTGTGGCCATCGGGGGCGGCGCGCTCGGGGCTCACGCCACTGCTGTTGCGGCAGCGCGAATCGTATCAGAGGGACGGCAGGCGTCCCGCGGGTCGGCTTGACCCCTGATGCTGCATAGCAGTATGCTCCCGTGCTCACCCAGGAGCGCTCCCGGTTGTCGTGACCGGCCCGCGAGGGCGGATCACGCCGGGGGCGTTCGCTTTGACCGACGCGGTCGCGACGACAAGTTGCGCTTGTGCCGGCTCCGAATGCCACGAATGGCCCCACAAGGGCTCGGCCGTGGCGTCCGATCATTTTCGCAGGTCCTGTTCCAAGGCCTGCGTCGGGGCGATGGTTCCGGTTCCGATGCCTGCACGGGTCGGGATGGGTCCAGGATCGCGCTGGCGCCGGCGGGCAGGCTCCCTGGACTTGAAAGGAACACGCAAATGGAAATCACCGGCGCTGAAATCGTTGTCCGCTGCCTGCGCGAAGAGGGCGTCAAGCACATCTTCGGCTATCCCGGCGGCGCGGTTCTCTACATCTACGACGAGATCTTCAAGCAGGACGCGGTCCAGCACATCCTGGTTCGCCACGAGCAGGCGGCCGTCCATGCGGCCGACGCCTATTCGCGCACGACCCAGGAGGTCGGCGTTGCCCTGGTCACCAGCGGCCCCGGCGTCACCAACGCGGTGACCGGCATCGCCACGGCCTACATGGACTCGATCCCGCTCGTCGTCATCTCGGGCCAGGTCCCGACGCACGCCATCGGCGAGGACGCCTTCCAGGAGTGCGACACCGTCGGGATCACGCGGCCGTGCGTCAAGCACAACTTCCTGGTGAAGAACGTCAAGGATCTCGCCGAGACGATCAAGAAGGCCTTCCATATCGCGCGCACCGGCCGGCCCGGCCCGGTGCTGGTGGACATTCCCAAGGATGTCACCCGCGACAAGTGCCGCTTCTCGTATCCCGAGCAGGTCTCGATGCGCTCCTACAACCCGGTGGTCAAGGGCCACCAGGGGCAGATCAAGAAGGCGCTCAACCTGATCATGCGGGCCGAGCGCCCGATGATCTACACGGGGGGCGGGGTCATCCTCGCCAATGCCTCCCAGGAACTCAACCGCCTGGTGGACGCGCTCGGCTTTCCCTGCACCACCACCCTGATGGGGCTGGGCGGCTACCGGGCCTCGAGTCCCCGATTCGTCGGCATGCCGGGCATGCACGGCACCTACGAGGCGAACATGGCGATGCAGCACTGCGACGTGCTGATCGCCATCGGCGCGCGCTTCGACGACCGCGTGATCGGGAATCCGAAACACTTCGCGCAGAACCCGCACAAGATCATCCACATCGACATCGACCCGTCGTCGATCTCGAAGCGGGTCAAGGTGGACGTGCCGATCGTGGGCGACGTCCGCGAGACGCTGCGCGACCTCATCGGCATGGTGGACGAGCGCCTCTCGGCCGGCGAACGGATCAACGAGAAGGCGCTGGCCGGCTGGTGGGGCCAGATCGAGGACTGGCGCAAGCGCGACTGCCTCGCCTACAAGGCGTCGGACGAGCTCATCAAGCCCCAGTTCGTGGTGCAGAAGCTCCACGAGATCACCGGCGGGGACGCGATCATCACGTCCGACGTCGGCCAGCACCAGATGTGGGCCGCGCAGTACTACCGCTTCGACAAGCCCCGCCGCTGGGTCAACTCCGGCGGGCTCGGGACGATGGGCGTGGGGCTTCCGTACGCGATGGGCGCCAAGCTCGCGCATCCCGACCTCGATGTCGCCTGCATCACGGGCGAAGGCTCGATCCAGATGTGCATCCAGGAGCTCTCGACCTGCAAGCAGTACGACCTGCCGGTCA
>CAZDYQ010000139.1:0-6174 GCA_964509685.1 uncultured Burkholderiaceae bacterium
CCTCGCGGAAGAACTGGTCCGGGATCTGCGCCAGCAGGCCCGCGCCGTCGCCCATGAGGGGGTCGGCGCCGACCGCGCCCCGATGGTCGAGGTTGCAGAGGATCTGCAGGCCCTGCTCGATGATCTTGTGGCTCTTGCGTCCCTTGATGTGGGCGACGAAGCCGACGCCACAGGAGTCGTGCTCGTTTGCGGGGTCGTAGAGGCCTCGTGCCTGGGGGCTCGATGATCTGTTCATAGTCGCTCCGGGCTGCTGGCAGGACCGGGACGGTCGCTCAGCGAAACTGCGACCGCTGATCCTGGCCGCAATGGTGCAGGGGCTGAGCCAGGGACGCAGGGACGAGGGAGCGCCCACGCGGGGACCTGCGATGCGTTCTGGCCGAACGATGCCGCAATGCAGCGAAAATCGGGGTAGCGTATGACTATACCGCAGGTGCGCTGCAGCGCAAAGCGGAAATTCAGCCCTCGATGTCGAAGCTGAACAGGCGCCGGTGCTCCTTGATCGCGTAGCGGTCGGTCATGCCCGCGATGTAGTCCGCGATGGCCCTGGGGGCATCGTCCCGCGCCCGGTCCCGGTGCTCCGGCGGCAGCAGCCGCGGGTCGTCCAGGTAGGCCTCGAAGAGCTGCCTGACCACCCGGCGCGCCTTGCCGGTCATGCGCAGCACCCGGTAGTGCCGGTAGAGGTTGTGGTGCAGGAAGCGCTTGAGCTCGTCCGCGCGCCGCCGCATCTCGGGCGAGAAGCCCACGAGCGGCGGGCAGGCGCGGACCGCGTCGGGGCTGTCCGGCGCATGGCGCGCGATGCGGGCGCTGGTTTCCTCCAGGAGGTCCGTCACCAGCTCGTTGATGATACGGCGGATGGTCTCGTGGATGAAGCGTCGCCCGCCGAGCCCGGGATGGGCCGCCCGCACCCGGTTCGCCTGGCGGGCGAAGAGGTCCACGGTCTCGAGCTGCTCTAGCTGGATGAGGCCCGAGCGCAAGCCATCGTCGATGTCGTGGTTGTTGTAGGCGATCTCGTCGGCGAGGTTCGCCAGCTGCGCCTCCACCAGCGGCTGGCCGCCCTCGATGAAGCGGCGGCCGATCTCCCCCAGGCCGGCGGCGCGCTGGCGCGAGCAGTGCTTGAGGATCCCTTCGCGCGTCTCGAAGCAGAGGTTGAGTCCGTCGAACTCGGCGTACTGCTGCTCCAGCTCGTCCACCACCCGCAGCGACTGCAGGTTGTGTTCGAAGCCGCCCCACTCCTTCATGCAGGCATTGAGCTCGTCCTGTCCCGCGTGGCCGAAGGGCGTGTGGCCGAGGTCGTGGGCAAGCGCGATCGCCTCGACCAGGTCCTCGTCGAGCCCGAGCCGGCGGGCGATCGAGCGCGCGATCTGCGCCACCTCGATCGAGTGCGTCAGGCGCGTGCGAAAGAGGTCGCCCTCGTGGTTGACGAAGACCTGGGTCTTGTACTCGAGCCGGCGGAAGGCGGTGGAATGGACGATCCGGTCACGGTCGCGCTGGAAGTCGCTGCGACCGACGGCGGACTCCTCCGGATGGCGCCGTCCCCGGCTGCGCGCCGGGTCGGCGGCCCAGGGCGCGCGGCGCGTCTCCATGGCGGTCAACCGATCCGGGCCGCGATGCTTGCGGCCACGTCCGCCTCGGGCACCCTGCGCACCACCGCCCGTCCGAGGCCCTCGAGCAGCACGAACTTCGGGATGCCCTGCTCGGCCTTCTTGTCCACCTTCATCAGCTCGAGGTAGCGGGCCACCGGCCAGGCCGGGCCGGTGACGGGCAGGCCGGCGGCCGCGATCGACGCGACGAGCCGGTCCCGGTCGGACTCGTCGAGCAGGCCGAGGCGCGTCGAAAGCTCGCAGGCCATGGCCATGCCGGCGCCGACGGCCTCGCCGTGCAGCCACTGGCCGTAGCCGAGCCCGGCCTCGATGGCATGCCCGAAGGTGTGGCCGAAGTTCAGGATCGCGCGCAGGCCGCCCTCGCGTTCGTCGGCGGCCACGACCTGCGCCTTGATCTCGCACGAGCGGGCGACCGCCGCGATCATGGCCGCCGGCTCGCACGCCACGAGCGCCGCCATGTCCCGCTCGAGCGACTCGAGGTAGTCGGTGTCCGCGATCGCGCCGTGCTTGAGCATCTCGGCCAGGCCGGCGGCGACCTCGCGCGGCGGGAGGCTGCGCAGGGTGCCCACGTCCGCGAGCACGAGCCGCGGCTGGTGGAAGGCCCCGATCATGTTCTTGCCGGCGGGGTGGTTGATCGCCGTCTTGCCGCCCACCGAGGAATCGACCTGGGCGAGCAGCGTGGTCGGCACCTGGACGAAGTCGATCCCGCGCTGGTAGATCGCGGCGGCAAAGCCCGCCATGTCCCCGATCACCCCGCCGCCGAGCGCGACGACCAGGCTGCGGCGATCGAAGTGGGCGGCGAGCAGCGCATCGAATACCCGGTTGAGCGACTCCCAGGTCTTGTACTGTTCGCCGTCGGGCAGGCTCACGTCGAGGAGCGTCGCGGCGACCGGCTCGAGCTGCGCGCGCAGCGGTGCGAGGTAGTGCCGCGCGACCGTGGGATTGGTGACGATCGCGACCTGCCGGCCGCGCGCGAGTTCGCGCAGGGGCTCGCAGGGCGAAGCCAGCAGGCCTTCACCCACCAGGATCGGATAGCTGCGCTCGCCCAGGGCGACTCGGATCTCTCGAAGCATGTTCACAAGGGCCTCGGCCCGGCCTGGGCCCGTCGCCTGCCGGCCATCGACGATACCTTCACCGGACGCCCCGGCCACCGCCCGACTCGAGCCAGGCGGCGATCTCGTTCGCCATGCGTTCCGGCGAGTGCCGGGAGCTGCGCATCCGGTGGTGCGCGACCTCCTCGTACAGGGGCGCCCGGGTTTCCATGAGGCGCTCCAGCGTGCCGCGCGGATCCGGCGTCTGCAGCAGCGGCCGCACCTTGTCGTGGCGCAGCCGGTGCCAGAGCTCCCCGATCGAGGCATCGAGCCAGATCACCAGCGCCGACTCCCGCATGGTACGGCGATTGTCCGGATCGAGCACCGCGCCGCCGCCGGTGGCGACGATCACGTCCCGCATCCGCGCCAGGTCCGCGAGCAGCTTGGACTCGCGCCGCCGGAAGCCGGCCTCGCCCTCCAGGTCGAAGATCGTCGCGATCGGTACGCCGCAGCGGCGCTCCAGCTCGCGATCCACGTCGATGAATTCGCGCCCGAGCAGGCGAGCCAGGCGGCGCCCGACCGTGGACTTGCCGGCGCCGGGCATGCCGACGAGGAAGATGGGGCGCTCCAGCCGCCCGCTCGCGTGGCGATCGGCCGGAAGGGTGGTTTCGTGGCTCACGATGACACGGCGTACTGGCAGGAAAACACGAGGGCCGGCGCAAGGCCGGCCCCCAAGCTTACCCGACGCCGCAATCAGAGCGCAGGGCAGCCCATCCCGGTGCCGAACGGGCCGAACGGGGACTGGTCCCCCGGCGGGGAGATGTCCGCGCTCTGGATGTCCGCGGCGAGCACCGGCAGCCAGAAGTCGGACACGGCGGAACCCTCGGTGCCGGCCGGGGCGTTGATCGAGACGCGCAGCCGGTAGTACACCCAGGCGCCGTAGCCCTGCGGATAGTTGATGACGATCTTCGCCTCGCCGAAGGCGTCGGTCACCTTGCCCTCCGAAGTCACGACGGCGGCCGCGACCTGGCCGGGATCGAGCCTGCCCATCGTGCCGATGTCCGGCACCAGGATGTCCTCGCCGTTGTCGAGCAGGCCGTTGCGGTTGACGTCTTCGCTGGCGCAGGTCGCGTTCACCTGCTGGCTCCAGCCGGAACCGCCGCCACCGGTCACCCATTCGCCGGTGCGGAACCCCAGGGGCTCGAGCTGCACCGTGACGTTCGCGTTGGCCACCGGTGCGCCGCTGGAATCGGTGACCAGCGCCGTCCACGGCATGCGGTAGGTGGTGGAATCCGGTTCCTCGATGGTGTTGCCGGTGCCGATCACGACCGAGAGCTCCTGCCGCGCCGCGGTGAGGGCGGTGGTGGCGGCGGGCACGGCCGAGCCCTGCACGTTCGCCTGCAGGATCACCTGGCCGGGCCCGGTCGTGTTGGGGCCGGGGATGAAGGAAGCGGTCGCCGCGCCCGAGCTGTCGGTCATGGCGAAGCCGGGCTCGATGCGGCCGCTCGAGGGATCGGCGATCGAGCTGAAGTTCACGCGCACGTTCTTGACCGGGTTGTCGGCGGCATCGCGCACGACGGCGGTCAGCTGGGCGGAGTTGGTGCCGGACGGCGACAGGTTCACCCCGACGACCGACGGGCTCGCCTGCAGCGACAGCTTGGCCGGGGTCACGGCGACGAACTCCACCGCCCGGCTGGCCGTGGCATTGCCCGGCTCGGTGGCGATGATCGAGGCGTAGCCGGCGGTGCTGGCGCTCACGTTCACCACCGCCTCGCCGTTGGCGTCGGTCATGGCGCTGGTGGCGCTGAGCGTGCCGCGGGTGGTGGTGAAGTCGATCATCGTGTTCGCGACCGGGTTCCCGTTGGTCCGGAGCCGGACCCGCACCGGATGGGCAGCGCCGACGGGAAGCTCGGCGCCGTCCTCTTCCGGCCCGATGAACTCGAGCTGGGTGCCCGACACCGCGATCGCGCGCGTCGCGCTGACCCCGAGCGCGCTCGCCGTCAGCGTATCGGCGCCGCCGACGCCGCCGGTCACGCTGAAGCTGGCCTGGCCGAGCGAGTTGGTGAAGGCGGGCGAGGTGGCGATCGCGTTGCCGCTCGCGGACGTCAGCGTCACCGGCACATTGGGCACCGGCTGGCTCGCGGAATCGCGGACCGACACCGTGTAGGTGCTGGGTACGCTGAAGGCGATGGTTTGCGGGCCGTTGATGGAGATGGCGGTGCCCGCCACCTGGATGGTGCGCACGGCCTGGACCGGGCTCCCCTGCACGGTCGCCCGCACGGTGATGGGCCGCGCCTGCGGATCCGTCGTGGACAGCAGCGCCACCGCCTTGCCGGAAGCGTCCGTCCGCGCGTTGGTGACCTGCAGCGTCGCCCCGGGATCGTCGGTGGAGAAATCGACCAGCTGGTTGGCGAGCGCCCGGTTGCCCAGGTCCTTGACGACGGCCGTGATCGTCGCCGACGAGCTGCCGGCCGAGTCGAGATCGTTCGTGTCCGCCAGGAGAGTGAGCGACTGCGCCTGGCTGCCGCCCAGGTCTCCGCCGCCGCCCGCCCCCGCGCCCGAACCGCCACAGGCGGCCAGGGCGAGGAACATCAGGAGGGCCATCAGCCAGGCGGCGATCGATCGGGGCCCGTGGCCCGCGGTTGTTGTCGTCATGGTCGCGTTCCGAGTCTGGAGAAGGGTGCGCCTCTAGCGGGCGAGCGCCGTGTCCGTGACCACCCGTGGCGTGATGAACACGAGCAGTTCGGTCCGGTCGTTGGTACGGGAGTTGTTCTTGAAGGCGTGGCCGATGACCGGCAGGTCACCCAGGAACGGCACCTTGTTCGTCTGGTTGCGCTCGATCTGCTCGTAGATGCCGCCGATCACCACGGTGCCGCCGTTCTCCACCAGCACCTGGGTCTGCACCCGGCGTGTGTCGATCGCGAAGCCCGCGGAGGTCTGGATCCCGACCGCATCGCGGTTGACCTCCACCTCGAGGATGACGTTGCCTTCGGGCGTGATCTGCGGTGTGACCTCGAGCTTGAGGTTGGCCTTGCGGAAGGTCACCGCCGTGGCGCCGCTGGAGGTGGACTCCTGGTAGGGCAGCTCGGTGCCCTGCTCGATGATCGCCTTGCCCTGGTCGGCCGTCAGCACGCGGGGCGACGACACCACCTTGCCGCGCTGGTCGGCCTCGAGGGCGGAGACCTCGAGGTTCAGGAAGCGCGTCAGGCTCGAGCCGAACAGGCTGATCGCGAAGGTCGCCGGGGCGGCCCCGCCGATGTTGGCCGCCGGCAGGTTGACGAAGTTGGTGTTGTCGATCGCGGTCGCGCGTCCGATCCCCACCGCGCTGAGGCCGTCGAGCCCCGAGCCCATCTGCGAGGACAGGTCGGCAACGCCGCTCAGGTTGCCCGAGATCGTGGCGTAGCCGCCGGGCACCCGGGAGCCGGCGCCGTAGACCGGCACGTTCAGCGCCGTGGCCGCGCCGGTGACCGGGTCGGTGATCGACGTGGTCCGGTAGATCGTCGAGCGCAGGTCGTTGTAGCCGAGCTTCACGCCGAGGTTGC
>CAZDYQ010000140.1:0-6163 GCA_964509685.1 uncultured Burkholderiaceae bacterium
CGCACCTTCAGGCCCTTCATGTCGGCCGGGGCCTTCACGGGGTGGCGGCTGTTCGTCAGGTGGCGAAAGCCCTGCTCGCCCCAGGCGAGCGCGATGAGGTTGCGTTCCGGGAATTTCGCGAGCAGGTCCTGGCCAATCTTGCCGTCGAGTACCGACCGGGCATGCTGGAGGTCGCGAAAGAGGAAGGGAATGTCGGTGACGCCGACCTCGGGAACGAAGTTGCTGAGGGTGCCGCTCGACACGATGACCGCCTCGAGGGTGCCGAGCTGGAGGCTCTCGACCGTCTCGCGCTCGCCGCCGAGCGCGCTCGACGGGAAATGCTTGAAGACCAGCTTGCCGTTGCTGAGCTTCTCGGCCGTCTCGGCCCAGGCCTTGGCCCCGGCGCCGTAGTGCGAATTGACGGCCAGCGCATAGGCGAGCTTGACCTCGGTCTGGGCCTGCGCGGGACCCGTGAAGGCGAAGGCGGCGAGGATCGCGGCGGCGAAGGCCGGAAGCCTGGAGGCGAGCGGCATGGGTGATCTCCTCTGGGTTCTCGATGGCGACGTGCAGTCGCGCACGCACGATGCCCGGCAACCGGTCGCGGGCCGAATTATGCCACGCGGCCTCGCCCCCACCCCCCGCCGGGGCGGCGCCGCGTGGCTCCCGGCTGGCTCGCCTCGCTCGGCCCAGGGGCTGCTAGCGCGTCTCGAGGATGTCTTCGGCGACCGCGGCCGGCGCGTCCGGTTTCGCCTGCCCGCCGCCGACCTCGATCTGGGGTGCCTGGCGCAGGACCTCTTCGATCGTGGTCAGGCCCTGCGCGACCCGGGTCGCCCCGGAGACGCGCATCGGGCGCATGCCGCTTCGCAGGGCATGCCGCCGGATCGCCTGCAACGGCGCACCCTCGGCGACGAGCCGCTGCATCGGCTCGTCCACCTGGAGCAGCTCGTACAGGCCGAGCCGGCCGCGGTAGCCGGTCATCCGGCATTCCAGGCAGCCGACCGGGCGATGGATGCGCCTGGGCGCCGGCGCCCGGAACGGCCGGATCATCCCGCGCCAGCGGTCCAGCGGCACCTCCTCGGTCGGCGTCTTGCAGGCCGGGCAGAGCCGGCGCACCAGGCGCTGGGCGAGCACCCCGATGAGGGTCGCGGCCAGCAGGTAGGGCGGCACGCCCAGGTCGATCATCCGCGTGACCGCCGAGGGCGCGTCGTTGGTATGGAGCGTGGCGAGCACGAGATGCCCGGTGAGCGCCGCCTGGATCGCCATCTCGGCGGTCTCGAGGTCGCGGATCTCCCCGATCATGATGATGTCCGGGTCCTGGCGCATGAGCGCCCTCACCCCGTCCGCGAACCCGAGGTCGATTCCCGGCTGGACCTGCATCTGGTTGAAGCTCGGCTCCACCATCTCGATCGGGTCCTCGACGGTGCACACGTTGACCTCGTCGGTCGCGAGCTGCTTGAGGGTGGTGTAGAGCGTGGTCGTCTTGCCCGAACCCGTCGGCCCGGTGACGAGGATGATCCCGTTGGGTCGCGCGGCCATCGACTGCCAGGCCTCGAGCTCCTCGGGCAGGAAGCCGAGGGCGTCGAAGTCGAGCACGAGCACCTCGGGGTCGAAGATCCGCATGACCAGCTTCTCGCCGAACGCGGTAGGCAGTGTCGCGAGGCGCAGCTCGATCTCCTTGCCGTCGGCCGAGCGGGTCTTGATCCGCCCGTCCTGCGGGCGGCGCTTCTCGATCACGTCCATGCGCCCGAGCAGCTTGATGCGGCTCGTCATCGCCGAGAGGACCGCGGCCGGCACCTGGTAGACGTTGTGCATCACGCCGTCGATCCGGAAGCGCACGATCCCGAGCTCCCGGCGCGGCTCGAGGTGGATGTCGCTCGCCCGCTGCTCGAAGGCGTACTGCCACAGCCAGTCGACGATGGTGACGATGTGCTGGTCGTTGGCGTCCAGGTTGCGGCCCGACCGGCCGAGCTCGACCAGCTGCTCGAAGTTCTCCTGGCTCGCCGCCCGCCCGTTGCGGCCCGCATCGCGCACCGAACGCGCGAGCGTGAAGAACTCGACGATGTACCGCTTGAGGGCATTCGGGTCGGCCAGCACCACCCGAACCTGCTTGCGCAGCGCCCGGCCCAGCTCGGCCACCCAGTCCGTGATGAACGGCTCGGCGGTGGCGATCGTCACGGACCCGCCCTCGACCCCGATCGGCAGGATGCGGAACCGGGTGGCGTATTCGACCGACATGACCTCGGAGACACGGGCGACATCGACCTTCAGGGGATCGATGTGCACGTACTCCATGTCGAGCCGGGCCGCCAGCCACCGGCCGAGGGTATCGATGTCGAGCGGGGCGCCGGCGGGCGTGCGCAGGCGGCGCTGCGCGAGGGACGCCAGCGCGGGCTGCTCCACGCTGGAGACGCCGTCGTAGCGCAGGACGATGGCCGCGTCCTCGTCGGACAGCAGGCCGTCGGCGACCAGCGCGGGCACGAGGTCGCGCAGTTGCAGGCGCTGGCCCGGGCGACCGAGGGCGTCGTGGGCGGCCCCCCTGCCCCGGGGCCCATGGCGCGGGATCGCTTCGGTCGGGCTGGCTTTCATCGCCCCCACCCTAGCAGCGGCTGGATGCCGGCGCAGCCGGCGGCGGACGAACGGCGTCCCGCCGCCTCCGGAAAACCGTCAGGCCTCGAGCGCCGTCGCCCCCTGCGGGCTTTCCTCCCGCAGGGCGTTCACCCAGCCGGTGGCTCGCAGCGGCTGCGTTTCCTCGATGGCGGTCGCCCGCCCGTACAGTTCTGGCCACGACAGCCGCCGCTTCGGCCCGGCAAAGGCGAGCGCGATCACGTTGCCCGCCTCGACCGGCGGCAGGAGCTTCACACGGCCCTCGAAGGCATCCCGCAGGTCGGCCAGGTGGTCGTCCAGCGAGCTGTGCATCCCGAAGAGGTTGACGACGAGGACGCCCGGCTCGGCGAGGGCCCGCCGGCAGGCGGCATAGAACCCGGGCCCGCCCAGGACGGGCCCGTTGGCCGCCGCGTCGTAGGCATCGACCTGGATCACGGCGAAGCGGCCGCGATTGCGCGGATGGGCGACGTAGCGCGCGCCGTCCTCGATGACGAGCTCGAGGCGGTCGTCCTCGGGCGGCAGGCCGAACTGCTGGCGGGCGACCGCCACCACGGCGGGCTCGATCTCGACCACCACCACTCGCGCCTGCGGCAGCCGCTTCCAGGTGTACTTGGCCAGGCTCGCCGCGCCGAGCCCGATCTGCAGGATCTCGCCCCTCGGCTCGACGAAGAGCTGCCACGCCATCATGTGGCGCAGGTAGTCGAGCTCGATGTCCCAGGGTCGGCGCAGGCGCATCGCGCCCTGCACCCAGACGGTCCCGAAGTGCAGGTAGCGAACGCCACGCTCGTCGGACACCGCGATGGACGGCTCCGGCGCGCGACGCCCGCGCCCGCCCGACCGGCTCACGACTGGCCCATCAGCATCCGGTTCACGCGGCGCACGAAGCCGGCCGGATCGTCCAGCTGGCCGCCTTCGGCGAGCAGCGCCTGCTCGTAGAGCAGCATCGCCCAGTCCTCGATGCCCGACGGATCGGCCTCGATCCGGGAGATCAGCTGGTGACCGGGGTTGATCTCGAGGATGGGCTTGCGCTGCGGCGCCTTCTGGCCAGCCTGCCTGAGCAGGCGCTCCAGGTGGGCGCTGATCTCGCCCTCGTCCGAGACCAGGCAGGATGCCGACTCGGTCAGGCGGCGGGTGACGCGGACATCCTTGACCCGGTCGCCGAGGGCCTCGCGAAGCTTCCCGACGAGCGCCTTGTGCTCCTCGGCGCTGCGATCGGCCTCCTTCTTTTCCTCCTCGTCGGCCAGCCCGTCGAGCTTCAGGTCGCCACGGGCCACGGAGACCAGGGGCTTGCCGTCGTACTCGGTGAGGAAGCTCAGCATCCACTCGTCGATCCGGTCGACGAGCAGCAGGACTTCGACGCCCTTGCGCTGGAAGAGTTCCAGGTGGGGGCTGCTGCGGGCCGCGGCGAGCGATTCCGCCGTCAGGTAGTAGATCTTCTCCTGGCCCTCCTTCATCCGCCCCACGTAGTCGGGGAGGGAGACGGTCTGCTCGTCGCCCTCGGACTGCGTACTGGCGAAGCGCAGGAGCGGCAGGAGGCGCTCCCGGTTGGCGAAGTCCTCCCCGACCCCCTCCTTGAGCACCTGGCCGAACTCCGACCAGAACTGCCGGTAGGCGTCAGGCTTGTTCGTCACGAGGTCCTCGAGCATGCCCAGCACCCGGCGGACATTGCCCTCCCGGATCGCCTTCACGTCGCGCGACTCCTGCAGGATCTCGCGCGACACGTTGAGCGGCAGGTCCGCGGAATCGATCACCCCGCGGACGAAGCGAAGGTAGGCCGGCAGCAGCTGCTCGGCGTCGTCCATGATGAACACGCGGCGCACGTACAGCTTGATGCCGTGGCGATGCTCGCGATCCCAGATGTCGAACGGCGCCTTCGACGGGATGAAGAGCAGCTGGGTGTATTCGGTACGCCCCTCGACGCGATTGTGCGTCCAGGCCAGCGGATCGGCGCCGTCGAGGCCGAGGTTGCGGTAGAAGGCCTTGTAGTCCTCGTCACCGAGCTCGGACTTCGGGCGCGACCAGAGCGCGCTCGCCTGGTTGACCGTTTCCCATTCCTCCTCGCCCTTGTCGCCGTCCTTCGACTGCCCCTCCTTGCGCATGAGGATCGGCAGCGACACGTGGTCGGAGTACTTGCGCACGATGGATCGCAGGCGCCAGCCGTTCAGCAGCTCGTCCGGGGAATCACCGTCCGCATCGGCCGGTGCCGGGCGCAGGTGCAGGATCACCTCGGTGCCCCGCTGCGGGCGCTCGATCGTCTCGACCGTGAACTCGCCGGTGCCGTCGGACTCCCAGCGCACGCCCTGTTCCGCGGGTGCGCCCGCCCTTCGACTGAGCACGACCACCCGCTCGGCGACCATGAACGCGGAGTAGAAGCCCACGCCGAACTGGCCGATCAGCTGCGCGTCGCGCGCCTTGTCGCCCGAGAGCTGGCCGAAGAATTCGCGCGTGCCGGAACGCGCGATGGTGCCGAGGTTGGCGATGGCCTCCTCGCGGCTCATCCCGATGCCGTTGTCGATGACGCGGATCGTCCTCGCCTCGCGGTCGTAGTCGATCCGGATCGCAAGCTCCGCGTCCTCACCCAGCAGCTCGGGCGAATCGAGCGCCTCGAACCGCAGCTTGTCGCAGGCGTCGGATGCGTTGGAAATCAGCTCCCGCAGGAAGATCTCGCGATTGCCGTACAGCGAGTGGATCATCAGGTGCAGAAGCTGCCGGACCTCGGTCTGGAAGCCGAGGGTCTGCTTCTCGGCCGGGCTCGCCTGCCCGCCTGCCGTGCTGGTGTCGCTCATCGACTGGGATACCTCGAATCTTTCCTGGTTTCTTGCTCCATGGACCGCGCCCGGCCTCGCGTCCGGGGACGCCGCGCCGTGCCCCAGATGGCGGCCCGCCCCGGGGTTTTCAACCCCGGGGACGGGGCCCCGGGCCGTCAGAGCGGCTGGAAGTGCCCCGCCACCAGTTCCGGCGCGACCGCCTCGAAGCGGTCGGGCGACCAGGCCGGGCGCCGGTCCTTGTCGATCAGCAAGGCGCGCACCCCTTCCGGGAAGTCGTGGCGACGCTGGTACTGGCGCGCCAGCACCAGGTCGAGCTGCAGCACCTCGCGCAGCGACAGGTGGCGACACCGCTGCAGGTAGGCCCAGGTGACGTGGGCGGCCGTCGGCGACCCGGCGGCGAGGCTGTCGGCCGGACGCCTGAAGAATTCGTCCTCGCGGGCGGCGGCAAGCAGTGCGTCGCGGGCCGCAATCACGTCGGGCTGGCACCCGATGAAACGGATCGCGTCGAAGTACTGCATCAGGCTGGAGGCCGGCAGGCCCGCATGGTGGCGCTGGTGGTACGAAGCGAGCAGCCGGGTGACGGCGGCGAAGTCCCCCGCCCCGCCCTGCCAGTCGATGCCCGCAAGGTCCGAGAAAAGTGCATCGCGCGCCTCGAGCGGCACGAAGAAGTCGGCCAGGCCCGCGAAAATCGCGTCCGCCTCGTTGATCGTCAGTCCGGTGAGGGCCATGAGGGGTCCCGTCCCGCCCGGCGTGCGGTTGAGGAACCAGCCGCCGCCGACGTCCGGGAACAGCCCGATGTGGATCTCCGGCAT
>CAZDYQ010000141.1:0-6159 GCA_964509685.1 uncultured Burkholderiaceae bacterium
CAGCCTCGCCCGCAGGCGCTGCACTTCCTCGATGAGGTCGGCGACCAGCGCGGCGAGCTCCTCGTTGGCATCGAAGTCGCGCTCGAGCGCGGCGAGTCGCCGCGCCCGCACCAGGTCGGCGCTGGCGAATCGCCACTCGGCGGGATCCCCGCCCGTGGCGCTGCCGAGCAGCCCGGACTGCACCTTCACCACCACCCATTGACGCTCGACCCTGCACGCCTGGGCGAGCTCGTCGATGGTGAGGGACTGCTCGTCGATCAGGATTCCGGTCAGCACACGATCGTCCGCCATCTCACGCTCCTTTCGCCGCGCGCGGGTCGAAGGGCATTTCCCGGGCCATCGACTCGTAGAGCTTGCGCGCGCGCTCGGTGTTTGCGGGCGGCAGCACGACCCGCAGCTCGAGGTAGAGCGAACCGGGCGGGTTGCCGGGAATGCCCATGCCCTTGAGCCGCAGCTTGCGTCCCGTCTGCGAGCCCGGCGGCACCTTCACGTTGACCGCGCCCGCAGGCGTCGTCACTTCGATCTCGGCCCCGAGCGCCGCCTCCCAGGGAGTGACCGGGACCGTCTGGTAGACATCGCGCCCGTCCACCCGGTAGCGCTCGTCCGGCGTGAAGCGCACCTCCAGGTACAGGTCGCCCGGCGGCCCTCCGCCGATGCCCGGCCCGCCCTGCCCGGCCAGGCGGATGTGCTGGCCCTCGACGACGCCCTTGGGGATGGCGACCTGCAGGGTGCGCTCCTGGCTCACCACCCGGCCGTTCTCGTCCAGCCGGGCGCCGCGCAGCGTGATGGTGCGCGTGGCACCGTGATACACGTCCGCCAGGTCGACCATCACGCGCGCATGGTGGTCGCCGCCACGCATGCGGCGGGCCCGGGCGCCGCCGCGCGGGGCACGGCCGAAGAGGCTGGAGAAGAACTCGCTGAACTCCTCGGCCCCCAGGTCGTCGAAGGGGCCGCCCGAGAACTCGAAGCCGGCGCCCCAGTCCGGGGGCGGCCGGAACTCCTGGCCGGCGCGAGCCGCCTGGCCGACCTGGTCGTAGGCGGCGCGTTTCTCGGGATCGGACAGCACCGCATAGGCCTCGTTCACCGCGCGCATGCGCGCCTCGGCGTCCGGCTCCTTGCTGACGTCCGGGTGGTACTTGCGCGCGAGCTTGCGGTAGGCCTTCTTGATCTCCTCGGGCGTCGCGTCGCGCGCGACCCCGAGGTCCTTGTAGTAGTCGCGGAACTCCATACCGCGGATGCTACTACTCCCCGAACATCACCCGGATCATCTCCTGCATTTCCCGGATGACGCCCTCGCGGTCGAAGTCCGGATTGCGCACCACCCGCACCGTCAGGCCGTCGAACAGGGCGAGCATGAGCTCGATCTTCGCCTCCAGTTCGCGCTCGTCGACGCGGGTGGCATCGGGATGGATCGCCCCGATGACCTCCTTGAGCCGGGCCCGTACCGCCGCGTCCATGGCACGCACGGTCTCGGCGATGCGCGGGTTGCGTGCCGCCTCGGCCACGATCTCGAGGGCGAGCGACGAGCGCGCCACGGTCTTCTGGACGCCCTTGGCGACACCGGCCACCATGGCCTCACCCAGCTCGGCGGCACCGCGCAGCTTCTCGATCTCGTCGAGCGCGGCCTCGAGGTCGCGCTCGACGAGCGCCTCGATGATGGCCTCCTTGCTGGCGAAGAAGTTGTAGATGTGGCCGGCGCTCATGCCGAAGGTCCGCGCGATCTCGGCCATGCTCGCCGCATGGAAGCCGCGCCGGGCGAAGCAGGCGCCGGCCGCGTCGAGGATCTGGCGCCGGCGCACCTCGGCGGGCGAGGGATCGACGCAGCCGGTGCCGCCAAGGGGTTCGGAACTCATCTCCGCCTCATCGGTGGTTGGCCGTGCTGGACTCTAGCCCCGCCGGGATGCCGCCGGCGGCGGCGTCGTCCACCGCGCTCCAGCCCCCGCCCAGCGCGCGGTAGAGCGTCACGAGGTTCGCGCTCCGGGCCGCCCGCAGCTCGATCAGCCCCTGCTGCGCCGCATAGAGCGAGCGCTGCGCGTCGAGCACCGCGAGATAGCTGTCGACGCCCTGGCGGAAGCGCAGCTCGGCGAGACGATTGGCTTCGGAGGTCGCCTCCAGCAGCGCCGTCTGCGCGGCGATCTCGTCGTGAATGGTCCCCTGTTGCGCGAGCGCGTCCGCGACCTCCCGAAAGGCGGCCTGGATGGCGCGCTCGTACTCGGCGACCGCGATGTCGCGATCGACCTCGGCGACCTCGAGCAGCGCGCGATTGCGGCCGCCGTCGAAGATCGGCAGGCGGATCGACGGGACGAAGTTCCATGTGCCCGAACCGCCCTCGAACAGGCCGGAGAGCTCGGCGCTCGCCACGCCGATGCCGGCCGTCAGGCCGATCGACGGATAGAAGTTGGCCCGCGCCGCGCCGATGTCCGCATTGGCGGCGCGCAGCAGGCGCTCGGCGCGCGCGACGTCGGGCCGCTGCAGCAGCACCTCCGAGGGCACGCCCGGCGCGATCCGGGAGACGGCGACGATGTCGTCGAGTTCCGGCCCGGGCAGGAGCTCCTGGGGCACGGGCGCGCCCACGAGCAGCGCGAGCGCATTGCGATCCTGCGCGAGCAGGCGTTCGAAACGCGCCAGGTCGGCGCGCGCCGACTCGACCGTGGTCTGCGACTGCCGCAGGTCCAGCGCCGAGGCCACGCCGAGTTCGTGGCTGCGGACCACGAGCTTGTGGGCCGCCTCGCGATTGGCGAGCGTGTCGCGCACGAGCTGGAGACGCGCCTGGTCCGCGGCGAGGGCGACCCATGCCCGGGCGATCTCGGCCACCAGGCTGATCGCCACGCTGCGACGCGCCTCGCCGGTGGCGAAGTACTGCTCGAGCGCCGCATCGCGGAGGCTGCGCACGCGGCCGAAGAGATCGAGCTCGTAGGAGGCGATGCCCACGGTCGCGGCGTAGGTGTGGGTCGTCGCCGCCTCGCCGGTCATGGAGAGATCCGCCGGCAGCCGCTGGTGCGTGCCGCTCGCGGTGGCGTCCACCGCCGGGAAGCGCGCCGCATCCTGGATCTGGAAGAGGGCCCGCGCCCGCTCGATGTTGAGCGTCGCGATCCGCAGGTCGCGGTTGTGCTCGAGCGCGATGTCGATCAGGCGCTCGAGCCGGTCGTCGGCGATGAAGTCGCGCCAGGGCATGTCGACCCGGGCCGTCTGCGCGTCGGCGGCCTCCGCGGGCGCCGCCGCGGCGGCCGCGGAGGCCGGCCCCTCGGGCCAGTCCTGCGCGACCGGGGCGGCGGGCCGCTGGTACTCCGGCGCCATGCTCGCGCAAGCCGACAGCACGGCGGCGACGAGGACGATGGGAACTCGTTTCATCTCGAAGGCGCTCCTACGCATCGATCGGCGGCTCGGCCGCGGCAGGCCTGCCGGCGGCATCGCGGCCGAAGACTCGCCGCACGACCACGAAGAACAACGGCACGAAGAAGATACCCAGCAGCGTGCCCGCGATGGTGCCACCGAGGACCCCGGTACCGATCGCGTTCTGGCTGCCCGAGCCCGCCCCGGTGGCGATCGCCAGCGGCACCACGCCGAAGGCGAAGGCGAGCGAGGTCATGATGATCGGCCGCAGGCGCAGCCTGACCGCGGCGAGGGTCGCCTCGACCAGGCCGAGGCCCTGCTCGATCTGCTCCTTGGCGAACTCCACGATCAGGATGGCGTTCTTCGCCGACAGGCCCACCGTCGCGAGCAGCGCGACCTGGAAGTAGACGTCGTTCGACAGCCCGCGGGTCATCGACGCGAGCAGGGCGCCGAAGATGCCGAGCGGCACGATCAGCATCACCGAGAACGGGATGGACCAGCTTTCGTACAGCGCGGCCAGGCACAGGAACACCACGAGCAGCGAGAGCGCGTAGAGCAGCGGCGCCTGGTCGCCCGTCTGGCGTTCCTCGTAGGACAGGCCGGTCCAGGCGACGCCGATGCCCTGCGGCAGCTGCGCGGCGAGGCGCTCGACCGCGGCCATGGCCTCGCCGGTGCTCTTGCCCGGCGCGGCCTCGCCGAGGATCTCGAGCGCGGGCAGGCCGTTGTACCGCTCGAGCCGCGGCGCGCCGGACGTCCAGCGGGCGGTGGCGAAGGCCGAGAACGGCACCATGTCGCCCCGGGCGCTGCGCACGTACCAGCGGTTCAGGTCCTCCGGCATCATGCGATAGGGGGCGTCGGCCTGCACGAACACCTTCTTCACCCGTCCCTTGTCGATGAAGTCGTTGACGTAGGTCCCGCCCCAGGCCGTCGAGAGCGTGTCGTTGATCTCGGCCATGGTCACGCCGAGCGCGCCCGCCGCGGCGGCGTCGATCTCGATGTGGTACTGCGGCACGTCGGGCTGCGCATTGGGCCGCACGCCGGTCATGTCGGGATCCTGGGCGGCCATGCCGAGGAACTGGTCGCGCGCCGCGAGCAGCACGTCGCGGCCGACGCCCGCCCGGTCCTGGAGGAAGAAGTTGAAGCCGGTGGCGATGCCGAGCTCCGGGATCGGGGGCGGCGCGAAGGCGAAGGCCATCGCGTCGCGCATCGGCATGAAGGCGCCCATCGCGCGCGCCGCCACCGCCTGGGCCGACAGCTCCTTGCCCGGGCGTTCCGACCAGTCCTTGAGCCGCACGAAACCGAGGCCCATGTTCTGGCCCGTACCGCCGAAGCTGAAGCCGGCGACGGTGAAGATCGACTCGACCGCGTCCTTCTCGTTCTCGAGGAAGTGCGCCTGCACCTTGTCGAGCACCCCGAGCGTGCGCTCCTGGGTGGCGCCGGCCGGCAGCTGCACCTGCGTGAGCAGGATGCCCTGGTCCTCGTCGGGCAGGAAGGCGGTCGGCATCCGGCCGAACATGAAGGCCACGACGGCGACCAACGCGAGATAGATGAGCAGGAATCGGCCGCCCCGCGCGAGGATGCGGGCGACGATGCCCTGGTAGGCCCGGTTGCTGCGGTCGAAGCCGCGGTTGAACCAGCCGAAGAACCCGCGCGCGCGCCGCGCATGCCCCGGCTCGACGGGCTTGAGCATGGTCGCGCACAGGGCCGGGGTGAGGATCAGCGCGACCAGGACCGACAGGGCCATCGCCGAGACGATGGTGATCGAGAACTGGCGATAGATCACGCCGGTCGAGCCCCCGAAGAAGGCCATCGGCACGAACACCGCCGACAGGACCAACGCGATGCCCACCAGAGCGCCGGTGATCTGCCCCATCGACTTGCGGGTCGCCTCGCGTGGCGAGAGGCGCTCCTCGGTCATGATGCGCTCGACGTTCTCGACGACCACGATCGCGTCGTCGACGAGCAGACCGATCGCCAGCACCATCGCGAACATCGTGAGCGTGTTGATGGAGAAGCCCGCCGCGGCCAGCACCCCGAAGGTGCCGAGCAGCACCACCGGGACCGCGATCGTCGGGATCAGCGTGGCCCGGAAGTTCTGCAGGAAAAGGTACATCACCAGGAAGACCAGGATGATCGCCTCGACCAGCGTCCTCACGACGCTCTTGATCGACAGTTCCACGAAGGGCGTGGTGTCGTAGGGCACGAGCCAGCGCATCCCCTCCGGAAACGATTCGGCGAGCCGCGTCATCTCCGCCTTGACGGCCTTGGCGGTATCCAGCGCATTGGCTCCCGAGGCGAGCCGGATCGCCACGCCGGTGGCCGGCTTGCCGTTGTAGCGGGGCACGAACTGGTACTGCTCGCTGCCGAGCTCGACCCGCGCAACGTCGCCCAGGCGCACGACCGCGCCGTCGGGGGCGGTGCGCAGCAGGATCTGGCGGAACTCCTCGGCCGTCTGCAGGCGGGTCTGCGAGGTGATCGTCGCGTTGAGCTCCTGGCCGCGCACCGCCGGGGCGCCGCCGAGCTCGCCGGCCGACACCTGCGCGTTCTGGGCGAGGATGGCCGCCTTGATGTCCGCCGGGGTCAGGGCGAAGTTGCGCAGCCGCTCGGGGTCGAGCCAGATCCGCATCGCGTAGCCGGCACCGAAGATCTGCAGCTCGCCGACGCCAGGCACGCGGCTGATGGGATCCTGGATGTTGGTGACGATGTAGTCGGCGAGGTCGGTCTGGTTCGTGTCGGGGTCGTCCGAGATGAGCGCGAGCACCATCAGGAAGGCGGCGGTCGACTTGTTGACCTGCACGCCCTGGCGCTGGACCTCCTGCGGCAGCA